>DAOTYG010000067.1:0-17570 GCA_034435155.1 Anaerolineae bacterium | reverse complement strand
AATCGCGTATCATGGGGTAGTCCCTCCTCGTCAAGAGTAATCACACGACCCCAATGATACAGGATTAAGTGCCTGATGGCAAGCCCCCAGCATTGTGATTTATGACCAGGCCTCGTTTAATTACGCACGGGTGTCAGCCCAGGTCACGCTTGACACCCCTTCAAGATGTGTTATACTCGTGCCCGGACCGCCTGGAATCGCATGGACAACGTCTTTAGCCCCGCCATCTTTCCTGAATTCATCCTGATCCTGGTGCTGGCAGCCCTGGCCGGCCTGATCGCCCCCACCGTTGCCAGACGCTGGGCCACTCTGCTCATGGCCTGGCTATCTGCTCACCCGCTCCTGAGGCGAGACTTGCCCTGGCTGATCGTGGCCCTCATGGCCGGCCTATACTTCTCCGTCTATCAGACCCTCTCCACAGCGCAACATTTCGCTTTGCACACTCATGCCTACGACCTGGGTATCTTTGACCAGGTGGTATGGAATAGCAGCTACGGCCGGCTGTTCGCCAACACCATCATGTCGGATTCGCCCAATTTTCTGGGGCATCACCTCTCGTTTACTCTCCTGGCCCTGGTCCCGTTCTACTGGTTCTGGTCGGATCCCCGGATGCTATTGGCCGTCCAGACCGTGCTGCTCATCGCCACGGTAGTGCCCATCTACCTGTGGGCGTGGGAACGCCTGGGCCGGGCCGGGGCCGTTGTCTTTTCAGCGTGCTTCTTCCTCTACCCGGCCCTGGGCTTTGTCAACCTCTTTGACTTTCACGAGATCACCATCGCCGTGCCGTTCCTGGCCGGGGGGACATACTTTTTGCTCAAAGGCCGGCATGGCCCCTTCCTGGTCTGCCTGGCCGTGGCCCTGTTGACCAAAGAGGAGATCGCGTTCGTGGTCGTGGCCTGTGGCCTCTACATCGCCCTGGTCCAACGGCGGTGGGGATTGGGCCTGAGCCTGGCAACGGCGGGACTGGTCTACGGTCTGGCCGCGTTGTTGTGGATCATCCCGGCTTTCCAGGGCACGGACACGTACTTTTTCGCCAACCGCTATGGTTACCTGGGCCGCTCCATCGGCGAGATGGTGGTCACGCTGGTAACGAACCCGGTCCTGGTGCTCCAGCACGTGCTTACACTGGACAAGCTCGGCTTTGTCCTGCGGTTACTCGTGCCGCTGGCGCTCCTGCCGGTGGCAGGATGGGAGGTGACACTGCTGGCCCTGCCGTCGCTGGGCTACCTGCTCCTGAGCGATGACCCGAACATGGTGGCGATCATCTACCAGTACCCGGCGGTGCTCATCCCGTTCCTGTTCTTGGGGGCCATTGAGGGGGTGCGTCGCCTGAGCGCGCGGTGGCCGGGTGCTCGCGTCGGGATACTGCTGGCCTTGCTGGTCGCCAGCCTGGGCAGCTACTATTTGCACGGCGGAGGGCCGTTCTCGCGTCATTATCAACCCTGGCGCTATCAGATGGCCGGCCGACCGGAGCGTGGCCTGACGTTCATGCGCCGCATCCCGCCCGAAGCCGCCGTCTCCGCCCAGAGCGACCTGGTGCCACACCTCTCGCAACGCGAACGCATCTACCTGTTCCCGGAGCTCTTTGACGCCGCCTATGTGCTGCTGGATACGCAGGGCAATACCTTCCCGCTCTACGAGCCGACCTCGCGCCGCCTGTATGAACAGGCCGTGACCCGCATGCACGCGGACCCGGCCTGGACCCTCGTGGCCGAAGAAGACGGCTTTTTGCTGTTCCAACGCCGGGCGTTTGTCGTACCCCAGCCGGTGAATTATACCCTGGGCGAGGCCATCCGGCTGGTGGGCTACCGTCTGGAACAGGAACCGGACCGCCTGCGCCTCACCCTGTACTGGCAGGCCACAGCCCGGATAGACCGGGCATACACCGTCTTTAACCACGTGACAGATGTGGCCGACCCGGCCCGCATCGTGGGACAGCAGGATAACCAGCCAGTCCACGACAAGCTCCCCACCACAGCCTGGGAACCAGGCCGCCTGGTGGCCGACGAGTACGACATCCGCCTGTGGGACAACGCCGTGCCGGGCGAGTACATGCTACGGGTGGGGATGTACGTCGCGCCGGCCGGCCCTCGCCTGCCGATTACCGACAGCAATGGTCACCCCCTGGGCGATAGCATACCCCTGACCACAGTGCAGATCAGGCCCTGACGCATCGGGGCAACGTGCTGAGCCGGCCGGTCAGCTCAACACAACCCGCACTTCCACCTCCGTCTGGCCGGCCGGTGGCAATGGAACGACGTCCCCCGCCACCGGCTGGCCGTCCACCGTGAGCGAGACGACGTTCCCTGGCCCGGCGCGCTCCACCGTGATGTGATACGTCACGCCCCGAAAGATGCGCGTTGCCGTAAAGCCCGGCCAGCCGCCGGGGATGACCGGCGCCACGCGCAACCCCTCCCCGGTGGGCCGTAGCCCCAGGATCCACTGGGTGATCGCCACGTAGCACCAGGCCGCCGTCCCCGTCAGCCACGAGTTCTTGGCCTCGCCGTGGGTGGGGGCATCGCGGCCGGCGATCATCTGGGCATAGACGTATGGCTCGCAGCGGTGCACCTCGCTGATGGCCTCCCGCGCCGAGGGATTGATGCGGGTGTAGTAGTCGTGCGCCGCGTCGCCGTGGCCCACGATGGCCTCGGCGATGGTGATCCAGGGGTTGGTGTGGCAAAAGACGCCAGCGTTCTCCTTGTACCCCGGCGGGTACGATGAGATCTCCCCCAGGTGCTCGTAGTAGCGGGTGTAGGCCGGCTGATGGAGGACGATGCCGTGCGGCGTCGCCAGGTGTTCGCGCACTGCCTGGAGGGCGCGCCCGGCCCGGCCGTCGTCCAGGCCGATGCCGGCCATGATGCAGATGCCCTGCGGCTCGATAAAGATGCGCCCCTCCTCGCATTCCTGGGAGCCAACCTTGCGGCCGAAATGGTCATAGGCGCGGAGGAACCAGGCCCCGTCCCAGCCGTGCTCATGTACCACCGCTGCCATCTGCTCCGCCTCGGCCCGGTAGCGCGCCGCCTCGTCGGGCAGCCCCCGCCACCCGGCGATGTCGGCCAGCTCTCGCGCCGCCAGGACGAACAGCCCGGCGATAAAGACCGACTCGGCGACCCGGCCGTCCCGGTGGGCGGTGGTCTGGAACGACTCGCCCGGCGTGGTGGAGAAGGTGTTGAGGTTCAGGCAGTCGTTCCAGTCGGCGTGGCCGATGAGGGGCAGCCCGTGAGGCCCCAGCCGGTCCAGCGTGTAGCGCAGCGCGCGTTGCAGGTGCTCGTAGAGCGGCGATTCGGTGCCCACGGTGTTGTTGTATGGCACCGGCTCGTCCAGGATCGCGTCGTCCCCGGTCTCCTTGAGGTAGGCGGCCACGGCCAGCACCAGCCAGAGCGGGTCGTCGTTAAAGCCGCTGCCGACGGCGTCGTTGCCGCGTTTGGTGAGGGGCTGATACTGGTGATACGCGCCGCCGTCCGGCAGTTGGGTGGCGGCCAGGTCCAGCAGGCGTTGGCGAGCGCGGGCCGGATCCAGGTGCACAAAGCCCAGCAGGTCCTGGTTTGAATCGCGGAAGCCCATGCCCCGGCCGATGCCGGACTCGTAGAGCGACGCGCTCCGCGAGAGGTTGAACGTCGTCATCACCTGATATGGGTTCCAGATGTTGACCATGCGGTTCGTGTGCTCGTCCGGCGTCTGGACGTGACAGAGGCCCAACAGTTGGTCCCAATAGGCGCGCAGTTCGGCGAGTGCCTCGTCCAGGGCCGTCGGGTCGGTATAGCGGGCGATGACCGGCTGGACCCGGGCGGTATTGAGCGCGCCGGACGGGGTGAACTTGGCGTCGCGCGGGTTCTCGGCGTAGCCCAGCAGGAAGACGATCTCCCGGCTCTGGCCCGGCGCGAGTTCCACCGGCACCTGGTGCGCGCCGACCGGCGACCAGCCGTGGGCCACCGAGTTGCGGCAGCGGCCCTCCTCAACGGCAATCGGCTCGTGGAAGCCCCGGTACGGCCCCAGGAACGCCTCGCGCTGCGTGTCAAAGCCGGCCGTCGGCGCGGAGGAGGCGAAATAGGCAAAGTGGTCCCGCCGTTCGCGGTACTCGGTCTTGTGGTAGATGACGCCCCCGGCCACCTCCACCTCGCCGGTGTTCAGGTTGCGCTGGAAGTTGGTCTGGTCGTCCCAGGCGTCCCACAGGCAGAACTCCACCAGGGCGAACAGGTCCAGCCGAACCGGCGTCGGGTTTCGATTGGTGAGCCTGACGCGCCAGGCTTCGAGCGTCTGGCCCAGCGGCACCAGGTAGGTCACCTCGACGGCGATGCCGCGATAGATGGAGGCGATGCGGGTGTAGCCCAGGCCGTGGCGGCACTCGTAGGCGTCCAGCGGCCGGCGCACCGGCTGCCAGGTGGGCGACCAATAGTCGCCGTCCGGCAGGCGCAGGTAGAGGGCGCGGCCGCCCACGTCGGCCGGGACGTTGTTGTAGCGATAGCGGATCAGCCGGCGCAGGCGCGCGTCCCGGTAGAACGAGTAGCCGCCGCCGGTGTGGGAGATCATGGCGAAATAGTCTTCCTGTCCCAGGTAGTTGATCCAGGGCGTAGGGGTATCCGGGCGTTGGATGACATATTCGCGGGCGTCGTCGTCGAAATAACCGTAGCGCATGGATTCTCCCTCATCAGGCGGCAAACGTCATTCGTCAGTCGGCTTCCTCCTCCACCCCGTTATGGGCGATGACCCGGGCATACCACTCCCCGCTGTCCTTGACGATGCGCTTCTGGGTGGCATAGTCCACGTAGATCAGCCCAAAGCGTTTGGCATAGCCGTGCGCCCACTCAAAGTTATCCAGAAGCGACCAGACAAAATAGCCGCGCAGGTCCACGCCGTCGGCTATTGCCAGGCGCGCCTGGATGAGGTGATCGCGCAGGTAGGCGATGCGCCGGGGGTCGTGGACGCGCCCGTCTGGACTGACCTCATCTGGGAACGCGGCGCCGTTCTCGGTGATGTATAGGGGCGGGATGGGGTAGTCGCGTTTCAGGCGCACCAGGAGCCGGCGCAGGGCGGGGGCGTGGATCTCCCAGCCCATGTCGGTGTAGTCGGAGCCGGGCACCGGATCGAGGATCTGCCCCTCCTGAGCCACGCCCCGCGAGTAATAGTTCACGCCGAGCCAATCCAACGGCTGGGCGATGAGAGGCATGTCGCCGGGCTGGACGGCCGGCCGCCGGTCGCCATAGTCTTCCCAGGCGGCCGGGGGATATTCCGCCCGCAGCAGCGGGTCCAGGAACCAGCCCTCGTTGCGCTGCCAATACTGGTCGGCCAGGGCGCGGTCTTGCTCCAGGTCGGTGGCCGGCTCCACCGGCCGGGTGTTGAGGACGATCCCCACCTGCAACCGGGCGTCAGCGGCGCGGAGGGCCTGGGTCGCCAGGCCGTGGGCCACCAGCAGGTGATGGGCCACCTGTAAAGTCAGGGCTTCGTCTTGCAGGCCGGGGGCGTGCCAGCCGTACTGGTGTCCCACGAAGGCCACCACCCATGGCTCGTTGAAGGTGGCCCAGTGCCGCACCCGGTCCCCCAGCCGCCGGGCCAGCCGGTCAGCATAGTCCGCGAAATAGCCGCACGTATCGCGCGCCCCCCAGCCGCCCATGTCCTGCAATGCCTGGGGCAGGTCCCAGTGGTAGAGGGTGAGGAAGGGCTGGATGCCGGCCGCCAGGAGCGCGTCCACCAGCCGGTCATAAAAGTCCAGGCCGGGGGGGTTGACTGCTCCCCGGCCGGCCGGGATCACGCGCGGCCAGGAGACGGAGAAGCGATAGGCTGACAGGCCCAGTCGTTGCATCAGGGCCACGTCCTCGCGCCAGCGGTGGTAATGGTCGCAGGCCACGTCGCCGGTATCGCCGTTCTCGATGTGGTCTGGGGTGTGGCAGAAGCGGTCCCAGATGGACTCGCCCTTGCCGTCGGCGTTCCAACCGCCCTCGATCTGGTAGGCGGCCGTGGCCGCGCCCCAGAGGAAATCGTCGGGAAAAGTCAGGGTATGCATGGTCGTTCTCCTGTGCAGATAGAGAGGGGAGATAGAGATGGGAGATAGAGAATCGGCTCCTACAGGTGTAGCGCGCGGACCAGGGCGCACACGCCAGCCGGCGTCTGGGGCGCGTCCGGGCCGGGGTATAGCTCCCAGGTCTCCACGTGCATGGCCGCCTGGCCCGGCTCCAGGCTCCGCAGCGGCCCCAGCGTCTCCAGCTCGATGAACCGGTCTTTGACATAGACCTCGGCGTTACAACCCCGATCTGGGTGCGGGCCGTGGGCCTGGGGCTGGAATCGCTTGAGGAAAAAGACGCCGGCCCGCCCGTAGCCCAGCCAGCCGCGCGGGTTCCACGCGCCCACCTTGCAGGCGTCTGGTTGTGCCTGCCCCGCCACCAGCACGTACTCGTCCTGGACGCAGAGGCGGCTGTCTTGCCAGCGGGTGTAGGGCCACAGGGCCAGGTGGCGGTCGGGCAGGAGACCGGCCGGGTCCACCGGGTTGGCCCGGAGCGGCAGCACGGCCAGGCCGCCCAGGGGCAGTTGGGTGATGGCCCAGGGGGCCAGCTCCACCGGTTCCGGGCCGTCGTTGTGCAGCCGGTGGATGAGCGTGACCGCCGGCCGGTCATTGAACAGATGGACCTCGATGCTCTTGCGGACGCCGGTGGCGGCCTCTGTTGGTCCGAAGAGGCCCATGCCGTCGGGCAGCTCCTCCACGGTCAGGCCGTCGTTGTCCGGGATATACGACCGGGGAAACGCCTCCGGCGCGAGCCACAGCCGGTGCCCGCCGCGAAAGAAATAGTCGCCGTAGGGTGTACCCAACTTGAAGTCCGGCGCCTCGGCCAGCAGGTTCTCGCTGGAGCCGGCCAGAGACAGCCGCACGATGCGTGGCCCGGCCGTCGCCAGGTATTCCAGGCGCAGGTGTTGGTTGCCGATGGTGCGGGTGGGTAGGCCGTAGAAATCGCCCATGATCTTTACCTCGTATCAAACCTCACCCCCGGCCCCTCTCCATGTGAGGGAGAGGGGAGCCGGAGCCGCAGGTACAAGTTGATAGTAGCTCGAGTTCGCCCCGGCCATGATGGCCTCGTTGACGGCCTGGAAAAGCTGCTCGGAGACCCGTTCGTACTCCCGATGGTCATCGCCGTCAAAGATGATATCGTTCCAGGAACCCATGCCACCAAACACCCATGAACTCTGGCACGCATGGAGGATGGCGATGGCCTCATCGGACAGAATTCCATCGGGGGCCAGGTCCTTGTGGTATCCGTGCAAGTGCTCGCCTTTGGAATCCAGCGTGTCCAGGGCATTGGCAAAGCATTGGGTAAAGCCGCCGCACTTGTGTTGCTCCGCGAAGGCATGGATTTCCCGGAGGGCTTGCGTCAGCCGCGCGACGATGCCATCCAGGTTGGGCGGTTTCAGGGCGGGGGTCACGCCAGCATAGACGCGACCATAGGTCACTCGCCAGATGCGGCGCTGTAGGGCGTTCCGATTCCAGACCTCCCACCGGGCGACCCAGTATTCGCTCCGGTTCTTGGGGCCAAGAACCTCCATCGCCCAGGTTCCGCCGCCGCCCACGAAGCCGGCCGACATCCGGTCGGGGATGTGGGGATCGTTCTGCGGCGTCAGCCACAGCCGAATCCCGCGCGCGCCGGTGGATTTTAGCCAGGGGAACCATTGGTCCGGGGTGCTGGCGACCTCCGGCCCCCCAAAGCTTCCAGAGCGAGGTTTCTCCACCACGACAAAGTTCACCCGGTCGCAGAAGGTGCAGGTCGAGTGGTTGGGAAAGAAAGCGTTCACCTTATGCCCGGCCAGAAAGGCATTCCCGTGACACGTCAGGGCCACGATCTGCGCGATGGGTCCGTTCATCGTCTTGCTCCGAGAGGGGATAGGTGCGTATTCGTCATTTGCATCAGTGTACCACGTTCCATGATCTCCAGGCAGGCCCGGCCGTTGTGATACGCGGCTTTCCATAGCCCGGCCTTCATCCGGCTATGCTGCACCACCCCTTTGAGCGCCAGGGGATCGGCCTGCCCGGCGTTGGTCACCCGGCCGTAAAAGCCGCCGCGTTCCCAATCGGCGACCCGGCGCATGGAGAAGGGCAGGATGTTGCCGGTAAGCTCCTGCAAAACCTGGGCCTGGAGCTGTCTCAATCTATCCATGTCTTCTGTGGGATAAGACGGTCTGGTTACGCATAACCGCGCGTTCGGGCTTCTTCCAGCATGGCGGCGGTGGCGGTGGCGCCGCAGCGGGTGACGCCCAACTCGCGGACGCGCAACAACCGGTCGAGGGTACGCACGCCGCCAGCGGCCTTGACCTGCACTTCGGGAGCACTGTGCTGGCGCATCAGGGCGAGCACGTGATCGGTTGCGCCCTGGTAATTATAGTCGCCGCCCGGCTGTTTGACAAACCCGTAGCCGGTGGAGGTTTTGACGAAAGCCACGCGCAGCTCCGAGCAGATCTGGCAGAGCCGGACGATGTGCTCGTCTGAGAGATAGTCGGTCTCAAAGATGACCTTGAGGATCGCGCCGTAGCGGATGCAGGTCTGGTTCACAGCCTCGATGTCGGCGCGCACATAGTCCCAATCGCCGCCCAGGGCTTTGCCGATGTTGATGACCATGTCAATCTCGGTCGCGCCGTCGTGGATGGCCTGCGCGGTTTCGATCACCTTGATGGCGGTGGTGCTGTTGCCGTGGGGGAAACCGACGACCGCGCAAACCGCCACGTCGGAGCCTTGCAGGGCTTCTTTGCACATCGCCACCGCATAGGGTTTGACGCAGACGGTGGCGACAGCGTAGCGCCGGGCAATGGCGCACCCCTGGAGTATCTCGGCATCGGTCATGGTGGGGTGGAGCAGGGAATGGTCAATCATCTTGGCGAGGTCCTGAAGTGTTATCATAAGCTATTGTCCTTTCACGAGTGAAGAGCCAGGATATTGTGTGGCGCGCCGCACGTGCCCACCCACATGCGGCGCGCCTGATACAGGAGGAGAGAGGGACGGGCTCCCGCCGATACCCTTTCTTTGCATCCTCTCGCAGGTTAGAGACCGGCCGGCAACCGGGGCCGCCGGTCATGGGGCGTGCTCTGGTCTAACACCTGCCCTCCAACCTGCGGGAGGGTAGGCAGTTCGCCGCACCTCGACCCCAGGCCGCCACCCACGTCAGCGAACCGGGCAAAAACACGCCACGAGATGATCGGCCTCCGCCTCGACCAGAGTGGGACGGCGCTGAGCGCAGCCCGCGCCGGGATCGGCGGCCGAACACCGGGCGGCATAGACGCAGCCCCGGGTCAGCCCGGCCTGTTGGCCCCGCAACTCTACCTCAACCTTATCCCACTTCTTGTCCAGCCGGGCCACCGAGTTCATAAGCATCCGGGTATACGGATGCAGCGGGCGGGCGAACACCTTTTCCGTCGCTCCCATCTCCACCACGCAGCCGCGATAGATGATCACCGCCCGTTCGCTGATATAGTGCGCCAGCGAGAGGTCGTGGGTGATAAAGAGGATGGCCAGGCCCCGCGATTTGAGGTCCGCCAGCAGGTTGAGCACGTCAATGCGCGTGGAGGCATCCAGCATACTGATGATCTCATCGGCCACCAGAAACTGGATGTCCAGCAACAGGGCGCGGGCGATGAGGAACCGTTGCAGTTGGCCGCCGCTGAGCTGGTGGGGAAACTTGTTCAACACGTCGCCGGGGTTCAGGCCCACCGCCCGCAACGCCTGTTCCAGTTTGTCGTTCCAGGCCGGCCCGGTCATGTCGGGGTAGAACTCTTCCCGGATGATCCGAAAGATCCGATCGGCCTTGAAGATCGGGTTGTAGGAACTGAACGGGTCCTGGAACACCCCCTGCACGTTCCGGCGATATTCCTTCAACGCACTCCCCCGCAGGGTCGAGATGTCCACCCCGTTGAAGGTGATCGTGCCGGCGCTGGTCGAGAGCAGGCGCAGGATCATCTTGCCGATGGTGCTCTTGCCGCTGCCGCTCTCGCCGATCAGGGCGACCACCTCCTGGTCCCGGACATCAAAGCTGACGTTGTCCACGGCCAGGAGCTTTTGCCCGCCGAAGGTTCCCACCCGGTAGACCCTGGAGACCTGGTCCAGCCTAAGCATCCTGTGCGTACTCCTTCCAACAAGCTACCCAGTGTCCTGGTTCGACCTCGGCGAATGGCGGCGCATCCAGGCAGCGCTCAAACGCCACCGGGCAGCGGTCGCGGAAGCGACACCCGGCCGGCGGATTCAGCAACAGCGGCGGTTGGCCGGGGATGCCGGTCAGCCGCCGCTCCACGTACCGCACCCCGGTCTCCGGCAGGGCCGAGATCAGCAACCGGGTATACGGATGGCGCGGCGCGTGGATGATCGTCTCCGTGGCCGCCCTTTCCGCCAGTTGCCCGGCATACATGATCATGATGCTGTCCGCGATCTGATACAGGATCGAGATGTCGTGGGTGATCACGATCATGCTCTGCACAAAGCCCCGGTCGCGGAACTGGACCAGCATCTCGGCGACCGCCTTCTGGGTGGACACGTCCAGGGCCGAGGTGATCTCGTCGGCGATGAGCAGCGAGGGGTTCAGCAACGTGGAGATGACCATGACCACGCGCTGCTTCATGCCGCCGGACAACTCGATGGGGTACATGTTCAGCACGTCCGGGGACAACTCCACCAGGTCCAGGCGTCTCTGCAGCTCCGGCAACGTGGCCTGGAAGCTCACCTTGCGGGATTCGAGCAGCTCGGCGGCCATCCGGCCGATCTTGCGCGTGGGATTCAGGGCATTCATGGCATACTGGGGGATGATGGAGAGCTTTTTGAACCGGAAGGGGGTCATCTTCTCCATGTCCCAGACAGGCAACTCCTCGCCGTCCAGGGTCACCCGGCCCTCGATGAACCGCATGGGCGGGGCCAGGCGGATCAGGCTGTGGCCCAGCGTGGTCTTGCCGCAACCCGATTCGCCGGCCAGCCCCATGATCTCCCCGTCGCCGATGGTGAAAGTGGCGCGCTCCAGGGCCTGAACGTCGCCCCGCACGGTTTGATAATAGACCCGCAGGTTCTCCACTTGTAGGCTCACGGCGTCACATCTCCCGCAGTTTGGGGTTAAAGACCTCATCCAGTCCCACGTTCGTCACGTACAACGCGCCCACGATGGCCATGATCGCCAGGCCTGGCGGGATGAACCACCACCACATCTCAAAGATCAGCGCGTTCCACAGGACCGCGTAGTTCATCATCAGCCCCAACGACATCGCGTTCGTCGGCCCCAGGCCGATGAAATCCAGCGTGGCCGCGGCCAGGACCGCCCCACCAAATTGCAAGATAAAGACCAGCAACAGATAAGACAGCATGTTGGGGGCGATCTGGGTAAAAATGATCTTCCCGGTCTTCATGCCACTCAGCCGCGCCAGGTCCACGAAATCCCGGGACCGCAGGGAGAGCGTCTGCGCCCGGATGGCCCGGGCCGCCCAGGGCCAGGCGGTACAGCCGATAAACAGGCTCTCCATCATGATCCCCCGGACTTCCAGGTAGGCCGCGATGATCAACAAGATCGCCAGGGTAGGGATGACCAGAACGATATTGGTGATCATGTTGAGGATCTCGTCCACGATCCCCCCGCGATAGCCGGCCGCAAAGCCCACCAGGATGCCGATCAACGTGCCCAGGCCCCCGCCGATGAGGCCCACCTGGAACGTGGCTCGCAGGCCCAGCACGAACTGGGTATACACATCTTGACCAAAGAACGTGGTCCCCAGCCAGTATTCGGGTGAGGGGGGCTGCCGGGCCGGCCCGACGTAATCAAAGGGTCCATAGTCGGTAAACAGCGGCCCCACCACGGCCAGGATGACGAACGCGAGGAGGATCACCATCCCGAGCCGGAGCTTGTTGTTCCGCAGGGCAAAGTAGAGGATCTCGCTGCGCTGTTTGAGCCAGGTCATGCGGTCTCTCCTAACATCCCGGTTCGCGTTCGCGGGTCCACAATGACGATCGCGACATCAATCGCAAAGTTGGCGATCAGCACGCCGATGATGATAAAAAGGAAACACCCCTGAATGAGAAAATAGTCCTGATTCTGGATCGCTTGCAAGAGCAGGTAGCCAATGCCCGGGTAGGAAAACACCACCTCGGTGACGAGCGCGCCGGCTACGATGACCCCCAGTTTCAGCGCCAGCCCGGTGAGCTGGGGCAGAACCGCGTTCCCGAAGGCATAGCGCCGGATCAATCGCTGCGGCGCGCCCAACGCTTCCAGGTAGTGCGAGTAATCCGCCTCGAGTTCATAGATGATCATGTTCCGCATCCCGATCGCCCAGCCCCCGAACTCCACCAGGAAGAGAGAGGCGAAGGGCAAGAACCAGTGATGCAACACGCTGCCGATGAACTCCAACGAGAGCGAGGGGGCCATCTGGAAACTATAGGCCCCCGCGATGGGAAAGATGCCCAGCACGATCCCGAACGCCCAGGCCAACAGGATCCCCAGCCACATGTAGGGGGTCGCCGTGAGGATATACCCGATGGGCAAGATGGTGTTGTCCAGCCATTTGGTGCGCGCCGCCAAGGCCCCGAATTTGTTGCCCGCATACCAGCCCAGCAGGATGGACGGCAGCAGCAGGATAATGTCATAGGGTACAGCGCGCAAGAGCACACTCATCACTGGCTGAGGGAACAGATAGACGCTGATCCCCAGGTCCCCGTGCAAGAGGGCCAGCCAGAAGTTGATATACTGTTGCCAGATGGGGACGTCCAAGCCGAAGGCGCTGGTGTAATAGCCATGCATCACCTCAATCGCCTCGGCGTGCAGCGCGGCCCGTGACAGCATATTCTGCACCGGGTCGCCGGGCATAAAGCGCGGGATCAGCCAGTCTATGGTCACGGCCAGGAAGAAGGTGAGGAAATAGATGAGCAGTTTGCGCCCGAAGTAACGTCTCACGGGGCCTCCCTTGTGCCCTCCCGCAGGTTTTTGGACCTGCGGGAGGGTGGGTCAAAAAAGACCGCCCCTCCCGCCGACGGAGAGGGAGGGGCGGTACGCACACGAGCGACTACTTGGCCGCCGGCTTGAGCGTGGTCAGGGTGAGCAGGCCACCCATCTGCCAATAGCCGCCCCAGGTCGAAGGAAGCGTATTAGGCGTATCGGCCGCCTCGGTTGGCCAGTTCGTCCAGACGGAATCGTTGTACTGGGCCCACAGGCCGTTGTACCAGAGCGGAATCATGGGCACATCTGTGAGCATGAGGTCCTGGATCTCGGAACAGATCGCCTTCATGCCCGCTTCATCATCCGTAGGCGTCGCGGCCAGTTTGTCCACCAGATCGAACATCTTCTGGTTGTTGTACCGGCCAAAGTTGCCGCTGCCCATCACGTCCACGATGGGATGGCGGAACAGGAGGTTGTACAACGTCCAGGGGGTATTGCTCATCCCAGCCCAGTTGTTCAGGGTCATGTCGAAGGTGCCCGTGGTGAGGGCCGTGTTCCAGGCCCCGTAGTCTGGCGTGGCATCCTTGACATTGATCCCGACGGCCCGGGCGCTGGTGGCGATGACCTTGATCGCCTCCATCCAGTCCGTCCAGCCGAAGGGACAGGTCACTTCCAGCTCGATCTTGGAGCCATCAGGGGCCTCCACCATGCCATCGCCGTTCACGTCCTTGTACCCGGCATCAGCCAGGATCTGCTTGGCCCTGGCCGGATCGTAGCTAAAGCCCTTGGCCTTGACCACATTCTGATCCACGTACTTGGACAGGGAGGGCAGCAGACCGGTCGGGTTCGCTGCCTTGACCAGGTTGGCGTAGGCGACGTTGACGATGTCGGGGGTCTTGATGGCGAAGGCCAGTGCTCGCCGGAAGGCCGGGTCATCCATCGGCTTCTTGGTCGTGTTCAGGAACAACACGGCCGTGTTGGCGGAGAGCATGTAGGGGGCCTTGGCGAAGTAGGTCTTCACGTAGCCCTTCTCAGACAGGGTGGCGATGCCCGGCAGGAAGTTGTTGCTCAGGTCCACCTCGCCCTTGATCACTGCGCCCAGGGCCACGTTGTTGCTGGAAAACCGGATGTCCACGATCCGCTTGGGCGCCGGCTTGATGCCCAGCAGCTTGATGCCCCACCAGTTCTCGTTCCGCACCCAGACGTTGCGGTCCTCGGCATGGGACTCGTACAGGTAGGCCCCGGAGCCGATGGGCTTCTCGTTCGCCCCGGCGGTGATCTCCTCGGCCGTCTTGGTCTCCCAGATATGCTTGGGCACGATGGGGATGTTATAGAGGTTGTTGGCCCACTCCTGGTAGAGGGGACCGGTGAACTTGAACTGCACCTCATAGTCGTTGACCGCCTTCGCGCTATTCAGCCACTTCCACATGGGGCTAAACCACAGCCCTTCATGCTTCTTGCCCAGCTCGAAGGTGAACACGACATCGGCCGCCGTCAGCGGCTTGCCGTCGCTCCAGGTGAGGCCCTGCCGGAGCTTCAGGTCATAGGTGGTGGCATCACTCCACTTGCCACTCTCCGCCAGCCAGGGGATCAGCTTGTCGGCCAGCGGATCGTAGAAGAACAGGGTCTCATACACGTTGCCCACGATCCCGGTCGTATTGGCGTGCGCCCAGGGCTGGAACGGGTTCCAGGTGGACGGTGGGCCCCAGGCCGCGCCGCTACAGTAGAGGGTCTCGTTTCGCTCATACGTCACGGCCGTGGGCGCCTTGGTCGGTTCAGGGGCCTTGGTCGGCTCCGGCGCCTTCGTGGGTTCGGGGGCTTTCGTCGGCTCTGGGGCCTTGGTGGGCGCGGGCGCCGTTGTGGGCGCAGGTGCCGTGGTGGGCGTGGGCTGCGGGCACTGCGCGGCCAGCATGGCCAGCACGCTCATGATGGACACGATGAGTAGAAGCTTACTACGCATGTTTCACCTCTCCTTTCCTTGTTGTTCAGGGTAAGTTTCTCGCGCAAGTAGGGCAGGTTTTCTGTACCTGCCACCGGGCTAAGCCACCTCACTGGAATTCGTATGGACCGCTGAGATCGCCACCTCCTTTCTGCCGCGAGCATGTTGTTCCCGTTGAGACGCGACCTGCGATTGCGATCCGGGCGGCTTTGTGCTAGAATAGGCCAGCAGGCCGGATCGCATCATCGTGATGTTATCCACGGTCGAGGCAGGTCTGGGTCTGTTGCAGAGACCGCGCGAGGTTGCCAGGCCGAGGCGGTCTCTGCCTCGTTTAACGGGCTATCCCGACCCCCTGCGGCTCATGGGCCAGGGTTCTTTCAAAGCCCGCCCACAAGGGGCGTATCTGAGTTCGTCTGGGTGTTCGTCGCGGTCTCCTGACCGCGATGCCGGGGCACGGTCAGGAGACCGCGCCCATCGGCGTGTATCACTGTGAGGGTTCAGTGGCCTCCGCGTTGGCCTTGATATAGGCGATCAGTTCATCCGCCTGGGTATAGGCCAGACAGGTGACGGTATCGGCGGCCCCGTAGTAGATCGCAATACGACCCGTGGGGGCATCGCAGAGGGCCGCGCACGGGAACACCACGTTGGGGGTGTCCCCCACACATTCGTACAGCTCCTGCGGGGACAGCAGATAAGACGCGGCCCGGTAACGCACCCGCCACGGCTCGTCGCGGTCCAGCAAAGCCGCCCCCATGCTATACACGTAGCCGTTGCACGAGGTCAGGACGCCGTGGTAGAACAGCAGCCACCCCTCCGTCGTCTCGATGGGGACCGGCCCGGCGCCGATCTTGGTGCTCTGCCAGCCCCACTCCTTCGTTGCCCCCATCACGTAGCGATGGCGGCCCCAGTAGCACATGTCGGGGCTTTCGCTGTAGAAAATATCGCCGAAAGCGGTATGGCCGGTGTCGCTGGGCCGGCTCAGCATGGCGAACCGGCCGTGGATCTTTCTGGGAAACAACACGCCGTTCCGGTTATAGGGCAGAAAGGCGTTCTCCAGTTGGTAGAAGCGTTCAAAGTCCCAGGTATATCCCACGCCGATGGTAGGGCCGTGATAGCCGTTGCACCAGGTCACATAGTACCGGTCCTCGATCCAGCAGACGCGGGGGTCATAGCGATACTCAACCCGCGCGATCGCGGGCGTATCGCAGATGAAGTTGATCGGCTCCTCATCTATCTGCCAGTGAATCCCGTCCGGGCTGCTCCCGCGATGGATCTGCATGGCGCGCCGACGATCATCCACCCGAAAGACCCCGGCGAACCCGTCTCTAAAGGGCACGACCGCGCTGTTAAAGATGCTGTTGGAACGCGCGAGCAGATCGCGCGGGATGATGGGATTGCGCCGGGAGCGCCATACCACGTCCCGATAGCCGGCCGGTCTCTCCTCCCAGGGGATGTGGGGCAACGCCGGCCCGACGATCATCCGTTTACCTCCTCAAGTCATCAGCCCGAGATCCGTCGGGTGGATTCGCGGACCACCAGGCAGGTGGACAATAACTGTGATGACACGGAAACGTCCGGGTTGTCCAGCAGGCTGATCAGGGTCTCGGCGGCCACGCGCCCCAGCTCCACCACCGACTGGCGCACCGTAGTCAGGGGTGGTGACACCAGGGCCGCCATCGGGATGTCGTCATAGCCGGCCACGGATACGTCATCCGGGACGCGCAGGCCGGCCTGAGCCAGGGCCTTCATCGCACCGACGGCCATGACATCGCTGGCGGCAAAGACCGCCGTCGGCTCAGTGCGCAGCAACTGTTCCATGGCGTTATAGCCGCCGGCCTCCGTGTAGTCGCCCTCGACCACCAACGTTTCGTCGTAGGGGAGGCCGGCCTGCTCCAGAGCCTGGCGGTAGCCGGCCAGGCGGTCCTGGGCCGAGATGGCGCCCAGCGGGCCGGTGATGGTGCCGATGCGCCGGTGTCCCAGGCCGATCAGGTAGCTCACCATGCTCCTCGCACCGGCCACGTTGTCTACGTCCACCCAGGGGATGTCCGGGTAATCCGGGTGCCGACTCACCAGCACACAGGGCTGATGGCTCTCGCGCAAGCGGGGCACGATAGGGTCATTCAACTGCGCCGAAGCCACGATGACGCCATCCAACTGGCCGCTGTGCAAAATACGGCGGTAGAAGCCATTGCGGTTGGTGGCGGCGGTCATCAAGGTGAGCATCAGGTAGTAGCCGCGCTGGTTGCACACGTCGGCGATACCCTGGATCAGTTGGGGGAAAAACGGGTCGGTGAAGAGGCGGGAGACGGTCTCGGGGATGATCAGGCCGATAGCGTTGGTGCGACGGGTGGCGAGGGCGCGCGCGGCCTGATGGGGCTGATAGTTCTGGGCGCGGATGACGCGCCAGACACGCTCGCGCACCTCATCACGGACGTTAGGATGATCGTTGATCACCCGGGAAACCGTGGAGCGGGATACGCCGGCCAGCTTGGCGATCTCTTCCAGGGTCTGGGCCATCGCCGTCCTCCGCTAAGGGAGCGCTCCCACCAACTTGCCCAAACAAGGCCTGACGGGCATTGTCTAACCGCTTGAGAGCGCTCTCAACAGGCGTCTAAACAAAACCTGGCTTGGCAGGTCACGCAGGCTCATAGGATTTCTGAATCAAATCTGGGAGCGCTCTCAAGGATATTATACCAGAAAAATGTCCCCTTGTCAATAGTCAGTAGTCACTCAAATGAGTAGTGATTATAAGCTCCAGA
>DAOTYG010000066.1:0-4437 GCA_034435155.1 Anaerolineae bacterium | reverse complement strand
CTAGCCCCCATGAGCGAAAAAATCGTGATGGGCAGGCCTGGTTAGAGGCGTCCTGATAGCGGTTGAAAAGGTTCGTTTGGCAGATCAAATCCCGACTTGACTTTTACCGCACTCTATAAGGTTTGATATGGGGGCCTGAATTGGCCCCTGGTAGATGTGAACTAGGGTTGGACCGCGATGGTCACTTGCGTACTGCGGCCCTGGAGGATGCCCACATTGGCGCGCACCAGGATGGGCAGCACGCCCTTGCCGGTGGCGCGCAGGCGCAGGTTGATGGTCCTGGATTCGCCGGCCCGGATGCGCTGGTAACTCACGTTGACCTGGAGCACATTCGACTGGTTCAGGTCCGGCCGGGGTTGAGCAGACACAAACTCCAGCGAGCCACCCTGGGGTTGCAGGATGAGGATGAGCATGTCATCGTGGCCGGTGTTGTTGGTGACGGTAACGCCCATGTCGAAAGGCTGTCCGGCGCGAATGGACCTGGGATGCGTGACCAGGATCTCCACATCCTCCGACTGGATGTTGCCGATATACGCCGAAAAGCCACAGCACCCCAGGCACGGGACCACAATACAGCAGCCCAGTATGAGAACGGCGGCCAGGCACCCAAACACCAGGTAGACCCAACCGCGATTTGGCGTTTCGACGTTCATGTTTTCTCCCTCCCCAAGAACAAACCCGGTGGTAACTGCCCAGCTTACCCTCCCGCAGGTTATTCAGCCGCGAAAACTTGCGGGAGGGTGAGCAGTTACACCCGGTGCATTATACACGCAAACCGGTTTTCGGGCAAGCCGCATTCTTTGACATCCGTGCGTAAATTAAACGCACGAGGGCACCGCCCCCTCCCCCGCCCCGCTTCGCGTCTCTTCGGCGAGGAGAAAGACTGCCTTATAGGGGGTTTTTGCGGCGGCGAAGCCGCCGCACCCCCCCCTGAAAGGCTTTCTCTCCTTGTTCCCTTCCTGGATGTCAGGCATTCTACCGGCAGGGCTTAACACCCCTTTAGAGGCCGGGCGTTGACAGCACGCGCAAAGTGATATATCATCCAACTTAAAAGCCACCCCCAAGCGGAGATAGACCATGCCTGTTATCGCCACCGCCGGTCACGTGGACCACGGCAAGAGTACCCTCATCCTGGCTCTCACCGGTATTGACCCGGACCGCCTGCCGGAGGAAAAAGCGCGCGAGATGACCATTGACCTGGGCTTTGCCTGGTTGACCCTGCCCGGCGGCCGGGAGCTGAGTATCATTGACGTGCCGGGCCACGAGCGGTTCATCAAGAACATGCTGGCCGGTGTCGGGGGCATTGACGCGGCCCTGTTGGTGGTGGCCGCCGACGAAGGCCCCATGCCCCAGACCCGGGAGCACCTGGCGATCATTGACCTGTTGGGGATTGACCGCGGCCTGGTGGCCGTCACCAAGTGCGATCTGGTCCCGGATAACGATTGGCTGGAACTGGTGCTGGAAGAGACACGGGAGGTCCTGGCCGGCACCACCCTGGCCGATGCGCCCCTGATCCCGGTCTCCGCCGTAACCGGGGCCGGTCTGCCGGAATTGTTGACCGCCCTGGACCGACTATTGGCAGACTTGCCCCAGGCTCTGGACAGCGGCCGGCCCCGGCTGTCTGTGGACCGGGTCTTTACTGTGGCCGGTTTTGGGACGGTGGTCACCGGCACGCTCCTGGATGGTCGCCTGCATGTGGGCCAGGAGGTCGAGATCATGCCCCGGGGCCTCAAGAGCCGTATCCGGGGCCTGCAAAGCCACAAGGAACGCCTCCAGACGGCTTTGCCGGGCCGCCGGGTCGCCATCAACCTGAGCGGTGTGGCCGTGGAAGACCTGGCCCGGGGCGACGTGATAACCCTCCCCGGCGACATAAAACCCTCGCACCTCATTGACGTGCGGCTGCGCCTGCTGGATGATCTGCCCCACCCCCTGGCTCATAACACCCTGGTGGATGTGTTCATCGGTGCGGCCGAGGTATCTGCCCGCGTCCGCACCTTAGGCGCAGACGAGCTGCGCCCCGGCGAGACCGGCTGGGCGCAACTGCGGCTGGCCAGGCCGGTGGCCCTGCGCAAGGGGGATCGCTACATAGTGCGGTTGCCCTCACCCAGCATCACCCTGGGCGGCGGCGTGGTGGTGAACACCCATCCCCGGCGTCACCGCCGCTTCCGGCCCGGCCTCATTGAGGAGTTGGAAACACTGGCCCGGGGCACGCCGGACGAGATCCTGCTGCAAACCCTGGGCGCACAGCCCTATGAGTTGAAGGAGGCTCTGGCTCGCTCCGCCCTCCCGGCCGAGGTGGGCCTGCAAGCCCTGACCACGCTGCTGGAGACCGGCCAGGCGTTGCTTGTGGACCAGAAGCTGACCGGCCGGCCGGCCGGGACCCTGCCTCTCACCACCTACGTGATGTCTGCCGGGGGCTGGGCCACGTTAGCCGGCCGCATCGTGGAGATGCTGGAATCCTATCATGCGCGCTTCCCCCTGCGCAGCGGCATGGGCCGGGAAGAACTGAAGAGTCGGCTGCAACTCCCGCCCCGGCTCTTCAACCTGGTGCTGGAACGTGCCAGCGCCGAGGGTCTGGTGGTCGAGGGCGAGACGACCGTGCGCCGGCCAGACCACCAGGTCAGGTTTACGCCAGACCAGCAACGGCGGATCGAGGACCTCCTGACCACCTTGCGGCGCGAGCCGTTCACGCCACCGTCGCGGGTGGACATGGAAAACGCCGTGGGCGCGGATGTGCTGGCGGCACTGCTGGATGAGGGCACCCTTATCAAGGTCCGCGAGGACATCCTGTTCCATGCCACGGCCTATGAGCAGATGCGGGCCGGTGTGCTGGCCCACCTGCAACAGGAAGGTTCCATCACCGTGGCTCAGGTCCGCGACATGTTCAACACCAGCCGCAAATACGCCATCGCCTTCATGGAACACCTGGACGAGACGCGCGTGACCCGGCGCGTGGGCGACGAAAGGGTACTGTGGTAAGATGGCCGGTAGCCCAGGGGGGAGAAATGCCCAAGGTATTACATGCAGACGAGATGAACCGCTGTATCGGGTGCTATTCGTGTATGCTGGCCTGCGCCCGGCTGGTCTACCACAGCTATTCGCCGCGCCGGAGCGCCATCCAGATCCGCACGGCCGGCGGGATGCAGGGCCGCTTCGTCGCCGACATCTGCCGGGCCTGCCTGGAGCCGCCCTGTGCGGCCGCCTGCCCCACCGGGGCACTGATGCCCCGGCCCGGCGGCGGAGTCCGGCTCGACCGGGAGCAGTGCATCGGCTGTCAGGCCTGCGGGCCGGCCTGCGTGGCCGGGGCCATCACCTTCCTGCCCGATGACCATTGCCCCATCGTTTGCCGGCACTGCGGGATCTGCGTCCGCTACTGTCCCCATGAGTGCCTGAGCCTGGCCTGACGAATTGACGCATGACGTTTGACTGAGGAAACGCCCATGTCGCCTGTTTCAAACATCCCGGCCATCGTCGTGGCCCGCCTGCCCCTGTATCTGCGCAGCCTGAACCTGCTGGCCGAGGCCGGCGTTACCGTCATCTCCTCCGCCGAGCTGGGAGCGCGCCTGGGGATCACGCCGGCCCAGATCCGCAAAGACCTCTCGTTCTTTGGCGAGTTCGGCAAGCAGGGCACCGGTTATGACGTGCTCTATCTGCGCGACAAACTCAAGGAGATCCTGCACCTGGATCGCCAGTGGCCGGTGGTGCTGGTGGGTGCCGGTGACCTGGGCCGCGCCATCGCCCAGCATGGCGGCCTGAGCGAACGGGGCTTTCGCATCGTCGCCATCTTTGACCGGGAGCCACAAAAGATCGGGCAGACCATCGGCGATGTGGAGGTCGAGAACATAGATTTGCTGCCCATCATCGTCCGGCGGCGCAAGTTGCAGATCGCCATCGTGGCCGTGCCGGCCCAGCAGGCCCAGCGAGCCGCTGACGCCCTGGTGGCCTCCGGCATCAAGGCCATCCTCAGCTACGCGCCCATCCGTCTGCACGTGCCAGATACCGTCCAGGTGCGCTATATTGACCCGGTGATCGCCTTGCAAGAGATGACCTTTTATCTAAGCGAGTAATTTGCTTAACTGGACTTTGGACAACGGGTCGCATACCACAAGGAGCAGAGGCTTTAGCCAGTCGTGACCACAAGGTATGGCCCACCCGAAGGCTCGACTCCAGAATTGTCAAGTCCAATGCTTAACCTCCAGCGATGAAGAAACAGACCGGAGCCTGCCCGCAAGGGACGGCTGGGCTGTGCCAAACAGGGCCTGGCACTGGGCCACCGCGACCCTATTGCGGCGCAAGAGGTGCATCACCTGCCGCCGCGCCCCCAGGCGGCCGAGGAACATCAGCATCCCGGTGAACAACAAAGACGGGAGCGGATAGGTGATGAGCTGCGGGGCGCGCGGGTCCTGGATGGGGGCAAACAGGGTGGTCCAGTCCCCC
>DAOTYG010000065.1:0-4528 GCA_034435155.1 Anaerolineae bacterium | reverse complement strand
GGGATAAGGAAGGGGTTTGCGGCGGGCGGCTTCGCCGCCCGCCGCAAACCCCTTCCTTATCCCCCCTCTCCCCTGGCCGCAAGGCCAGGGGAAAGGGGGGACAAAGGGGGGTGAGGGGCAATTAAGACCTTCGGTCACAAAGGTGTCAACCAATTTTGAACCATCCCTGATGGACTTACATAAACACCCGGCGGGGTTGCCACATCGTCTGGCCCGGATCCGCGCCGCGCACGTGGCTGAGGAGGGCCACCAGTTCCCCGCTCGCCGAGTAGGCCCGGTAGGGCGGAGGCCCGGCGGGTTGGCCGGTGGCTGGCACGGACCGCCCCTGTTGCAAGCGGGCGACTGAATCTGACCCCAGGATCACGGCCTCGCGGTCCAACAACGCCACATCGGGCGGGTAGAGCAGGTCAGCGGCAAAACCTTCAGCGATAGCCACCTCCAGTTCCTCGAAGGAGATGGCCTCGGCGGCGGTAAACCGGCCGCTGCGCAGGCGAACCAGGCCGCTCAGGTAGCCCCCGCACCCCAGGGCCGCCCCCAGGTCACGGGCCAGGGCGCGGATATAGGTCCCTGGACCGCAGGTGATCAGCAGGCCCACCTGGGGCGGCTGCCACGACACCAGCTCGATGGCCGCGATGTGCACCCGGCGGGGCGCCGGGATCACCACTTCGCCCCGTCGGGCGCGCCGATACAGGGCCACCCCAGCGCGTTTCACCGCCGCATAGCGGGGAGGCACCTGGTCGCGCTCGCCGATCAGGTCAGCCAGAGCGGCTACCACGGCCGCGCAGGAGGGAATCGGTCCGCCGGGCGTGATCTCACCCTCGGCGTCATCGGTGGTGCTGGTGGCCCCCAGGGTCACCTCCGCCAGGTAGGTCTTGGAAGAGGCCATCAGGTACTCGCTCACCCGGGTGGCTGCGCCCAGGCAGACCAGGAGCACGCCCTGAGCCAGGGGGTCCAGGGTGCCAGCATGGCCCACGCGGCGTTGGTGGAACAATCGGCGCACCCGGGCCACGGCATCATGAGACGTGGGGCCACATGGCTTGTACAGGTTCAGGATACCGGCCGCCTCCGGCAGATGGCGGATGGCAGATGGCAGATGGCCGCCGGTCAGTTCGTCCATCCGTCCTATTCCGTCCTGCTGGCGATTGGACTGCTGCTGAGCGACTGGCGCACCTCGGCCAGGGCAATCGAGATAGCCGCCTCCAACGGCCCGGCCAGGGAACAGCCCGCCGCTGGTGGATGCCCCCCGCCTCCCAGACGATAGGCGATCTCGGCCACATTCACGCGGCCTTTGGAACGGAACTCGACGCGCACCCGGCCATCCGCCTGCTCGGAGAACAGCACGGCCACTTCCACGTCTGCTGTGCTGCGCATAAAACCCACGATGCCGTTGAGGGCCTCGTCATCCGCCCCGGCGCGGGCCAGCATCTCCCGGCTGACCGTTGTCCAGACCAGCGGCCCCTCCTCGCGCAGCGCGGTCAGGGCCAGGCCCCAGATGCGCAGGGTGGCCCGGGGTTTGGAGTCATACAACTGCTCCACGATCCAGGTCAGGGAGGCCCCGGCGGCCATCAAGTCGGCGGCCAGACGCAGGGTACGGGGTTGGGTGGTGGCCGTGCGAAACCCCAGCGAATCCGTATGCAGGCCGGTTAGGAGACAGGTGGCCACCGCCTCATCCAGGGGCCACCCCATCCCGATCACCAGCCCGGCCAGCATCTCGGCCGTGGCGGCCATGCTGGGGTCCACCCAATTCACGGTGGCAAAGCGGGTATTAGTCGCGTGGTGGTCTATGTTCAGCGAGGGGATGGAGGCGAAAGCCCCAGTCCCCGGCGGGTTGCCCGGCCCGGGCCTGACGGGCGCGAAACGGCTGGTCCCTGGGGCAACATTCTCCATGTACAGAGCCTCATGGTTCAGGTGGGCCAGTCGCTCGCGGTCACTGCAATCCAGGATCACCAGCAGGTCTGGGGTCCAGGCCGGGACGGCTGGCGATATGCGCTCATGGCCGGGCAGGAAGGTGAATTTGGCGGGTACTGGACTGGGGCAGAAGGGGTGGGTCTGTTTGCCCAGGAGACGCAAGACCCGCTCCAGAGCCAGGAGCGAACCGATGGCGTCGCCATCCGGGTTCACGTGCGTCGCCACCAGGACGGCGGAGGAGTTGAGCAATAGTTGCCCGCTGGCGGCCCAGGGGGCGACCGGGTCAGACATCGGTTGGGTGATCCTCCGGGGGCAAAGTGGTTTCGGCCCGGCGCAGCTCCTCTAACAAGGCGTCTATGCGGTTGCCGTACTCCAGGGACTGGTCCAGGTAGAAGGACAGCTCGGGCATGTGGCGCAGGCGAAGCCGGCCGGCCAGTTTGGTGCGCAGAAAGCCGGCCGCCTGGCGCAAAGCCGCTAAAGCCTGGGCCTGTGTCTCCGCCGAACCCAAGACCCGCACAAAGACCCGGGCATAGCGCACATCGGCCGAGACCTCCACGTCGGTCACGCTGATCAGGTTCAGGCGCGGGTCGCGCACCTCACCGCGCTCAAAGATAAAGCTGAGGTGATTGCGGATCAGGGTCCCGATCCGTTCTTGCTTGATGGAGCTACCTCGATAGGGCATCTATGAAACCTGTTCGTAACTACCCAACCTCCCGCAGGTTGGAGAGGACCAGAGCGCGTCTCCCATGACCGGTTGCATCGGTTGCCAGTCCCTTCCTGACCTGCGGGAGGGTCAGGATACAGGCAATTACGCCTGTTCCTTGTGATAGAACTCCATGCGGTCGCCTTCCTGAAAGTCGCGGAAGCCTTCAATGCCGATGCCGCACTCGTAGCCGGCCCGCACCTCGCGCACGTCGTCATTGAAACGGCGCAGACTGCTCACCAGGCCGTCATGGATCAACTCCTGGCCCCGCGTGATCCGCACCCGGGATTTGCGCGTGACCAGGCCGTCGTCCACCATGATCCCGGCCACGGCCCCCTTGCCGATGCGAAAGACGGCGCGCACCGTGCCATGCCCGTCTACCACATCCACATAGGTGGGGGCCATTAACCCGCGCAGGGCTTTATCTATGTCGTCCACCAGGTGATAGATGATGTCGTAGGTGCGAATCTCCACGCCGTTGGCCTCGGCCAGGCGTTGCGCGGCGGCATCCGCCGACACGGTAAAACCGATGACAATGGCGTTCGAGGCCGAGGCCAGCATGACGTCTGACTCGGTGATGTTGCCGGTGCCCTGATGAATGATCTTGACTTTGAGCTGTTCCGTGCCCAGTTCTTGCAGCGAGTTGATGATCGGTTCCAGAGACCCCTGGACATCGGCCTTGACGATCAGGTTCAATTCCTTGACTGCGCCGGCTTCTGCCTGGGCCAGCAGGTCTTCCAGGGTGAGGCGTTTGGTGACGACGACCTGGGC
This sequence comes from Anaerolineae bacterium, assembly GCA_034435155.1. Taxonomy (GTDB): domain Bacteria; phylum Chloroflexota; class JAHJIN01; order JAHJIN01; family JAHJIN01; genus DAOTYG01. The sequence continues at coordinate 1,146 of DAOTYG010000065.1, read as the reverse complement.
CTGCTGGGCCTGGGCCTGTTGTTTTTCCAGGGCGCGCGCGCGGGCCGTGCGTTCGTCGGGGGCGACCTCCAGGGGGTCGCCGGGGTTCACCACGGTGGGCAGGCCCAACACCTCTACCGGCATAGAAGGCAGCGCCTTGCGAATACGCCTGCCCTGGTCGTTGAACATGGCCCGAATCTTGCCGTAGGTCCCTTCCACCACCACATAATCACCCTGGCGCAGGGTCCCGTTGTGGATCAGCACGGTGGCGACCGGGCCGCGCGTCTTGTCTATGCGGCTCTCGATGATGGTGCCCTCGGCCGGTTGATTGGGATTGGCCCGCAGGTCCGCCATGTCGGCCACCAGGAGGATCATCTCTAACAGGTCCTCGATGCCCCGGCCATATTTGGCCGAGATGGGCACGCAGACCACATCCCCGCCCCATTCCTCCACTACCAGACCGACGTCGGCCAGTTGTTGTTTGACCCGGTCGGGGTTGGCGTTATCCTTGTCCATCTTGTTCAGGGCGACGACGATGGGCACCTGGGCGGCCCGGGCATGGTTGATGGCCTCGATGGTCTGGGGCATCACACCGTCATCCGCAGCAACCACCAGGACGGCGATGTCCGTGACCTGGGCGCCACGGGCGCGAATGGCGGTAAAAGCCTCGTGGCCCGGCGTGTCCAGGAAGGTGATCTGTTTGTTGCCTTTCTCCACCTGGTAAGCCCCGATGTGCTGGGTGATGCCACCAGCCTCCTGTTCGGCCACGCGGGTCTTGCGAATGGCGTCCAGCAGTTTGGTCTTGCCGTGGTTCACGTGGCCCATCACAGTGACCACCGGTGGTCTGGGGACGAGCTGGCCGCGCGATGCGTCCACCCGCAGCCGGCGACGGGCCGGCCCGACCGGGGCCGGGGCCACTTCAGGCATCTCCACCACCGCCGGGGCCTCGGTCTTTTCGCGGACCTCGAAGCCCAGGTCAGCGGCCACCACAGCGGCCGTCTCAAAGTCAATACTCTGGTTGATATTGGCCATGATCCCGTTGGTGATCAACTGCTTGATGACATCCACCGGGCTGAGGTGGAGCAGGCTGGCCAGGTTTTTGACCGAGATCGCGGCCGGGATCTCGACCACGCCCCGGGACACCAGCGGGGGTGGTGGGGGCGGGGG
>DAOTYG010000064.1:0-3610 GCA_034435155.1 Anaerolineae bacterium | reverse complement strand
CAGGCCACAAAGTTGGTTGTCACGCACCTGGTCCACCGGGCGCGTTCGACCAGTAGCCGCTTGAAGTCCCAAACCAAACATCGGGCTCCGCCCTAATGTGACATTGTCAAGTTATACGGAGGTGTAATCTATGCTCCATCTCTTGCCGCTTCCCTTGCTGGTGCTCACCGTCGTGTTGCTGATCCGGGCCGAGTTCCGTTCGGCCATGCGACAGGTCTATATCTTCAAGCCGGCCTCTACCCTGCTCGTGATCCTGGTGGCCGCGCTGACGCTCCTGGCTCCCACGGCGAACCCGGCCTTTGCCCTGTGGGTGCTGGCCGGCCTGCTCCTGTCACTGGGGGGCGACGTGGCTTTGATGTTCACGTCCAGCAAGGCATTCCTGGTAGGGCTGGTGCTGTTCCTGCTGGCCCATGTGGTCTATGCGGTTGGCTTCACCCTGTTCAACGGGTTTCACCCTGGTGACCTGGCTGTTGGCCTGGTATTGCTGATCCTGGGCGCGGGTGTATACGCCTATCTCTGGCCCGGCCTGGGTGGCATGAAGCTGCCGGTGGCCTTGTATGTGGTGATCATCTGTCTGATGGTCAACCGGGCAGCCTCCACGTTCTTCGGAACCGCCTTCACGATCACCCAGGCCCTCCTGCTCACGGCCGGGGCCTTGCTATTCTGGCTCTCCGACCTGATGCTGGCCGTGAATCGCTTCCGGCGGCCGTTTCGCTATCACCGGCTCAGCCTGGCGCTCTACTACGGCGGGCAACTGCTCATCGCCCTCAGTCCGGCGTACTTTGGGCGATGAATTGACCGCCGCCCGGGGCCTTTTTTCAGCACGCCCAACACGCGGGGCGCGGACCCGGGCGAAACACTGCCCCCCTCGCGTCAGCGAGTCCGCACCGCCACGTGACCCAAAGCCACGAAATCGCCAGCGGAGGTGGCCAGGCGCGCGCCGGTGTCCAGCCGGTAGAGACCGGCGATCAGGCGATAGTCGCCCGGCGGCAAATCCGGCGGCAGGGGCACGCCGTGGTGGTCCTCGATGACATCGCCGGGCCGCCAGCCACTGGTGGGCCGGAACCCGGCCACCGGCCGCCGGTCAGCCTGGGCGCTGGGCAACCCGGCCGGCCCCAGCAACTGGACGAACACGGTGTAATCGGCCGGCAGGGGGGCCAGGCAGCGCCAGCGCAAGGCCAGGCAGAGGACGTCGCCGGGAGCCGGGGATGTATCGGGCAGCGCGTAGGCTGCCAACTGCACCGCGTGGCCCAACACCGCGTCGCCCTCGCGCCAGGTCATCGGGCCGGGCACGGCAAAGCTCGCCAGGCGCAGGTCCGGCCCGAACGGCTCGCTCGTGGCGGGATAGGCGCGCTCCGCCAGCCACCGTTCCACGCCGCTGCCGGGGTCGCCGGGCGGCGTGTGGGGCAGGATCAGCCAGATGCGACCGCGCTCGCGGACCAGCCGATCCAGCAGCGCGCCGGTCTCCGCGCTCAGGGGCAAGGATTCGCGGGGCACGCCGAACCACGACGCCGTCACGTGGCTGTAGTTCAGGTAAAAGTTGGCCTGCGCCGCCTCGTGGGAGATGACCGCGTCGGCCGGGGCGACCTGGACCTCCAGGCGGTGCAGCAACGCCCAGTGGGCCTCGTCGCCGCCATAGCGCGGGTCGTCGTAATAGCGCGCCAGCAGGAAGCCGGGCGTGAGGACCGCGCCGACCAGGGCCAGGGCCAGAGCCGGGCGCTGCCAGCGCCGGGCGAACAGGCTCACCAGCGAACACCCCAGGAGGGCCAGGATCAACGCCACCGCCACCCAGTCAATGTAGAGGGTGCCATCACTGCCCCGTAGCCAGGCCAGATTGTAATTGTGGGGGTTCAGGGCCAGAGCCATATGACCCAGAATGGGCGAATAGCGCGGATCGAACAGCAAGGAGACATTGGTCTCGGCGTTGGGGAACTGGCGTTCCAATAGCGAGAAGTAGTGGGTGAACTTTACCACCACGCCCAGGAACTGCACGGCGACGCTCGCGGCGATGAGCAGGCCCAACGCGATCCGCCCGCTCCCGTGCGACCAGAGCCAGCGCAGGGCCGGCACCGTGCCCACCAGGAAGAACGGTACCAGCGGCACGAGGAAGCGCGGCCCCCACGAGGTGCCGCCGTACCACATGAAATACGTGGCGTGCAACACGAGGATGCTCCCGCTGACAGCCAGACTCAACAACGCTTCCGCCGGGTGGCGGCGCAGGAAGGCCGGCAGCGCGAAGGGCCAGAGCAGGAGGAGGGGCGAGAACAGGAAAAGGCTCTTACCAGGGCTGGCGAGCAGGCCGTACAGCCCTTCCCAGAGCGGCGTGTTGAATTGCAGGCTGTAGGCTACGTGGCCGATGTCCAGCGGATTGCCGAATCGCACATAATTGAAAAGGCCCAGAAAGGCCAGGAACGCCGCCAGCGGCGCGCCGAAGGCCAGCGCCGCCAGCACTGGATGGAAATTTGTGCTCCTCGGCGGTCTGCCAGGCCCACCCAGTCCGGCCTGGGCCGGGGGCCTGACTGGGCGACCGCCGAGCGCGAAAGCGGCGGGTCGCAGACCTGCCTGGAGCAACATTTTCCATGTACTGAGCATCGCTTGACGGAGCGTGGGCTGGCCTGTGCACAGCCGGCGCAGAAAGGCCCAGGCCGCGTAGAGCAGGAACGCCGGCAACGCGATCCCGTTGGTCGGTTTGCTGAGGACGGCCAGGCCGGCCAGCCCGCTCCCCAGGGCCAACGAAGTGAGGTCGCCCCGGTCGCGGTAACGCAGCAGCGCCCACGCCGCCGCGAACAGCGTCAGCGCCGACAGCGGCTCCGTGTACAGGGTCTTGGCATAGGGCAGGGCCAGGGTGCAGAGGCCGTAGAGCAGGGCGGCGGCCAGGCCGGTGTTCCGGGATCCGTACAATCGTTGGACGTAGAACATGACGAGGACCGCCGTCAGGGCGGTGATCAGGGGGTTCAGCAACATACTGGCCTGCACCGCTCCCACCTGGGGCAGGCGCCGGGCCAGGAGCACCAGCGGCGCAATGAGGAACGAGAGCGCGGAGCCGTGGGTGGTGTGGTAGTCGCCGTTCACGCCGAACTTGCCGGACGCCGGCAGGATGTGCGGGGCGAAGCGCACCTGGTTGGCGTCCACCGCGCCGCGCACGGCCAGGCTCTCCCCCACGGCAAAGATGTGTTGCTCGTCAATCACCAGCAGCGTGCCGCTATAGACCAGGAGATAGACGGCCCATAGCAACACGAAAAGGCTCGCCGCCACTGGCCAGGTTGGTCGGGTCATGGTCTCGATTATACCCGATCTGGGGAAGCCGTTCAACTTGCCACCCTCTTGCCCTTGCCGGCCCAGGCCCTTTTCAGAGGAGACCTTCACGCGCGGGGCGCACCCCGTGGCACGAAAATACGCCGGTGTGCTCGCGCGGGGTCTGCGACCCCGCGTGCTTCGCACGGCGGGTGGCACTCCCTGCGGTCGCCGCCGCGAGCGAGGGGGTTATTTTCGGAGGAGAGGAGACCTTCACGCGCGGGGCGCACCCCGTGGCACGAAAATACGCCGGTGTGCTCGCGCGGGGTCTGCGACCCCGCGTGCTTCGCACGGCGGGTGGCACTCCCTGCGGTCG
>DAOTYG010000063.1:0-10483 GCA_034435155.1 Anaerolineae bacterium | reverse complement strand
AGAGCATCAGGCCCAGGTTGTTGAGGCTCCCGGCCAGGTCGGGGAGGAAGGCCGGGGGGTTCTCCTGGGCCAGTTGGCGATAGATTTCCACCGCCTCCTGGGTGGCCTGGAGCGCCTCCTCCCGCCGGCCCAGGGCGGAGAGAGCCCAGCCCCACATCCCCAGTGCCCGCGCCCGTTCGGCGTCGTCGGTCGCCAGCCCGGCCCAGGCGCGGTACGCCGCCTCCTCAAAGGGCCGCAGGCTCAGGGTGCGGTCGGGCGCAGGCAGCGCCCTGTCCAGCGCCGCCAGGAAGGGGCGCGCTGCCTTCCAGGGGGCCTCCCGCGCTGCCCCCAGCCCGGCCTCCAGGTCCGCCAAGGTCATCTCCAGGCGGCGGTGCCGCACCCTCTCCGCTTCCCCCCGCAACCCCTCCAGCCAGGCGGTCCACGCCGGCAGGAGGGCCGCCTGCCGCTCCTGCCACTCCGCCTCCGATAGCGGCCAGTGGCTGCGGGCATAGTCGGCGGCGCTGCCGTGCCAGCGCCAGAGCTGGTCGGCCGGGTGGAAGTCGGCCAGGGCGGCCTCCCGCAGCGCCTCCGCCCCCGGGCGCCCGGCCGCCGCCCGGAGTACCCCCTCCGGCGCCGCGCCCGCCGGGAAGAGGAGCAGCGCCCGCCAGGCGGCGCGGCCCGCCTCGTCCAGCCGCGCCGCGCTCCAGGCATAGACCGCATCCAACTGGGCGGCAAAATCCCCTTCTCGCCGGCGCACCTCCTCCAGCAGCTCCTCCAGGTCGCGCTGCCCGGCCTGGGTCACCACCAGTTCGATCAGCCGGGGGTGGCCGCCGGTGGCCCGGACGATAGGGATGGCCCGCTCCGGCGCAAGGGGAATGGAGCGCCGCCGCGCCAGTTCCAGGGTGTAGCGCAGGGCAGCTTCATTCCCAATGCCGTGATGCAGGGGGCGGGGGTGGGCGGTCGGCAGGCGCTCCAGGGGAGCGCAGGGAGCGCGGCGGATGGCGAGCGCGGCGCTCTCCGGGCCGATGCGCCGCAGGAAATCGGCCAGGGCTTCGGCCTCCCCGGCCTCCAGCCCATCCAGGTTGTCCAGCACCAGCAGGGTGGGTTGCAGGGCGGTGTACTGCCACAGGTCTGCGCCCACGGTTTCCGGCATGGTGTTCAGTCCCAGGCCCTGGGCCAGGCTCAGGAAGAGGCTCTGGCAGGTGGCGGGTTGGCCGGCTTCGGGGCGCGGTCCTTCGGCGTAGGCCACCCCGCCGGAAAAGCGCCAGGCCTGGCGGTGGGCGGCCTCCAAGGCCAGGCTGGATTTGCCGATGCCCGACGGGCCGCCGGGCAGGACCACCGCCGGGGGATGGGCCAGGGCGCGGGCGATGGCCACCAGGTCGGCGCCGCGGCCGAAAAAGAGGTCATCGCGGGAGGGCAGGTTGCCGGAAGGCCGGCGGTTGTCTATGACCGGCTCGCCCCGTTCCAGGTGTTCAAAGCACAGGCCCCCGTCGCCCACCAGTAGGGGCGTTTGGTGAAACGGGGGCGTTTGGTGAAACGCCCGTACGGGCCGTTGCGCCTGTTCCAGCGCCTGCGCCAGTGGGAAGCCGTTGGCCAGTTCGGCGTAGAGGCGCCCGGCGAAGGCCACCGCCTCCGGGTCCCAGACGGGGAGGGGATGCCCCACCACGGCGCGGGCCAGGGGCGCAGCACCGCTGCGCCCCAACAGCGCCTGGGCCACGGAGCGCGCCTCGTCGGCGGCGGTCTCGCAGCCGTTGAGGACGACCAGGTCCAGGGGGCGGGGCAGGCCCTTCAGCGCCTCCAGCAGTTCTTCGGTCGTCACAGCGTGGACCTGACCCCATTCGTCCTCCAGGAACAGGCCCCCGGCCCAGGCGTGGCCGCTGAAGTGGAGGACGTGGGGGAAGAGGTCCTGGGTTTCGGCGCGCGGGGAGAGGGCGGCGCGTAGCCCGTCCAGCGTGGGCGGGGTCAGGCGGGCCAGGAGGATGGGGGCGCCGCTCCGGCGCACGGGCTCGGCCAGTTTGTGCCACTCCTGCTTCAGGTCCAGGGGAGTGGGCATGCGGTCGGGATGGGCGGGGTCGTAGACCGGCGCGGCCAGAAGGGCCAGGATGCGCAGCATGCGGGCCGGGTCGCGCTCTTGCCGACGGGCCTGTTCGACGGCGTGGATCAGCACCTGCCCGGCCTGCACGATGACGTTCTGCGAGCCGGTGACCAGGATGCTGTCGGTGACGTCGCCGCCGGCCTGGATCTGGGCATTGGGGGTCATTGGCAAAAACCTCCACAGGGAAACCTGGCTGACAAACCACAGCGCACCGACATTGTACCACACATGGGGCGTTGTCAACAAATTTCACCACCAGGGACGCCGGGTTTTTGGCTTTTCTCGACGGTCTGTGGGCTTTCTGCGGTAGACGGGCATACCGGGCGTTCACCGGGGCAGGACAGGGAGACACCCGGGCCGGGGCAGTGCGAGGTTTGACAGGTGAGGCGAGGTGTGTTACAATATGCTTCGTCTAAGAGAAGTTATGCGAAGTAAAATGGCAGGAGAAAGAAAAGATGCGGCCTACCCCGCCGGGGCCGGCTGGGCACGGCGGACCGAAAACGTTTGGCCGAAAAAAATCTGCAATCGTGCTCTGCGGCAAGCAGAGCAGAAGGGGGGAGCAAGATGACCGTTGCCGAAGCGATAGAGCAGTTTCTGGATTATGTCAAATCATCTCAATCCCTGGGCACCGCCCGCTCCTACGCCACCGGGCTACGCCACTTTCGGCGTTACCTGGCCTCCCGGTCGCTGCCGCCCGACAGCACCGACCTCCAGGCGCTCAGCCTGCCGCTCGCCACCGGCTTTATCCCCTGGCTCTACGACTACCTGCTGGAACAGGTCGCCGGCGGGCAGCCGGAAAAGGTCTCCGAGGCGACCAAGGCCAACTATTTTGCCGCCCTCTCCCGCTTTTTCGAGTACCTGATCGTCGAGGCCCAACTTTTGCCCATGTCGCTCAACGACTACGACACCTTGCGGAAAGCCCTGGCCCGGGCCACCAAAGCCCGCCGCCGGGAGGAGCTGCCCCGCGACAAACTCCCCTCGCGGGAGATTGTGGAGGCGCTGCTGGCCGAGGCGCGCCGGCCGCTGGACCTGCCGGACGACACTCCGCCGGGCGAGGTGCGCCGCCAGGAGCTGGCCCAGCTGCGCAACATCGCCATGCTGGAAGCCCTGGTCAGTTCCGGGATGCGGGTGGGGGAGCTGGTGCGGCTGGAGCGCGGCCACCTGCTGTATGAACTGCGCGGGGCGGAGGTCAAATATGCCAAGGGCAAGAAGGAGCGGGAGGTGCTGTTCTCCGAACGGGCGTGGGACGCCATCCAGGCCTATCTCCAGGCGCGGATGGATGGCGCTACCGGCCGGCCGCTGGCCCGCCTGCCGGTCTTTGCCCGACACGACCGCCGGGCCGGTTCGCGGGTGCTGCCCCTCTCCACCCGCAGCGTGCAGAACATCCTGTTCGAGCTGGCCTCGCGCGCCGGCATCCTGGAGCGGTTCCACCTGACCCCCCACACGCTGCGCCATTTCTTTGCCACCGAGTTTCTGAGCGAGACGGGCGACCTGGCCCTGACCCAATATGCCCTGGGCCATACCTCACCGGCCACCACCCGCATCTACGCCCAGACCAAACGGGAGGACTATCGCCGGGCACACCGCCGCGTGTTCGACCAACAGAAATAGCCCGGTGTATTTGTTTACCGGGTTGTTGGTTCCAGCAGCGGATAAAAACGGATAAGCGGATAGAAACGGATGGATTCCAGGTGCGCGCTCATTGTCGGATTCCCATCTGACAAGTTGCCAAGGGCGAAAGCCATTCGGTGATCAGCGCGAATCTATCCGTTTATCCGCTTCTCATCCGTTGCTGTGACACGGTAAACAAATACAGCCCGGTTGTAGGGCAGGCTTTCAGCCTGCCCCCACCAGCCGCCGGGCCACCTCCACCGCGCTGGCCGCGTCGGGCGCATAAGCATCGGCGCCGATCTGACGGGCAAAGGCTTCTGTCACCGGCGCGCCGCCGACCATAACCTTGACCCTGTCGCGCACCCCCGCCTCCTGCAACGCCTCGATGGTCGTCTTCATCTGCACCATGGTGGTCGTCAGCAGGGCGCTCATGCCCACGATCTGGGGCTGATGCTGGCGCACCGCCTCCACAAAGCGCTGCGGGTCCACATCAATGCCCAGGTCCACCGTTTCGAACCCGGCCCCCTCCAGCATCATCTTGACCAGATTCTTGCCGATGTCGTGCAGGTCCCCTTTGACCGTGCCGATGAGATATTTGCCCACGGTCGGCACCTCACTTTCGGCCAGCAGCGGGCGCAGGACCTCCAGGCCGGCGTGCATGGCACGGGCGGCGATGAGCACTTCGGGGACGAACAGCTCACCGGCCTTGAAATCGCGGCCCACCACATCCATGCCGGCGATCAGGCCGCCCTGCAGGACCTGGTGTGGGCTCAGGCCCTGGGCCAGCGCCTGCCGGACCAGCCCGGCCACGGCCTCCTCTTCACCGTCGTACAGCCTGGAAGCGATGTCGTGCAAAATGTCTGTCATCGGGTCTCCTCTGAGCATGATTCAAATTATGTCTGGTCCGCCGGCCGGGCCTGGGCTTTAGCGATGTTCCAGCCGGCTTTTGTGATTCTATTTCTGGAAGTCTTTGAGTGAGGTGTTATCAATTATGTACTCAACCGTCTGGAGAGTGAACAGCCTGCCTTTGGTGGCAATAAGAAGCTTTTTGACATCCTCTCGGCGGATACCAAAGCCACGTCCATCCACGCAAGCCACCACCTCAAAAGACAGGGCACCACTTTGCAGTCGCTGATCTCTGAGTTCCGCCAGATGTTGCACGCGAGTTACTTTATCACGAGCAGTGCCGTCGTCTTCGGCCAACTTGGCTTCAAGAAGCACGACCGGTTGGAACTGGTCAGGCACCAGGAAGTCGGGAGCCTGATCCATGTCCTCAAATCGTTCAGCAATACCTGCCTTATGGTAAGGAATATGCCTGGAGTCTAACTTTTCCCTTACACTGTTCTCTATGACGTCCCCCACTTTTTCAGACACGGCATCCCGATGGGTGGCGGATGGAATTTCCCACGATAGGGGAACAGGCCGTGAGTAGCATAGCCTACGGCGAAGACATTGGCCGCAAAGAAATTCTTACGGTCCTGGCGAGCGCTGGCATTCACTTGCTCTGGTGTGTTCATGCAAATACGGAAGTGATACGTGGAAATTCCATTGACGCTCCTGAAGTATGCTCCTCTCTGAATTAATTCGTCGTCAGAGAGATGCCGGTACTCCCCATAGGCCAGGTCCAGTTCGTATATTTGGTTAATCTGTGGCAGCAGAACATGTGAGGGAGGGAAGAGTTCTTGAACCACGCCGCGAAAGAGCGGCCCGGAATAGCTCAGCTTCCCCCGCAGAGCACGTTCTGCAAATGTTTCCATGATTTCAGCCATTATCATGACTTTCCTCTCAAGCCGCGATATGGACCTGGCCGGCCTATTATATCACCCTCCAGGGCGAAGGGCAAAATTCGGGCGGGTAGCTGACGGCACTGCCATCGGCTACCCGCTCGGCGGCGCCGGGTGCGGTCTGGAGAGCGGCCCGAGCCGGAGGGGACACAAAGATTGTGGGACAACCGGCCCCAAACCCCCTTGACAAGAAATGGCGGCCTATGCTACAATCGTGGCAACTGTCCAGGCATAGTCTGAAGTGCTTGACAGCAAAGGGGTCACCATCGTGTCCACTGGCAACTCTGCTGCTCCCGGTGGGACGCCGTTTCGCTCCACGCCGGGCCCGGCCGGTGGGGAGGCGGTCTGCCTGTGGCCGCACCTCTCACCACCTGTTCCTGGCCCTTCACCTTTTGGTCCAGGCGTTTCAGCCTGATGGGCCGTACAACACCTTCCGCCTGTTCTGTACGGGCGTTCGGCCGAACGCCCTTACGATGCTTACAGAGATTCACTTCCGTTGACCATACCACGCCACCCTGGCCGCCGTGTACGGGCGCAGTGCCGCTGCGCCCGTACTGGTGCTGGCTGTAACAGTTTCCGCTCACGCTTCCGCTGCCGTCCTTACGGACGTGGCGGCTTTGTCCCCAGGGCTTCGCACCCCGCCGTTACCAGCGACGCACGCCTGGGTAGGGTACGGTTGGCAGAACAACCGGTTGCATCACTTTTTCAAGGTACAACAGCTACACGAGCAGCCTCGTGTCGCACGAAGCGATGTTGGGCAGATGTGTTTCGCAGTCTCTAGCCATATTCGGAAAAACGGGCAACTCCCGCTGACTCCAAATTGACCGTATGCGCGCCTTCATCGTAAGCCAGCAGCTCGCCATAGCGACCCCAATCAACCAGCAAGTCCAACTGTCGCTCAGCCTCTGTGGGTACCAATTCCAATAACAGCGCCGTCTCGATGACTTTCTCGTGGAGTTTTCTATCCTGTGCTCCACGGAGCATTTCGATCAGCCATTGGAAGATAGGCAGCCGCCGAATGCGGGTAGCAAAGATCTCTTTGCGCGCCAGAATACTCGCTTCGCTAAAGGTTTCTCCCAGCGGGGTCAGGGTGATATCGCCCTTAGCAACAACCACAAATCCCAGCATCTCTGCGGCATCCACTAGACGCAGCAATAAATCAGAATCAATCCTCAACGCCTCAGTCAATTGGTAGAGATCGTAGGGCCGATCGGGCGCTTTATTCAGATGCTCCAGAAGTCCGATCAAGTCACCGATAGAGATGTCCGGCAGCCAGCGGGTCTTGCCCGGTGTTCCAGGGGTAGTGCCCAGTTCGATGTGCTCCGATTGTGTCTCGCCGGCCAGAATGCCATAGACCTGATCCACGATTTGTAAGAACTGTGCGGATTTGCGCTGTCGAGGGTGCGGCAGATCAATCGCCATTTCAGAAACCAGGCGTCCGGGATTCTTGTCCATGAGCACCAACCGATCGGCCATAAACACGGCCTCTTCGATATTGTGGGAGACCATCAGGATCGCGCGGGTGGGGATCTTGCCCTCGGTCCATAGTTCCAACAACTCACCCCGCAAAGATTCGGCGCTCAATACATCCAGGGCCGAGAAAGGCTCGTCCAGGCAGAGCAGTTCCGGTTCGACCGCCATCGCTCGGGCGAAACCGACCTTTTGACGCATACCACCCGACAACTCGCGTGGGTATGCCGATTCGAAACCATCCAGACCCACGCGGTCAATCAAATCCAACACCCGTGGCACGCGGATATGCGGAGGTATCTGGCGTGCCTTTAGCGCTACTTCCACATTTCCCTGCACGGTCAGCCAGGGGAAGAGCGCAAAGGTCTGGAAGACGATGGTCGCGTGGGGATTGACCCCCCGCAGAGGCGCTCCACGGTATAGAACGTGCCCATCTGTGGCTCTTTGCAAGCCGGTGATGATCCGCAGCAAAGTGCTCTTTCCGCAACCAGACGGGCCTAGCAGACAGACAAATTCCCCATCCCGGATGCTGAGATTGATATCTTGCACTGCGTAAAAGCGGCGGTCGCCACTTCGGTAAACCTGCGACACATGTTCCAATTGAACCAGGGTTTTGTTTTCCATACTTATCTCACTCCATGCGATACCGTTCTTCAGCGAGGCGGTACAGTTTGCGCCAGAAGAGGCGATTGATCAGGACCACGGCTACGATCATTGCTAGGGTGCTGGCAAGCAGCAAAGGGTAATCCCCGCGCGCTGTGGCGAAGGCGATCAGGTCCCCCAAGCCCGTTGTGCGCAATGTCTCTCCGCTAAACTCGATGTACTCGGCGACGATGCTGGCGTTCCAAGCCCCGCCGCTGGCGGTAATCGCTCCGGTGACAATGTAGGGAAAGAGCGCCGGCAGGATCAACGTGCGCCAGCGTTCCCACCGCGTCAGCCCGAGCAGGGCCGTGGTGTAGCGCAGGTCTTGCGGAATGGTCGCTGCCCCGGCGATGACGTTAAAAAGCATATACCATTGTGATCCCATCAACATTAGCAACATTGCCGCCAGATTCAAGCCCCCCGGCAAATTTGCCAGAAACAAAACGAAAATTGGGAACAGGGCGGTGGCCGGAATCGAGGCCACGGTTTGGACCACCGGCTGCAGCCAACTCGACAGGCGTGGATTGAGCCCGATGGCCACTCCAACCGGGATCGTCCAGGCCAGGGTGATGAGCAACGCGAACGTAACGCGCAAGGTGGTTGCCAACAAACCCAGCCCGATCTGTCCCCATTGCGCGCCGGGGACGGTGATCAGCACCCCAGCAGCCCGCAACCCGCCGTAAGCGACAATTCCTATCAGAACAATGCTGAACGCCAGGTTCAGGTAACGGCGCTGGTCGGGCTTGGTTTCGCTGATATCCGTCGCAGCATAAGGCCAAAGTTTCTGCATCCAGGTATCCAGACGCTCGCTTAGCCCAGCCCCCAGGTGCGAAAGTCGCTCCAAAAGGGCAGACGAACGCAGTAGATCGTAAAACCAGGAGGTCGCAGGAAAATCACGTTCTACCGTTTCCAGCGTAAAACGTTCAGACCAGGCGACCAATGGACGCCAGAAGAACTGATCCAACAGCAGAATCACGGCGATCAATGTCCCCAATCCCCAGAGAATAGCCGTGACGTCTCCGCGATTGGCGGCTTCCTGTAAATAGGAACCCAAACCTGCCAGACGAAAGTCGCGTTCCCCCACCGTAAAAATCTCTGCGGCCATTAGGAAAAACCAGCCTCCCGCCCAGCTCATCATACTATTCCAGAGCAGCCCGGGAAGGCCAAAAGGCAGTTCCAAGGTCTTTAAGCGCAGCCACCAGTTGAGCCGAAAAATGTGACCGGCCTCGCGCAACTCGTTGGGAACCGTAGTCAGGGATTGATACCAGGAGAAGGTCATATTCCACACCTGGCTGGTAAAGATCAAGACGATAGAGGCCAACTCAGCGGCCAGCCCCTCTGAGACCAACGCACTCAGGCCGAGCAGCACCACCGGCAGGAACGAAAGAATGGGCACACTTTGTAGCACATCCAACAGGGGCATTAGCAGCTGCTCAGCGCGGCGATTGTAGGCGGCTATGTATCCATAAAGCAGTGTAAACAGCAGCGATAGCACATAAGCCGCCGCCATGCGCCCCACCGAACGCAACGCATAGTAAGGCAACCACTGTGGGGCGAGCGAGATCTCCGGCCCAGCAACTGCTTCGGGTGCGTGCAGACCCAAGTAGACACCCAGGTAAAGAAAAGCGACCACCCCTAACAAGACCAAGATATCACTTTTTGAAAGGGGCCGAAAAGGCTGTTTAGGTTGATAAATCTTGTCTGTCATGTCTCACCGTAGATATAGAGTGAATACGAATTGCCCAACGGCAGGCGGCTGAGCCGCCGCGCAGCCCAGGCGAGGCCCCGCTCACCTAATACCCCAACCGCAGGCTCAACCACTTCCGCAGGTCAGCGCGATAGCGCGGTCGGCTCCAGCCGCATGTTGTGCAGCGCGCCGGAATGGATGAGAGCCATACCCAACCCAGGCCTCACAAGCCGCTGCCGCACCGCCCTTTGACCGCGCTACCCTCACCGCACCTCCGCCCCGCTGACGAACGCTCCCTATCCGCCCCCACACGCCCTGCCCAGGCTCTCCGTGCCGCTGCCGCGTCACCCTTACCGCACCTCCGCCCCGCTGACGGACGCTCCCTATCTGCCCACGCCCATAGCGTCCGTCAGGGCGAGAGCCATGCCACTGCAACCATTCTATCACAAGTTGGAATGGGCAGCAATTTCTTCGCCGTTGCGGGTCTGCTTCTCACGCAGGTGCGCCCTGCTGACCACCGCGCCTCAATGCCCACCCGTCGCCGCGACCGCAGCGCCAACCACCGACCGGGCGCTCGCAAACCGCAACTGCCCTCACAGCCACCGCCTGCTGACCACAGCCTCGCCCCTGCCGCTCGCCGCCGTGACCGCCGCGCCCGTGCCGCCCTTTGACCGCTACCCCCGCAGACAGCCACCGCTCGACTCGCCGCGCCACCCCGCCAGCCGCCGCACTGATCGATCACCTCCACTTTGCTGGCCGCGCCTTGAGCGCACAATGGCATCCGCTTCAGCCGCCGCGAAGCGAGCGCAGTGAGCGAAGCGGTCGGCTGGAACTCCCCCTGGCTGGCGGGGCCAGCCTTCCAACCAGATGAAACAGATTTTTGTTGCTTGCCTGATCATGGTATACTGGGCGTGTCAGGCACGCAAGCCGTACTTGCGCATTGGTGTCTGGGCTCACGCCCGACCCGAGGTGCAACCTGGTTCCGGCCACGATGATTTCTTCTCCCGAAAGCCCGTCTCGGTCCGGCTCAGGCCCAGGTCGCCATCGCCCACAAGATCGCCCGCGTGGTGTACCATCTGTTAAAGTGGAATACTCCCAGATGAGTGCCCAGGCGTATGAACAGCAGTTCCGTGAACGGGAGGTTCGCCATCTACAGCGCAAAGCGGCCCGCCTGGGCTTCACGCTCACACCCACCGCTGCTGTTTCTTAGCAGCG
>DAOTYG010000062.1:0-6232 GCA_034435155.1 Anaerolineae bacterium | reverse complement strand
CCCTGAGCGAAGCCGAAGGGAATCCCGCACTTACAGGTCAGAAACGTGACTCTTCGCGCCCCTTCGCTCCGCGAAGGAGCGCTCAGAGTGACATCCTTGTCTACAGGGTGAGCAGTTACGGGATGCGCTTATACCCCTGGTAATTTTTCTGCCGCTAGAATGGCCGCTGGAGTTTTTCGCCCGCGATCCGTGCGGTCAAAATAGCCATCACAGCGGGGATGGTTCAAAATTGGTTGACAACTTTGTGACCGAAGGCCTTCATTGCCCCTCACCCCCCTTTGTCCACCCTCTCCCCCTGGCCTTGCGGCCAGGGGAGAGGGGGGATAAGGAAGGGTTTCCAGAGCAGCCAATCGCTTGAGCAGGACTTCTGTTTCCGGCAGTTGATGGACCATGGCGATAGTTTAGCACATTTCCCGTAAAATGGGTAGTCGGTTCCTTGGCGAGAGCAGGTAGTTACGTCAATCTTGTCAATCCTGTCTTATCTGGCGACCAGGGTGAGCAGTTACAATAGTAGAACGTGCCGCGTCAGGCGGAAATGACGCCAGCAACCAGCTTCTGGCAACCGGCCTCACCGCTCCAAAATATCCACCAACACCTGTCCCTGCCAGTGGGCGGCGGGTTGCAGGCCCAGGAGCCGGGCCACGGTGGGGGTCACGTCCAGGAGGCTCATGGGCGCGAGTTGCACACCGGGTCGGATGCCTCGCCCCCCGGCGATAAAGACAGCGTGCATGGTCGGCTGGAGCGGCTCATAGCCCGCCTGCCCCAGCGTGGTGACCGGGCCAAACACCTGGGTCTGGCGCAGATCGGCACTGGGCAGGTAGCCCGGCGCGGCCACCGCGATCACGTCCCCGCTATGGGGATGATTCAGGTGGATGCGGTCGGCCTCCTCGCGGCGCAGGATGAGAGGAAAGACCGGCGCGCCAGTCGCACCGCGCACGTCTTGCAGGGCGGCGATGACGGACTCGCGCACCAGGTCATGGCTCCCGGCTGCCACCAGCTTTGAGCTGACATAAATATGGACGGTGCCGCCGGAGACAACGGCATACGCCTCAGTTTGCCCCACGTCCACGCGCCAGGTTCCTGGTTCCAGGACCAACAGGCCCTGATTCACCAGGACCTGATTCACGTGGACCGCCGTATGAATCGGCGCGGTCCCCCGATCCGAGACGACGAACACGGTCGTGGTTTCCAGGTCGGTGGTGGTCAGAAGCCGGCCCAGATGCCTGTCGGCCAGGCGATAGGCTTGTCGGATATAGCCCTCGTATTCCCTGGCCCGGGCCGGCGAGTAGCCGGCCTGCTGCGTCTCCACCAGCAGGAACTGCTCCTGGGCTGTGGCCGGGCCGCCCAGCCAGACAAAGAACAGTTGTGGGTGGTAGATGCTATCCAGGTACAGGGTGGCGTCTATGATCCATTGGCCCTGGCGATCCAGCATGGTCAGGTAATCGGTCGCGCTGATCCAGCCTCGTTCCAGAGCCTGCTGGTCTGGATCAGCCGGGAAAAACCCCACCTGGGCATTCAGGGCGCGCAGCAATTCGGTGGGCGCAGCGGAGTTGTAGCAGATGTCGCTCTGGTAGATGCGAAAGTCGCCCAGGTCCGCTGAGGAGACCTTGAAGTAGGCCCCACCGTGCACGTAGGGGTCTGTTTCCAGGGCGATCCACTCGTCCAGGCGGCCGCGCGGCGTGCGCTCGTTGATGGCCTGGTCCATGTCCAACAAGAGCGTGTCATAGTTCTCCCGCCCGTCGTCGGTGGTGTCTACGAGCAGGGCATAGACGGGATACTTTTTCTCGCCGGCCTCGATGATGGGGAACGCGCTCTCCAGCCACGGGCTGAAGGAGACCGGCAGGCCGGTCCAGGCAGTAGTTGCGGTGACAACGCGGGTAAAATGCAACTGATGCAGGTTAGATTCCACGTCACGGATGCCAGGGCCGATGACGAGATCGGCCACGTGGGTGGGGACGCCGGGGTTACTGCCGGGCCAGCAGATGGTGGCCGTGCGGTGCCCCTGGCGGGTCGCGGTGGCCCAGACAGGTTCTACCGGCGTGATGGTGTCCTGGCCTCGCCAGGTCTCTTCCAGAGAGGTGCCGGGCACGTGAAAGACGTCGGCCACGACGCCGGTCGCATCGGCGTAGGCAGAGCAGGCGATAGCGGCGTGAGCCGGGGCGGTGAGGGCCGGGTAGATGGTCTGGGCGTATTCGGCCCTGACCCCGTTGGCGATGAGCCGGGCCAGGTGGGGCATATCGCCCTGCTGAAGGTATTTCTCCAGCAAGTCCGGGCGCATCCCGGCCAGGGAGACGATGATGGCGCGGGGGCCAGTGCCCGCCGGTTTGGGTGGTGCGGCAGTCGGGGATGGGGCGGCCGGCGGCGGCGTGGCCGGCAGCGGCGTCAGCCAGCGGGGTACGGCCCAGACCAGGGCCGCCAGCAGGATAATTACCACCAGGACGGCGATCACCACTTCTAAGCGTTGTCTCATGACGCAATCATAACACGATTTGCCAGACCGGGCAAGCGTCTCGCCCTGCCAGTTAAAGTACTCGTGCCCGGCGGGGGGTGATCTCATGCCCGGCGGGGGGGTGATCTCTCCCCTCGTTCCCACGCCCGGCGTGGGAAGGCCAGCCGCCTGGTTTATCTTCGCCGGCAACCCGCCTACAGGATCTCGATCTGATAGTCAATCAACTCCACATCGCGATGGGCCTGCTCGATAAAGTTGACGACGTTGGAAAGGATAGAATTGGCGTGGGCCGCGTCATTGCTCACGCAGGCGATGCCCAAGGTGGCTGCCTGCCAGGCGTCGTTATCGCCCACCTCGGCGATAGCCACCTGGAACTGGTTGCGAACCCGGGCCATAAGGGGCTTGATAGCCCGGCGTTTGCCCTTAAGGGATTGGTTGCCAACGATGCGCAGGTGTACGGTGCAGGCTCCAATGACCATGTACGTCTCCAGTGTCAGGTGACAGTCATTTTGACCCAGTCCTCCCCAGATGCCGGGTCCACAGGCCCACGATGAGGGCCACCAGCAGGAACAGCACGGTCAACGCCGGAGCATCAAAGGTCAGGTGGGAGATGTCCGGCGGCAGCAATGGCTCGTACCAGCCGGCGTTCTCTGCCCAGGCCAGCAGCCAGGCGACTGCCGCACTGAATGTTGCAATCACCAGGCCGGGCCATAACCCCAGCCCGCACGCCGCCAGGACGATGGGGACCATGAAACCAGCCGAGGCTGTGGAGGCCACGCCATAGGCAGCGACATCAGCCGTGGTCAGCAGCGTCAGCAGGATGACCAGCAGCCAGGTCGCCAGCAAGGCCCGGCCCGCACGAGCCAATGCGCCCAGGCCGGCCAGCACCGCGATCAGCAATGCCCCGGCCACCACCGTCTCACCCTGCAGATCACCACTGACGATCCAGGTCAGGATCAGGCCCCCGACCGCAGCGGTCAGGCCCAGGCAGGTGGCGATGACCAACCCGGCCCGGCCCCGGGTCAGGGTGTCTTTTGTAGCGGGCAATAGCCATTCCCAGATTCCTTTGAACCAGTTCATCAAACCCCTCCTGCCTTCAGTCGGTATCGGGTCAGGTGAGCCAATCCGGCGGCAGGTGATCGGTTCGGTTCAGATATACCAGTTCCACCCGCTCGCCGGGGAAGTCAATCCGACTCAGAGCCGTGTTGTAGAGGACAAACCAGTAGCCCTCCCGCGTGGGCATATCGAGCAGGACAGCCAACAGGTAGTTGTAGAAACCGCCATGGCTGATGACGGCCACCCGATCATCTGTGTGGCCATGCCGTGCCTTCAACCCGGCCCAGAAGCGGCGGGCGCGGGCCGGCCGCTGCTCGCGCTCTTCAAACGGCCGGTTCCACCAGCCCGCCTCGGTCACAGAATCGGGCAGGATCAGGCCAGGATAATGGGCCGCAAAATAGGCCTGGTTAGCCCCGGCCCGCCCCACGCGCTCGCCGGTGGCTTTGTCTTCCAGGTAGATACCGCCCACCTCGTGCAGGTCTTCCCAGGCCACCAGGGGCAGGCCCAGTGCCTCAGCGAGGATGGCGCCGGTGGCGACGGCCCGGATCATGAGGCTGGTGTAGAGGTGCGTGATCCCCAGGTCAGCCGTGACCAGAAAGCGCGCCAAAGCCTCCGTCTGGCGTCGCCCCAGGTCCGTCAAACCAGGGTCATCGCTGCGGCCCTCCTCAGAGCCGGTGCGCAGCCACAGGGCATTGTTCTCTGACTGACCGTGGCGAATAAAGTAGAATTGCATCAGCCCTCATCCCTGACCCAGGCGAACCGACGCCGGAGCATCTGGGGATAGTAGCGCTCCAGCACGTCATAGCCTACTCGTTGTCCCCACTGGTGGTAGACCCGGGGGTCAATGTATGACTTGAGGCTGGTGCCCAGGTTCCAGGTGCGCTTCTCGGCGGCGATGGCGGCCTGGGCCGCGATCTGGTCCCGGGCCAGCCGGGCCTGTGCCCACTGCTCCTCTGCCCGCGCCAGTTGCCGTTCGGCCCGCGCGATCCGCTGCTCATACCGGGCGTCGCGCCGGGGTGAGGGGGCGGCGGCGCGCAACGTCGCCAGAGCCTCCCGGCTGGCCTCCCATCGCGCCTGGCAGATGCGCACTCGCTCCTCGGCCCGTTCCAGCCGTTCCTGGAACCGCCGCTGACTCTGCGGCCAACTGGCTGGGGCCTTCCTGGTGTGGTTGCAGAGCACCGCCGCAGCCAGATTGGCCCGGCTGGCCGCCTCCCACTTGCGATATTCCGGCGCGTCAGCCGTCACGCCGGACCCCTCCAGGGTATCCCGCACGATCATGGTGGCGTGATGGGTGCGAAATACCTTGGCCGTCAGCCCGGGCAGAAGATCCGAGAGATAGGCGTTCACGTCACGGCTGCTGATGTCGGGAAAGAGCTGGGGTTTGTAGCGCGAGGGATGGCCGTTGGCCCGCTCATTGTTCGGGCTGGGAGGCCGGGCGTGGCGGATCAACTGCTCCAGGTTCTGGCGTACTGCCGGGGGCAACACCAGGGTCTTGTGCCACTCCACCGAGTCTTTGCCCAGGAAGGCGAACCCGGCCGTGCCATCCGGGTAGAGGGTCACATGTTCCGGGCGCAACGTGGTCGCGCCCACCGTATCTGCCTCATCCTCGTCCTTTTCATCGCCCACGCGCAGGCACAAAGCATCTATGAGATAACAGACGGTGGCGAGCATCCGCCGCCTGGGGTCCGGGTCCACCAGATCGGTTTCGATACGCGCCCGCACGGTGTCCAGATGAGCCTGCAACTCGCGCGCCTGGTCGAACTTTTGCGCCTCGCGCTCCTGTTTGATGGGGGCAGTATCGCTCAGCCAGACGTATTTGAGCTTGCCGGAGAGCTGGTCCGGCCAGCGGGCCACCCACAACGACTCTGGTTGCCAGACGATCTCAGCCCACTGACCGGGAGGCCGGGGCGCGTCGGGGCTGAGGTTGAGGGTGATGTCGGACTGGCGGGCACCTGGCTTCCAGCGTCCGCGCAGGGGATGCTGGCCCCGGCCCATAAAGATGCCGCCCGGCTCCACCACGTAATTCGCCAGTTCCACCCGTTCATCAGGCCCTCCTCTGGCGACAATGGCATAGCCATAGGTCTCGCGGAGGGCCTCGCGTTGGGCCTTGCGCGCGGCGGCCTGGGCCTTGCGTTCCGCCGGGGCTAATCCCTGGCGAGCCGCGCGCCCGGCCTCGATGGCCCGGACGGCCGGGGTCCAGTCCACTTCGTCCGCCCTCAGCGGCTCATCCAATCCGAGGGCCAGGCTGAAATCGGCCATAAAGTTCTGAACAAAAACCGGGTCTTGAACGTATGGAGTATCGTGTTTCCTGGCCCAGGCCAGGGCCATCTCCTCCTGCTGGGGGGTCAGGGCCACCGGCCGCCCCCGGATCACGAGGGTCAGGCCAAGAGGGGGCGGTGGTTCCGGCACCACGACCCCGTTATGGATTAACCGAGTTAGCATGTACCGTCCTTTAGATTCTCTGTAACTTGTGTACTGGACCCTCCTGCAGGTTTGGGCGCTAACCTGCGGGAGGGCAGGCAGTTACCAGATTATACACTAAACACCCCCGGATACACAAGAGGAGTTAAAGTCGTGGCACATTGCAACAGCGGCATGTTTATGCTATCCCCTCGTTCCCACGCTCCGCGTGGGAATGCCAGCGGGACGCTCCGCGTCGTGGGGCCAGTGCCGCGCCCACGCAGAGCGTGGGCGCGAGCACGGAGGAGTTCCCCTCATTCCCACGCT
>DAOTYG010000061.1:0-27948 GCA_034435155.1 Anaerolineae bacterium | reverse complement strand
CAAACAGGGTGGTCCAGTCCCCAAAAAAGTGGTGGGACGTGACCAGGAACGCTTCCAGCAGGGCGACTTGCTCCTGGGCGTCGCGAGCCAAGGCATCGTCTGGGTCAGGCAGGGTAGTGCGGCGGGCATGGGCCATCGGCTGGGCACCTCCTAGCATCGAGTCAGGGCCTGTTATACCGCAGATCTCGCCTGGTGCGAAAAAAAACCGGTCGTGATTTTAAGGTTGGCGCGTGGCTGGGCTGCCTCCCGATGTCCCGGCTACGCCCTGGCGGATCTGGCCCTACATCCAGGGCAACCAGCCCGGCCGCCCCCCAGATATGGAGGGCAAGTAAACCGCATTTGCCACTTCATCCGACGGGAGATATTTTGCGTGAAAAACCGGTTGTTCTTCATTGCTGACTATATCGGCTATCAGACCGTGCCGATCCAGCAGATCGTGGGCAGCGTGGGCCGCTATCGGGACTTTGACCGCTCGTTCCTGCCTCCCGCAGGTTGGGGCGTTTTCGCGGCCGACAATTGCCCTGATAGACGGAGCGCAAACCCGAATCACGGTTCCCATCAACCTGCGGGAGGGTAGACTGAGTAAGGCCCAGGCTTGCGCCTGGGCCTTGTGTCATACATCCAGCCGGCTATCGGTCTAGCAACGCCGCCACACCGGGCAGGGTCTTGCCTTCCAGGAACTCCAGGCTGGCCCCGCCACCGGTGGAGATGTGGCTCATGCGGTCTTCCAGGCCGGCCTGGGCCACGGCCGCCGCCGAGTCCCCACCGCCGATGATGCTGATGGCCCCGGAGTCGGCCAGGAGCCGGGCCACGGATGTAGTGCCCTCGGCAAAGGCCGGCACCTCGAACACGCCCAGGGGGCCGTTCCAGACCACGGTCCGGGCAGCCTGGATCACCCGGCCGAAGGCTTTCACCGTCTGGGGGCCGATGTCCACGATCTTCCAGTCGGCCGGCACCTGGTCCACCCCCACGACCTTGTGCTCAGCCCCGGTCTCCCCGGCCGGGGTCACCACCACGTCCACCGGCAGGTGGAGCTTGCCGCCGGCGCGGGCCATGAGTTCGCGCGCCAGGTCCAATCGGTCGTCCTCCACCAGGGATTGGCCTGTCTCATGACCCCGGGCCTTGAGGAACGTGTTCGCCATCCCCCCGCCGATGAGCAGGGCATCCACCTTGCCCAGCAGGTTCTCCAGTACCTCGATCTTGCCAGAGATCTTGGCCCCACCGATGATGGCCACATAGGGATGCTCCGGGTTCTCGATGGCCCGGCTCAGGTAGTCAATCTCTTTTTCCATCAGGAACCCGGCCACAGCCGGCAGGTAATGGGTCACCCCCTCGGTGGAGGCGTGGGCACGGTGCGCCGTGCCAAAGGCGTCGTTCACGAACACATCGGCCAGACGGGCCAGGGCCTGGGCGAAGGCCGGGTCATTGGCCTCCTCCTCAGCGTGGAAGCGCAGGTTCTCCAGCAAGAGCACGTCGCCGGGCTGCAACGCCGCCACTGCCTGTTCCACCGCCGGCCCGACGCAGTCATCGGTCCTGGCTACCGGCCGACCCAACAGCTCGCTCAGGCGCGCCGCCACCGGGGTCAGACGCAGGTTCTCCTTCACCTGGCCGTCCGGCCGGCCCAGGTGGGAACACAGGATGACTTTCGCGCCCTGGTCAATGAGGTACTGGATCGTGGGCAGGGCCGCCCGGATACGGGTATCGTCGGTGATGGCGCCGGTCTTTTTGTCCAACGGGACGTTGAAATCCACCCGCACCAGTACCCGTTTGCCCTTCAATTCGATGTCACGCACTGTCTTTTTATTCATGTTCACCTCCTCATCAGCCGGGTAGCAGAGGTGCGGAGGAGTGGGAGCATTCTCCTCTACCCCCTTGCTCCTCCGCTCCCTTGCTCCCCTGCTCCTTACAGGCCCCGCTTCCCCATATACGCGCACAGGTCCGCGCAACGCACCGAATAGGCCCACTCGTTGTCGTACCAGGCCACCACTTTGACCAGGTCCCCACCGATGACGGAGGTCAGCTCGGCGTCCACGATGGAGGAGCGATCATCGCCGCGATAGTCCACGGAGACCAGTGGCTCATCGCTGACACCCAGGATGCCCTTCAGCCGGCCTTCGGCGGCCCGACGCAGGGCGGCATTTACCTCCTCGGCCGTCGTGGGCCGGGAGACCTGGACGGTAAAGTCAATGATGGACACCGTAGGCGTGGGGACACGCAGGGCGTAGCCATCGAACTTGCCCTTGAGGTCCGGGATCACCAGGGCTACCGCCTGGGCCGCCCCGGTGGTGGTGGGGATGATGCTCAGAGCTGCCGCCCGCGCCCGGCGCAGGTCCTTGTGGGTCTTGTCCAGGATCTGCTGGTCGTTCGTGTAGGCGTGCACAGTGGTCATCAGCCCCTTGACGATGCCGAACTCGTCGTGGAGCACTTTGGCTACCGGGGCCAGGCAATTCGTGGTACACGAAGCGTTGGAGATGATGGTGTGCCGGGCCGGGTCATACATCTCCTCGTTCACGCCCAGGACCACGGTCAGGTCCTCGCCCTTGGCCGGCGCGCTGATGATGACCTTCCTGGCCCCGGCCTGGATGTGGCCCCGCACCTCATCGGCCTTGCGATACAGCCCACTGGACTCCACGACAATATCCACCCCATATTGCCCCCAGGGGATGTCGGCCGGCGTGGCCCCGGTGAGGATGGGGATCACCTGTCCATCAACGACCAGGTTATCGCCCTGGGTCTCCACGGTATGGGGAAACCGACCATAGTTGGAGTCATACTTGAGCAGGTGGGCGCGGGCCTCGGTGTTGGCCTTGCGGCCCACGGCGATGGCGGCCAACTCCAACTGGCCGGGGTACTTTTCGATGATCGCCTTCACGACCTGCCGACCGGTGCGACCGAAACCGTTGATACCGACTTTGACTGTCATACGGAAAAACCTCCTTAAAAATGATATGTCATGCATCATGCATCATGCATCATGCATCATGCATCATTTGAAGTTTTGACGTTTGACGCTTTTCCCGCTCCGTTCGTAGTATATCTGCATCACAGTTTGAGCCAGGCGAGCCGAGTCGTGCCGCCAGGGTCGTTGCCGATCAATGAGATCGGCGTGCAACACCGGCACGCGCACCCCGACGCTGATCAGATCGCCGGGGGGCGGGGGGATGGGTCGCCAATCGGCCGGGAAGCTGGCGTTCAGGTTGTCGTTGACCAGCACCAGGTCAAAGATCTGGTGGCCGACGTGCTCGATGAGGGCGCGCACGTGGTCCATCACGCTGTAGCCGTCGGTTTCGCCGGGTTGGGTGGCTGTATTGCAGATGTAGACCTTGACCGCCCGTGAGGCCCGCACAGCCCGGGCGATGTCCGGCACCAACAGGTTGGGCAGGATGCTGGTGTAGAGGCTCCCTGGCCCGATCAGGATCAGATCTGCTTCCAGGATGGCCCGCAAGGCTTCGGCATAGGCTGGCGGGTCCTCCGGCCGCAGGTAGACGCGAGCGATGGGCACCCCGCTCTGAGGGATCTGCGATTCGCCCTCCACCTGGACCTCATCCACCAGATCTGCCCACAGCACCACATCCGACAAGGTGGAGGGCAGGATCTCCCCACGCACGGCCAGGACCCGGGCCGATTCCCGTAAAGCCCGCTCGAAATCGCCGGTGACGCCGGCCATCGCCGAGATGAACAGGTTACCGAAGCTGTGCCCGGCCAGCGAGGATGGGTCCCCGTTCTCGAACCGATGCTCGAACAACTCTTTCATGAGCGGCTCAGCATCGGCCAGGGCCACGAGGCATTGACGAAAGTCGCCGGGCGGCAACACGCCCAACTCGCGCCGCAACCGGCCACTGCTCCCCCCATCATCGGCCACCGTGACAATGGCCGAGAGGTTGCCGGTGTGCTCCTTCAAACCCCGCAACAGGGTGGAGAGGCCGGTCCCCCCGCCGATGGCGACTACCCGTGGCCCCCGGGCCAGTTGCCGGCGCTGGTAGACCAGGCTCACAGCATCCGGCCGGCCGGTGAGCAACAAGGCCCCGATGACCGAACGGTTCAATTGCCACAGGGCCAGGCTCACCAGGAGCAGCCCCAACCCCAGGAACAGCAGGATACGCCCCTCGCGGGGGATGAATTGCAGCGTGAGATAATAGAAATACCAGGGGACCTCGACCGTGTCGTAGAGCTGGCGCAACAGGTAACCAAGCCCCAGACTGATGGCCAGGATCCCGAACAGCAGCAGGATCAGCCACCTTTTGACCCCCAGGCCGGGCCGGAACCACGCCGGTAGACGCATAAACTCCTCGCAACCCAGGCGATAGCCCGGACATTATACCACGACCAGGCGGTTTTTGGCAATCAGAATCATCAGCTAATAGTTACAAACCGGGGCGGATGTCCGCCCCGGTTTTCTCTTTCCTATCCTGATTACGGCAATCGGTCAGGACACCAGGCCCTTGTCCTTCAGCAGGGGCATAGGGTTGACCAGGTGCTTGGTCTGCAACCCCAGGTCTCTGGGCTTCAGGCCAAAGGCCAGGCCCATCAACTCGGTGAAGTAGATGATGGGCAGGTTGAACTTGTCGCCGGCCCGCGCCTCCATCTGGGACTGCCGCCCGTCCAGGTTGGCCTGGCACAACGGGCAGGCCACCACAATGGCCTCCGCGCCCACGTCCTTCGCATTCTGCAGGATCTTCTGCGATAGCTTGAGCATGATGTCCAGCTCGCTGAAGGCCAGGCTCACCCCACAGCACTCGGTCTTGTACGACCAGTCCAACGTTTCGGCGCCCAAACGCCGGATCAGGTAATCCATGTTCATGGGATACTCGTAGTGCCGGGCGCCGGTGATGGCCGGGGGTCGGGTGATCACACAGCCATAGTAGCAAACCACCTTGAGACCTGTCAGAGGTTTGACCACGTGGGCGGCGATGGCCTCATAGCCGATGTCCCCGGTGAAGGTGTTGAGCAGGTGATCTACTTTCAACGCGCCAGTATACCGGTAGCCATCGAGTTCCTCGGCCACTTCATCGGCCAGGGCCGGGTTATGCTGCACGTCGTGGATGGCCGACATGAAGCGGATGTAGCAACCGGTGCAGGGCACGGTCATGCGGGTGTAACCCTGGGTCTCTGCCAGGGCCAGGGAACGCATGGGCATAAGAGTGGCCAGCTTGTGCGAGGTGGAGTGAGCCGGCGTGGTGCCGCAGCAGACCCAGCCTTTGGGCGGCTCGAGCTTCAGGCCCATCGCCTCGGCCACAGCCAGGGTAGACATGCCATATTCTGCTGCCGTGGACTCGAACGAGCAGCCGGGGAAGAGGGCAAACGTGTTGGGATCGGTCTTTGGCTCCTGACGCGGGCCCAGGCGTTTGGGCGTGCGCGCCGCGTGGGGTAACAGCTTCAGTTTCCCCGCCGTCAGCATCTTGATCCCCAGTTTCGCGTCCCAGGGGATCTGCGCCAGGTCGAGCTGGCCGGTGAGTGTCTGCCGGATCTTCAGTTCGGCCATCAGCCCCAGCTCGTACATGCGGCCAAAGATGTTGATGCCGCGCAAGGCCGCCCGGTTGAACATCAGCGGCAGCGTGGTCGGCGGCTTGATGCCCCGCTCCTGCGCCGCGATCTTGAGCACATCCATCACCCGCACGATCTCGATGGCCATAGGGCAGCGGGTGGCGCACGCCTCACACGAGGCGCAGATCCAGATGGTCTTGCAATTCAGCACCTTTTCCCATTGGCCAAACTGGATCAGGCGCATCAGCTCGTTGGGTGGATAGTCCATCTCGTCGGCCACGGGACAGCCGGCGGTACACTTTTTGCACTGGTAGCACAGGTAGACGTTCTCGCCACATTGCTGACGCACGTATTCGGCCAGGTTGGTCTCCAGGGCTACGGTCGTTGTCTCAGCCATGAATCACTCCTACCATCCACGAATACCCAAGATCCGCGTGCTTCGTGGATACATACTACACATGGGGCCGGGGCAGCAGGCCGGCGCGTTTGGTGATCTCGGGCACGGCATCCTCCCACTCGATGGCCATGATGTGGACGCCGCGCACGCCGGGGATCTCCCGCACCTGCTGGATCACCTCCACGCAGATGTTGATGCCAGTCTCCTCCCAGGCTTCCTTGCGCCGGCGCTGGGCATCTTTCTTCGCCTCCGGGTCCTCGATGCCTTTGGGGTCCGGGATGCCCTTCACGGCGTCGCGCATCCGGTCCACATACTCCTGGGGCACATCCATGCCCGGCACGCTGGTGGCCATGTACCTGGCCGCGCCAAAAGTGCGGATAGGGCTGACGCCGGCCAACAGGTAGACCTTGTCCAACAGGCCCAGTTCGCCGCAGCGTTCCACATACTCGCGGAACTTGGGCACATTGAAGACGATCTGGGTCTGGATGAAATCTGCCCCGGCGGCGATCTTTTTCGCCAGGCGGTAGGGCCGGAACTCAAAGGGGTCGGCAAAAGGATTGGCCGCCGCGCCGATGAAGAAGCGTGGCTCGGTGCCGGGCTTCATCTCGTCGCCGCAGAGGAACCGCCGTTCGTCGCGCATCCTCCGCACCATGTCCAACAGTTGCATCGAGTCCAGGTCAAAGACGTTCTTGGCCGTGGGGTGATTGCCGAAACGCTGGTGGTCGCCGGTGAGACAGAGCAGGTTCTTCATCCCCAGGGCCGCCGCGCCCAGCAAGTCGCTCTGGATGGCTATGCGGTTACGGTCGCGGCAGGTCATCTGGATGGTCGGTTCGATGCCCATATCCAACAGCATCTTGCCCACGGCGATGGACGACATGCGCACCACGGCCGTCTGGTTATCGGTGATGTTCACCGCGTCTACCACGCCCTTGAGATGTTGCGCCTTTTTGCGGATCACGCCAGCGTCGGCGCTTTGGGGCGGTCCACACTCCCCGGTGACGGCAAAGTAACCGGCGGCGAGCACTTTTTCCAGGTTGCTACCAGCTTTCACTTCATACCCTCCTGAATCTCGGGAAAGAATTCGAGCACATACTGGCGGAAGAGATCGAAATCAGCCAGATTGGTTTGCAAGATCTGATACACCAGATCGTCCTCCACTGCCCAATAGAGGTGAACGACCCGGTTGCGGAAACGCACCATCTGCCGGGCAATGGAGACAAAATCATCCGGCAAAACCCCCTGCTCGTTCAGCACCACGAAGGCATCGGCATAGTTCTGGGGCGCACGCCAACCTTCCGCCGCGATGATATGGTAACTGATGTCAATGCAACACTCCACAGCTACCTGGAGGAGGTGCTTGGCGCTCTCCACCCTGGTGAAATCCGCCAGGAACTCCTTACGTGGGCAGATTTGGAGGATCCTCAGCCTGGCGACGGTTCCATCCAGGGTGTCGAACATCCCTCTGAGTCTGTCGAGTTCTACCACCCAAACCCTCCTTCCGCAGTCGCGCCCAGAATGCCCGGCTCATCATCTGCGACTTGGGTTGATGGTCGAAATACTCCTTCCACGTCCGGGTCTCGAAGGCGATCCGGTGGGCCTCGTTGGCCGAGTAGAGCCGCACCCCCTGGCACGCCACCGCGCCTCGAAATACGAGGGGTGCATCATTGATCGTCCGCACGTCTGGATCCGGGATGTCACACCGGTCCTGGATCACCACCTCCAGCTCCAACTCCAGCTTCAGACGCTCATAGGGGGTGAGGGCCTGGAACTTGTCTTCGCTGAGCAGCAGGGCGATGTCCACGTCGGAGAAGGGGTGCGGCCGACCGGTCGCTATCGAGCCGTACAGGTAGGCGGCATCAATGCCCCGGCCGCCGAACAGCTCTGCCGCGTGTTCCCGCAACTGCGCGATGATGGCCTGAGGTTGCAGGTGGCGCGGCTGCTCTCTCACAGACGCAGGTCCTCCCGCACGATCTTGCGCGGGCCGCCGTCGCGGCTGGTCTTCCAGTCCTTGGCCGGCAGCACCACGTTGAGCTTATCCAGTTGCCCCAGTCGCTGCAGGCGGTCGTAGATGAGCTGCCAGCCGCAGGGGATCTCCGGGTCAATCTCGCACTTGCCGCGCTGTGAACCGCCGCAGGGGCCGTTGAGCAGGCTCTTGGAGCACCGGGCGATGGGGCAGACGCCGCCGGTGAGGTGGAGCACGCAGTTGCCACACGCCTGGCAGCGTTCCGTCCACACGCCCTGCTCCTCTGGCAGGCCCAGGAACGAGGTGTTCAGGCCCGGCAGGATGATGGCATCCGGGTATCGTTCGGCCATGGCCTGCACGCCGATGCCACAGGCCAGGGAGAGCACGGCGTCCACCTGGTTCACCTGGTCTCCCACCGCGTCAATATACTCCCATTCGCACTGGCGCTGGACGGTGTTCTCCAGCACTTCCAGCTTGTGACCGCCGATCTGCTCGGCCATGCGGAGGGCGGAGGCCAGGATGCCCACCTCTTTCTCTCCGCCAGCAAAACAGACGGTGACACAAGTGCCGCAACCCAGGATCAGGATCTTGTGATAATCCTTGATCATGTCGCGGATCTCTTCCAACGGTTTCTGTTCACCGACGATCATGCCATATCCTCCAGATAATTCTCGATGGTATTATTGCCTACTCCCCTTCGTCAGCCAACACCCGCTGATAAAGGGCCTCCTTGATGCGAAATCCACCGCGCCTGAGCTCATCGAGGTAGCATCTGACCTCCCCGATCAGACCCTTGTGCTGCGCCTCGATCAGTACCCCCACCAGGCCGACGAATTTCAGGTCCAGATGACGCGCCATATCACGTCCCAACGGATCGTCCATAACCAGCAAATCGGCCTGGACCTCGACAGCCAGTGCAATCGCTTCTGCCTCGCCGGCGCCCAAATCCCTCTGCAAGGCGCGCGACAACTCCCGGTTTGCGACGGACCCTCGGTGAATCCAATCCGCATTTGCGACTGTCAAAGCACCTGGCCGGCCGGCTCCCTTGATCACCACCTCTTGCCACACCGCCTCGGGTACCAGGACGTCTCCGTACAACTGGTGCAGCAGCTCAAGTTGACTGATGCTCGCCAGGCCAATGAGAGGCGAGGAGTCACTGACGACAATCACAACCGGCCCACCTCTTTCAAAGTCGCCAGGTCCTCCTCATAGTCTTCGATGCCATAATGTAAAGAGATACCTCGTCCAGCCAGGAGCGGCAGAAAATCCCAAAGGGCCATCCCGGCCAACTGGCTGGCCTTGCCCAGGGAGAGTTTCTTTTCCTCGAAGAGATGAATCGCCAGTTCGCGTTTCAGTTCTGCCAGGCTCATCCGCGTGGCGTAGGTTACGTCGCGAGGGATCTCGAGTGTCGCAGTCTTCGCGCTCATCTAAACCTCCGTCAATCCTTTGCCCGGCGCAGCGGACTCGGCCCCAGGGCGCGGATCTGCTCCGTGGCGGCGCGGGCGATCTCGGCAAAGCGCGCCCCCTCGGCCGAGGAGAGAAAGTGCATCTCCAGCCGTTCCCTGCCCAGGCCGATCTGATCCAGCAGGCCCTTAACATAGTTGACTCGCTTTTCGGCTTGGGCATTACCTTCCAGGTAATGACAGGTGCCGGGCAGTCAACCGGCCACCAGGACGCCGTCAGCGCCCTGCTCGAAGGCCTTGAGCAGGTGCAGGGCATCCACCCGGCCGGTGCAGGGCAGCTTGACTACCTTGACGTTGGTGGGGTACGATAAGCGCATGGAGCCGGCTAAATCTGCAGCAGCGTAGGCGCAGTAATGGCAGCAAAAGGCGACGATCTCCGGCTCAAATTCATTCATAGCGTTGTCTCTCCCACGGCTGCACACCGCCCGGACCGATCTCGAACAGCGGGTGCGGCTCTGGTCGCTCGATTCCGCTGTATGCCTGATACAGCACCGGCGCGCGACTCTCCAGCTTGCGCTTCAGGAGCGCCCACTCGTACAACAATTGCCCTTCTGTCTCCACGATGCGCCCGGCCATCGGCTCGCGCCCGATCTTCGACGCCGCAAAGCAATAGCCCCGGCGCAGGGCCTCACTGTGAATCGCCCGCAGGTAGGCCGCTATGGCCGCCAGCGGATCCGGCTGGGCCTTGAACCGCGTCAGTTGCGGATGGTTCCGGTAACCGCGCGTCTCTCCCCGCAGCACCTTTTGCGCCAGCAGCCCCTCGCGCCATACGGCCACCAGACCCGTGGCGTCCAGATACCGGGGGTGAACAGTCCAGAGCCGCACGGGGACTACTGGCGCGCGAATGGCTCCAGCAGACACCGGCCCAGAGCGCCCAGGATGATGGGCACAAAGCCGATGATGATCACCACCAGGCCCACGATGGCCCCCCCCATGCCCGCTACGTTGAGAAAGATGTATACGCCCAGGGCGATCACCACAAGCCCCAGGACCACCCGCAGGATACGACCCACGGTCCCGTTCATGAACTTGACCAAACCGGCCATGTGAATTGCCTCCTCTCCATTGTTAAAACTATAGCCCATGTATTATGCGCCAGGCATTGCGATGGTCCTGGCCGGGCACAAACTAGGTGGCGAACTCAAAAACAGGGATCTCGATCACCCGACCAGGCTCTGCCCGACCCCAAATGATATGTTGCAAAGGTCTATGCGCTAACGTGAAGCCCAAGATCAAACAGCTCGGGCCGTATTTGTCGCTGGCCGGGCATTCGCCCACGCAGATGCCCTCACAGCAACTCGGCCAATTCGTCATGGGTCATGTCACAATCTCTCAGGATCTTGGACATCAGACCCGGTCCGATCACCTCACCACGATGCACCGGCACCACTGTACGCCGCCCGTCAGGATGGCGCAGGAAATGATGACTCCCTCTCACACGAATCACCTGGAAGCCAGCCCTACGCAGGGCAGCGATGACCTGCCTACCGGTAACTCGCGGGGGCCTGGTCATACTTCCACCAAGACTCGTTGAACTCCCACAAACTCGTGTGGCTCAATCGTCTCGCGCTCGACTTCCAGGCACAACTCGATGGCTTCCCGAACTCGCTCCAACAGGGTATCCAGAGACCGAGCCTGAGTATGACAACCTTGTAGTTCCGGCACTGTGGCTACATAGTAACCCTCGGAGTCTCGCTCGATGAGGACATTGAATGCTCTCACCATTCCAACTCGACCTCCTTCACGCCGGCACCAGCAACGCCTCGGCCTTGCAGATGATGCCCGTCGCGGTAGTGCTGGAGCTGGATGGCCCTGGCCGGGCAAAGTCCGGCGGTTTGGGCCGGGCAAAGTCCGGCGGTTTGGGCCGGGCATTCGCCCACGCAGATGCCGCAGCCCTGGCGCGCTGCTCACTGCTATGGCAATCGCAACAGACTCTTCACAAACTGGTGCACCTGGGTCAGGTGAGAGTCGCTCAACCGCCCAATCTTGCGCCCCAGTCGCCGCTTGTCAATGGCACGCAGTTGAAACACCAATGCGACAGAGGTCATGGCCAAGCCATTTTCAGCATCTGGCCGGATCAAAAGCGTAGCCGGGAATGCCTGCGCCGCCAATTGCGAGGTCAAGGGCACGATCAGCACCGTCGGCAACTGATCCTCGAATTGATGAGCTTGCACGATGATGGCTGGACGCGCGCCGGCCTGCTCATGTCCATCACTGGGCGGAATCTCGACGGTGTAGATGTCCCCGATGTCCATCACGAAAGCCCTTCCTCGAACTCCAGCAGGGCTTCGTCACTTAACCGATCCCATTGCGCCAGCTCTGCTCGCAGAGTCAAGGCCATCAGGCGGCTCTGAGACAACAGGCTTTCCTTGAACAGATGAACGATCTGCAACAGATTGGGGAACGCTTCCTCTGGCAATTCCCGGACCTCGTCCATCAAGGCTTGTTGATAGCTAATCATCCGACTCATAGTTCCCCTCCTCACGCCGGCACCAGCAACGCCTCGGTCTTGCAGATGATCTGCTCGTCGCGGTAGTGCTGGAGCTGGATGGCCTTGGCGGGGCATTCGCCCACGCAGATGCCGCAGCCCTGACAGGCCGCCGCCGCGATCCGCGCCGCTCCCCGGATGCCCCCGGCCCCCACCTTCTCGTGATCGATCACCGGCACATCAAAGGGGCAGACGCGGACGCAGGTGAGGCAGGCGGTGCATTTTTCCGGCTCCACCACAGCCACCACCCCGCCCACGTCCAGCATCTCCTGGCTCAAGATGCGTGACGCCCGGGCCGCCGCCGCCTGGGCCTGGGCCACCGCCTCGTCAATGAACTTGGGGTAGTGGGCCACGCCGGCCAGGAAGATGCCCTCGGACGGAAAGTCCACCGGCCGCAGCTTGACATGAGCCTCCAGGAAAAAGCCCTCTTTGGCGCAGGCGAACTTCATCAGCTCGGCGAGCTTCTGACTCCCCGCGCCGGGCACCAACGCGCTGCTCAGCACCACCGCGTCCGGCGCAAAGACCATCTCCTCACCCAGACTCAACTCTCGCACCCGCACCTGCAATTTGCCATCCACCATCTCCACCACCGGCCGGTGCGCCTCGTCCCAGCGCAGGAAGAGCACGCCCTGGCGCCGGGCCTCGGTATACAACGCCTCCTTGAAGCCGTAGGTGCGCATATCGCGGTAGAGCACATACACCTCGGCCTCCGGGCGCAGTTCCTTGATCTTGAGGGCGTTCTTCACCGCCACGGTGCAACAGACGCGGCTGCAATAAAAGTCCACGGACGGGTCATCATCCCAGGGGCCGACGCACTGGATCATCACCGTGCGCCGGGGCGCGTCGCCTTGCGCCAGCCGTTCCTCCAGGTCGCCCTGGGTCATGACAGCGGGACCATATGCCCGCGGCCGGTATTCCTGTCCCCCGGTGGCAACGATGGCGATGCCATGAGGGATGAGCCGCTGCGTCGGGTCGCTCAGGGAGGCGACGGTGGCCTGGAAATTGCCCACGTAGCCGCTATACCTGACCACCTGATGCCCCAGCAATACCTCGATGCGAGGGTTCGCCTGGATCTGTTCGCTGAGGGTTTGCAGATAGGCTTGCGGGTCCAGCCCGTCAGCGGTGTAGTAGATGGACCGCAGTCGGCCGCCCAGGACCGGCTCCCGCTCCACCAGCGTGACCTGGTAGCCCTGGTCCGCCAGGCTGAGGGCGGCGGTCATCCCGGCCACACCCCCACCGATGACCAGCGCCGTGTGGGTGAGGGGCTGCTTCTCCTTATGCAACGGCGTCAGGGTGCGGGCGCGGGCCACCGCCATGCGCGTGAGGGCCCTGGCCTTCTCCGTGGCCGAAGCTGGCTCTTTGGCATGGACCCAGGAGCACTGGTCACGGATGTTCGCCATCTCGAACAGGTAGGGATTCAACCCGGCCGAGCGGATGGTATCCTGGAACAGCGGCTCGTGGGTGCGTGGCGTACACGACGAGACCACGACCCGATTCAGCCTGTGTTCCTCTATGCGCTGCTGGATCAGCTTCAACGAGTCGGCGGAACAGGTGTACATGGTGTTCTCGGCGTGGATCACGCCAGGCAGGGTGGCGGCATAAGCGGTCACGTCGGCCACGTCCACCACGCCAGCGATGTTGGAGCCGCAACTGCAAATGAACACCCCGATGCGCGGCTCCTCGGCGGCCACGTCGAGTTCCGGCAGGTATTCCTTCTCGGTGACCAGGGTGCCCCGGGCCGGGCCGATGACCCGCAGCGCGCCGGCCGCCGCCCCGCTGGCCTCCACCACGCTGTCCGGGATGTCCTTCGGCTCGGCAAAGGTCCCACAGACGTAGACACCCGGCCGGCTGGTCTCCACCGGATAGCCCGGCGCGCGCGCGCAGAAACCATACTCGTTCCGGTCAATCCCCACCACGGCGGCCAATGCTGCCGCATCCTGGGGCGGCTCAAAGCCCACGCTCAACACCACCAGGCCGTAGGTCTCCTCGCGCAGCTCGCCGGTCTCCTCGTCCTGATAGCGGATGATGATGTCTTTGGTCTTGGGGTCCTCAAAGAGGCGGGAGGCCCGGCAGCGCGTGTAGCCGATGCCCAGCTCCTGCGCCCGGCGGAAGTAGGCGTCGAACCCCTTGCCAAAGGCGCGCATGTCCATCTGGAAAATCTCGCAGTGGACACCGGGCACGTGTTCCAGGGTCAGCATGGCCTCTTTGGTGGCGTACATGCAGCAGACCGATGAGCAATACGGGTGCTCCTGGTCCCGGGAGCCGACGCACTGGAGAAAGGCGATCTTTTTCGGTGTCTGGTGATCGGAGGGGCGGACGATATGGCCGCCAGTCGGCCCGCTGGCCGAGAGCAGTCGCTCGTACTCCATGCTGGTGACGACGTTGGGGTAGCGGCCGTAGCCCAGTTCTTCGGCCCGGCGGGCGTCAAAGAGGCTATAGCCAGGGGCCAGGATCACCGCGCCGACCGATAATTCCTCCTCGTAGGCGGCCTGCTGGTGGTCAATGGCCCCCAGCTTGCAGGCCAGCACGCACTGATAGCACTCGGAGCAGAGGCCACAGCGCAGACAGCGCAGGGCCTCGGCGTGGGCCTGTTCCTCCGTCAGCCCCAGCTCCACCTCCCGAAAGTCACCGATGCGCTCCTGGACCGGAGCGGTGGGGATGGCCTGCCGGGGGCCGGTGTTTACCCGCCCCCCATGCATGATGGTCTCCAACTCCTCCGTGGTCCACTGGGCCACCGGCAACGGCGTCAACTCGCGGGGGGTGAGCAACGGCACGCCTCGCAGGTAACGGTCAATGGAAAGCGCGCCCCGTCGCCCGGCAGCGATGGCCTCGATGAGGGCCCCGGGGCCGGCCGCCGCGTCGCCGCCGGCAAAGACGCCGGGCCGGTTGGTCGCCAGCGTCTCCGGGTTCACCGCGAAGGTGCCCTTGCGGGTGATCTCCAGGCCATGGCCGGGGTCCAGGAAACTGATCTCCGGGGCCTGGGCCACGGCGGCCACCAGCGCATCGCACTCGATGACGAACGGCTCACAGCTCTCGTCCACCTCCGGCCGACAACGGCCGCTTTCATCCGGCTCACCCAGCTTCATGCGCACGCAGCGGACGCCCCGGACGTGCCCGGCGATGGGGCCGTCCTCGGCCAGGACCTCGACCGGTTGGGCCAGCAGCTCGAGCCGCACGCCCTCCACCACTGCCTCCTCGATCTCCCAGCTATTGGCCGGCATCTCGGCCCGGGAGCGGCGGTAGACGATGGTCACTTCCTTGCTGCCCAGGCGCAGGGCGGTACGGGCTGTATCAATGGCCGTGTTGCCGCCGCCCACCACCACCACCCGGTCGCCCAGGGCCACTTTTTCACCCAGGCTGACAGCGCGCAGGAATGGCACGCCATGGAAGACGCCGGCCACGTCCTCGCCGGGGATGCCCAGCTTCTGTGGCTCGTGGGCGCCGATGGCGAGAAAGATGGCCGCATATCCTTCGGCGAACAGGCGGTTGATGTCTCGCACCGGGCTGTTCAGTTTCAGTTCCACGCCCAGGCGCAGGATCTCGTTGATCTCGCGGTCCAGGACTTGGCGAGGGAGGCGATAGGCCGGGATGCCCACCCGCATCATCCCGCCCGGCACCGGCAGGGCCTCAAAGATGGTGACCTGGTAACCCATGCGGGCCAGGAAATGCGCTGCCGATAGCCCGGCCGGCCCGGCCCCCACAATAGCCACGCGCCGCCTATCTTCCGATGGCAACTCGGTCGGCGCCCAGGCAAACGGCCTCAACTCTCTATCTCTATCTCTATCTCTATCCCTATCCCTATCTCTATCTCTATCCCCTTTGCCCTCCGCGTCCCACCGGGCATACACCGTATCCGCCACAAACCGCTTGAGGGCGCAGATCGCCACCGGCTGGTCCACCTTGCCCCGGTTGCACTCACCCTCGCAGGGGTGATGGCAGACCCGGCCCACCGTGGCTGGGAAGGGGTTGTATTGCTTGATAACCTCCAGGGCCTCCTCGTAGCGGCCGGCGGCGATGAGGGCGATATAGCCCTGGGCGCTGGTGTCGGCCGGGCAGGTGTTCTTGCACGGCGAGGTGCCGCGTTTGGTGATGACGTAGGCATTGGGCACGGCCTGGGGGTACGGCCGGGAGGTGGCAGCCTGCTCCGACAGGCCCTCGTTGAAGGGACTGGGCACGTGGATGGGACAGACCGCCTCGCAATCGCCGCAGGCAGTGCACTTGTCCAGGTCAATGTAGCGGGGTCGGCGCCGAATGCGAGCGGTGAAGTGTCCGGCCTCCCCCTCCAGGCCCACCAGGTCAGCGTTGGTGAGGAGGTCAATGTTGGGATGGCGACCACACTCCACCAGTTTGGGCGACACGATACACATGGCGCAGTCGTTGGTGGGAAAGGTCTTGTCCAACTGGGCCATGCGCCCGCCGATGGCCGGGCCTTTCTCCAGCAGCGTGACCCGGATGCCATTGTCCGCCAGGTCCAGGGCGGCCTGGACGCCGGCGATGCCGCCGCCCACCACCAGGGCCGCGCCGATGGGGGTGCGTTCGTCTGGTGCGGTCATAGATAGGGTCTCCGTGTTGCGTCCCTTCGACTGCGCTCAGGGCAGGGTTGCGTCCCTTCTTCTATCAACGCTTGCAGGTATTTCCTTACTGCCTCGATAACTGGTTCATCAGCCATTGGTATACCTCTGCTGCACGGCGCAGATACTCTCGTTGGCCTCGTCCTGGGTGGGTGAAGGAGTCAAAGAACCTGGATAGCGACCCCTCAATGCTGACCGCATTCATTTATGGGTCCTTGCTCCTGCGTCGGCAAACTCGGCTAGGTCACGATACCCATTCTCCATTTCGTCAGCGCTTACCATGTTCAAGAGCCGTATCAGACGCCGTAGCATTTCGCCGATTGGTATCTGCTCAGACGCGATGACACCGTAATGCGTGCGACCAGCCCACCACCACTCTTCAACCAGCGGCGCAAAGTCTTTGGCATTACAGGTCAAGATCGCTCGTCTCTGGCTGACAGCGTATTCCAGTTGATCGAGGTCATCCAATTGTGCATTGCCCACCTCATAAGCTGAGATGGCGTCAAATCCCCGCTGACGCAGTTGGGCCGCCAGCTTACCATGCACGTCGGCGTCGGTATAAAGCGTTATGAAGAGGCGCGCTGTTTTATTTTCCATAGCGCCTCGCGGTTCTCCTGGATGTATCGCTCGATCTCGCCTGGGTGATCGTAGTAATAGCCCAGCGCGTCGTGAACCTGGGCTAACGTCAGCGCCGGATATGCCTCAACAATTTGTTCCGGTGTATCGCCCAGTCGCGTGCGTTCCACAACCGTGCGCACCGTGACGGCACTGCCGCGAATGGTAGGCTCGCCCCGGTGCATCTGCGGATCGCGTATGATGTGTGGGTGCCCCCCAGTTCCGCTGGCCTCCATCATCTGGGCCAACTGGGTCTTGACCGCGAGCAGCTCCTGGCGGATAGAACCCAGTTCGGCGTAAACTCGTTCGGCTTCTACGGTCGCGCTCATAGTGATGCACCTCTCCATTCAAGTTTCACGCCCCCGCCATTCTACCGTATCGCCGCAGCATTGTCAAGGTTGCGCCCGGCGTTTCAGCGGGTTGGGGCCGAGCTTCTTGATCCGCTCGGTCATCTCCCCGGCGATGCGCGCCCACTTCATGCCGTCGTAGCCGGAGGTGTTAAAGATCTCCAACCGATCCCCGCCAATGCCGATCTGGTCCAGAAGCTTTTTGGTGTATTCCACCCGGCGGCGTGCCCGGATGTTGCCGTGGATGTGGTGGCAGTTACCCTCCAGACAGGCCATGATGTAGACCCCATCGGCCCCGTGCTCAAAGGCATCCAGAATGTATTGGATGTCCACCTTGCCGGTGCAGGGGAACTTTACCGTCTTCACCGTGGCTGGATAGTTCACGTGCAGGTAGCCGGCCAGGTCGCCGGCGGTATACGCGCAGTAGTGGCAACAAAAGGCCGTGATCTCGGGCGTAAAGTCATTATCAGGCATGCGGATCTCCTACCAACCCGTATTGCTTGACATCCGTGCGTAAATTAAACGCACGAGGGCATCGCCCCCCGCTTCGCGTCTCTTCGGGGAGGGGAAAGACTGCCTTATAGGGGGTTTTTGCGGCGGCTTCGCCGCCGCAAAAACCCCCAGAAAGGTTTTCTTCCCCCTGTTCCCTCCCTGACAGGAGTTATGCACGGATGTCAGGTATTGCATGGGGCGAACGAGCAGCGAGCAACCAGCAACCAGCTTCTAGTAACCAGCAAACACCTCATCTGGCAGCCAGGCCCCCAGTGCCCCCGCGGCCATGACCTGATCGTCGCGGAAACCCTGGAGCTGGATGGCCTTGGCCGGGCACTCGCTGGGGCAGGTGCCGCAGCCCTGGCACCTGGCCGGGGCGATATAGGCCGCGCCCATAATGCCCCCGGCCCCCGGCTGCTCCCGGTCAATGATGGGCACCTGGAACGGGCAGACCCGCACGCAGGTCAGACAACCCACGCATTTCTTCGGGTCCACCACCGCGACGACACCGCCCACCTGGAGTTGCTGCCGGCGCAGGAACGTGGAGGCGCGAGCCGCGGCCGCCTGGGCATGGGAGATACACTCCTCGATGAACTTGGGGTAGTGCGCCGCGCCACACAAAAAGATCCCTTCCTGGGTGAAATCCATGGGCCGCAGTTTCAGATGCGCCTCCAGGAAGAACCCATCCGGCGATAGTGGCACGCGCAAGGTCCGGGCCAGCTCCTCCGTCCCCTCCGCCGGCACGGTCGCCATGGAGAGCGTCACCAGGTCCGGGGTCAGGGTGAGCGTCTCCTTCAGCACCGGGTCGCCCACCGTCACCCGGAGCCGCCCCCCCACCCGGCTCACCTGGGGCCTGGCATCTTCGGTGTAGCGAATAAAGATCACCCCCTTCTCCCGGGCCGCCGTGTAGAACTGCTCATGGAAGCCATAGGTGATGAGGTCCTTATACAACACAAAGATGCGGATGCCGGGCTTGAGTTCCTTGAGCCGCAGGGCATTCTTCATGGTGTTGGTACAACAGGTCCGGCTACAATAGTCCCACTGCTGGCCCTCGGGACGCACGCACTGGATCATGACCACCGTATCCAGGTCCTCGACGGATTCGGGCGCATGACTCAGGCGATATTCCAGTTCCAACTGTGTGATCACCCCCGGGTCCTCGCCAAAGTGATAGATCGGCCCCCGGTATTCCTGTCCCCCCGTCGCCACGATGGTCACGCCATGCCGCATCTCGCGCAATTGGGACGTGCCGTTCACGCCGGTGCGGATGGTGGCGTGAAAGTTGCCCACAAACCCGCCATGGCGGACCACCTCCGAGTTCAGGAACACCTTGATCTGGGGATGCTTACGCACGCGCGCCACCATATCGCGGAGCAGACCCTGGGGGTCCGGCCCTTCGGCGGTGAAGTAGATGTGCCGCAGGTTGCCCCCCAGCTCGCCGCTGCGTTCCACCAGGGTGACCGGGAAGCCCTCGTCGGCCAGGCTCAGGGCGGCGGTCATGCCGCTGACCCCGCCGCCGATGACCAGGGCGCTCTGACGCAGCAGGACCGGGTTTTTGTGGATAGGTTCCGCCCGGCGGACCCGGGCCACGGCCACCCGCACCAACTCTTTGGCCTTGCGCGTGGCTGCGGCCACGTCCCCGCGATGGACCCAGGCGCACTGCTCACGAATATTCGCCATTTCGAGCAAATACGGGTTCAGACCGCACTCGCGCAGCACATCCTGGAACAGGGCCTCGTGGGTGCGGGGGGTGCAGGCGGCCACCACCACCCGGTTCAGCCCATACTGCTCGATGGCCTCCCGCATCCGCCGCAACGTCCCGCCAAAGCAGGCGAACAGGGTCTCATGGGCATAGACAACCCCATCCAGCCGCTCGGCATAGTCCACCAACTCCTGCATATCCACTGATTCTACGATGCTGTTGCCGCAGTTGCAGAGGAACACCCCAATGCGCGGGCTTTCGCCCTCCACGTCGCGTTCCGGCGGGAAGAGCCGCTCCCGCGCGATGGGCTGGACGGCGCTCAACGTGCGCAAGGCCAGACCAGCCGCGCCGCTGGCCTCGATGACACTCTCGGCGATCTCCTTCGGTGACGAGAAGGCCCCGCAGACAAAGATCCCCGGTCGCGTAGTGGTCAGGGGGCTGAACTTTTCGGTGCGGCAGAAGCCATACTCATTCAGGCCGATGTCTAACGCCTGGGCCAACACCCTCGATCCCCGGGGTGGCTCCGCCCCCACCGAGAGCACTACCAGGTTGAAGGTCTCCTCTCGCAGTTGGCCCGCCTCGTCCTGGTATCTAATGATCAAATCATGCGTGCGGGGGTCTTCCCAGAGGCGGGAGATGCGGCAACGTGTGTATCTGACCCCGTAGACATCTTTGGCCTGCTCAAAGTAGACGTTATATTCCTTGCTGAACGTGCGCTCGTCCATCATAAAGACGTGAGTATCAATCTCCCGATTGTACTCCTTGGTCATCATGGCTTCTTTGGTGGCATACATGCAGCAGATGGAAGAGCAGTATTCGTTGCGTTGATCGCGGGAGCCGACGCATTGGATCCAGGCCACTTTTTTCGGCTCTGTGCCATCGGAGGGCCGCAGAAGGTTGCC
The DNA here is from genome assembly GCA_034435155.1 of Anaerolineae bacterium. Lineage (GTDB taxonomy): Bacteria > Chloroflexota > JAHJIN01 > JAHJIN01 > JAHJIN01 > DAOTYG01. The sequence goes on along the minus strand of DAOTYG010000061.1, from coordinate 7,524 downwards.
AAAGGTGGGGCCGGAGTGACAGACGAACCGCTCGAACTGCATGGAGGTGACCACGTTGGGAAAGATACCGTAACCCAGTTCCTCCATGTCGCGGGGGTCAAAGAGCTTGAAACCAGGGGCCAGGATGATCGCCCCCACCTGGATGCGTTCGACTTGCTCTGGCTCATCCAGGTTGATGGCCTTCATGATGCAGACGTTCACGCATTTGCGGCAGTTATCGCAGTATGGTCCCCGGTCAATGGCATAGGAATTGGGGATGCTGCGGTGGCTGGGCTTGTAGATGGCCTTGCGCCGGGTCAGCTCGCTCTCGAACTCGCTGGGCATCTCCTGGGGACACACCTCTACGCAGGCGCCGCAGTTGGTGCACTTGACCGGGTCCACGTAGCGCGGCTTGCGGCGCACCGTCACCGTGAAGTTGCCCACGTCCCCTTCCAGGCCCACGATCTCGGCGTTTGTGAGGATCGTCAGGTTGGGGTGCTTGTTGTGATCCAGGAAAACGTGGGAGATGGCCGGCTGGCTACAGCCGTGGCCGTGCTCGGCCGTACCCCGGCAGAGGACGCAGTCATGGGTGGGGAACATCGTACCCAACTGGGCCACGATGCCGCCCAGAAAGGGGGTATACTCCACCAGGTAGACGCGCATCCCGGCTTCCAGCAAGTCGTAACAGGCGCGCTGGCCGCTGACGCCGCCACCCACCACCAGCACCGCACCGATGGGATGATCCTTCGCTTCCGTCATTGGCGCTCCTTACCGCAACCCAAGATGAATTATCCTCCCGCAGATTAGAAAACTGCCCCCCAACCTGCGGGAGAGTAAACGCTTCATCTTGATCCTAACATAGTTTACTATTTTTGTCAAGTTTAGGACTTGCGCATGAGGGCACTGCCTCACTCCCCAGTTCGCGTCCCTTCGCCGCTACGCGATGCGGGGAGGGGAAATAATGCCTGGTAGGGGTTTTTGCGGCGGCTTCGCCGCCGCAAAAACCCCCAGAAAGGCTTTCTCCCCAACTTGTTCCCTCCCTGACAGGAGTTATGCGCGGATGTCACTGGCCGGGTCAGGTCTAGATCAGGTTCTTGCTCCGCAGCCGTTGCACCAGGGCCGTTACCTTGTCCTTGTCCGTCCCAGACAGCATCTCGCCGGCCCCCTTTGGTTCCGGGGCGAAGCTGCGCTTGACCTGGGTGGGGGAGCCTTTCAGCCCCACCTGGTTCTCGTCGGCGTTGACCTCTTTGGCTCCCCAGACCTCCACGGTTTGCTCGCGGTAGGCGCGGAAGATGCCGGCCGCGTGGGGGTAGCGCGGGGTGTTGGCCTGGTTGGTGATGGTGAGCAGGGCCGGCAGCGGGGCCTCGATCTCCTCGTAGCCATCTTCCAGGCTGCGCTTGGCCCGCACCCGGCCATCAATCAGCTCCAACTCACGCACATAGGTGATCTGTGGGATATTCAGGTACTCGGCTAACTGGGGGCCGACCTGAGCTGTGTCGCCGTCAATAGCCTGGCGGCCACACAGGATGAGGCCATAGTCGCCCAGGTGTTTGATGGCCAGGCCCAGGGCGTTGGCTGTGGCCCAGGTGTCGGAACCGGCAAAGGCCCGGTCGCTCAACAGGATGGCCCGGTCCGCGCCCATCGCCAACGCTTCGCGGAGGGCAGCATCGGCCTGGGGTGGCCCCATGCTGATGATGACGATCTCTTCGGCCTGGCCGGCTTCACGCAGTTTCAGGGCCTCCTCGATGGCGTTCTTGTCCTCCGGGTTGATGATGCTGGGCACGCCCTCGCGGATCAGGGTGCCGGTGCGCGGGTCCAGCTTGACCTCGGTGGTATCTGGAACCTGTTTGATGCAGACAACGATCCTCATGTGACTTTTCCTCCTTCCGCCTTCATCCCTTACCGGATCCGCACGCCGACCTTGCGGAACAGGTTGGTGGCGATGACCAGGCGTTGCACCTCGTTGGTGCCCTCAAAGATGCGGGTGATCCGGGCGTCACGGTAGGCGCGTTCCACCGGGAACTTTTTCATGTAGCCCATGCCGCCGTGGATCTGGACACACTTGTCTACAGCCCGGTCCAATACCTCGGACCCATAGAGTTTAACCATAGCCGAAATGGTGCTGAACTCGCGGGTCAGGCCCTGGGTGTCTAGCATCCAGGCGCCCCGGTAGACCATGGACCGCAGGGCCTCGATCTCGGTAGCCATGTCGGCGATCATCCACTGGATGGCCTGTTTCTGGGCGATGGGCGCGCCGAACTGATAACGGTTCTTGGCAAAGTCCAGGCTCATTTCCAGGCAGGCAGTGGCGCCGCCCAGGCAGCCGGCCCCCAGGCTAAGCCGGCCCACGTCCAGGGTCTTGAGGGCCGTCAGAAAGCCGGCCCCGAACTGGCCGATGACGTTCTCCTTGGGGATGCGCATGTCGTCAAAGAACAGCTCGGCCGTGGACGAGCCACGGATGCCCATCTTTTCCTCTTTGGTGCCCACGCGAAAGCCCGGCCAGGCCGTCTCTACGATAAAGGCGGTCACCCCGCCCCGTGCTCCCAGGGCCGGGTCGGTCACGGCAAAGACCGTGAGCACGTCGGCGATGTCGCCGTTGGTGATCCAGATCTTGCTGCCATTCAGGATGAAATAGTCGCCATCGCGGACGGCGCGGGTCTGGATGGCGGCCGCATCCGAGCCGGCGTTGGCCTCGGTTAGAGCGAAGGCGGCGATGTACTCGCCCTTGGCGCAAGGGACCAGGTACTTGCGCTTTTGCTCCTCTGTGCCGTCCAGGTAAAAGGCCATTGCCCCGATGCCGGTATGGGCGCCGATGACGGTGGCCGTGGAGGCACAGACCTTGTTAAGCTCCTCCATGAGGATGCAGTAGCCGATCTCGCCGCCGCCGGCTCCGCCGTACTCCTGGGGGAAGGGCACGCCCATCAGCCCGATCTTGGCGGCCTTTTTGATGGTCTCCCAGGGCACGCGCTCTTCCCGGTCTATCTCTTCCGCCAGCGGCGCGACCTCTTTCTGGGCAAACTCGCGTACCACCCGGCGGAACAGTTCGTATTCAGGTGGAAAACTGAAATCCATATCTTGTGGCCTCCTTGACTGGTTACTCGTTGCTGGTTGCTCGTTAGCAGCACCCGCAATCAGTTCTAATTTCGTAATTGCTCAGCCTACCCTCCCGCAGGTTGCTGGGAACCGTGTTTCCCGTCTGTGACTGGCGTGTCCGCGAAAACGCGCGAACCTGCGGGAGGGTTCAGGGTCTAACTCCTTTTCGCCAGACTATCGCGGAACTCGATGATGCCGGGGCACTTGTAGGCGGCGATGCGCTCCCGGCAGTACGCGATCAGTTCGTCTGCCGTGATCCGCTGGCCCTCATGGAGCACGACGCAGGCCTTGACTTCTTCACCCAGGGCCTCGTCGGGCACACCGACCACGGCCACGTCCAGCACGGCCGGGTGGCTCTCCAGGGCGATCTCCACCTCGCGGGGGTAGACATTGAAGCCGCCTTTGATGATCATGTTCGTCTTGCGCCCCACGATAAAGAAATAACCTTCTTCATCCATATAGGCCAGGTCGCCGGTGTGGAACCAGCCGTGGCGGATGACCTGGGCCGTCTCCGCTGGCCGGCGGTAGTAGCCTTTCATCACGTTAGGGCCGCGGATGACGATCTCGCCGATCTCACCGGGGGGCAATTCCTGCCCCGCCTCGTCCACGATGCGCATCTGCACCCCGGGGATGGGCACGCCGATGGAGCCGACCTTGCGCGGTTGCCCCCGCACGTTAAAGCTCGCCACCGGCGAGGTCTCGGACAGGCCATAGCCTTCCAACACGGTGACGCCGAAGCGTTTCTCGAACTCGTGCAGGATCCAGATGGGCATGGGAGCGCCGCCGGTGATGCACAGGCGCAGGTTGTGGACTGGCGCAACCTCACCCACCTGGCGGGTGAGGTAGTAGTACATGGTGGGCACGCCGGCAAAGACGGTGACCCGTTCCCGGCTGAACCGCTCCAACATCTCGGTGGCCGAAAACTCGGCCATGCAGGACAGGGTGGCCCCGGCAGCCAGGGCGGCATTCATGCAACACGTCTGCCCGAAGCTGTGATGCAGGGGCAGGGCGGCCATGACCACGTCGTCCGGTCGCAGGCCCATGAGGGTGATGGTGGCCAGGGTATTGCTGCTCAGGTTGTCGTGGGTCAGCTCGGCGCCTTTGGGCTGGCCGGTGGTGCCGGCGGTATACAGGATCACCGCCGTATCCTGGCCCTCCCGGTGGCACGGCTCGAACGAAGGCCAGGCTCCGCTCAGCAGCCCCTGTAACGAATGAGCACCTTCCGGGATCCGCTCACCGGCCACCAGGCAGTAGCGACAGGCCGGGGCTCTGGCGAAGGCGCGCATCGCCTCTTCAGCCACCCTTTCCCAGACGATGAGCACCTTCGCCTCGCTGTCTTGCAGCTCGTGGCACACCTCGGCCTCGCGGAGCAGGGTGTTGATGGGCACAACGATGCCCCCCAGGCGCAGGGTGGCATAATAGGCAACGATAAAGTCCGGCCCGTTGGGCAACATCACCGCTACCCGATCACCCGGCCCCACCCCCAACGTAGTCAGGCTATTGGCCAGCCGATTGGTAAGCCCGTGCAGTTCCGCATAGGTCAGCGCGCTATCACGGCACAGCGTCGCCAGTTTGCGTGGCGCGGCCCGGACGCTTTCTTCCAGGAGCGTGACCAGAGAAGGATAAGTCAAAGCGTTCAGTCCTCTCTCGTAACTACCTGCTCTGTACCCTCCCGCAGGTTAGAAAGCGTAGATTCAAAAACCTGCGGGAGGGTGAAACTTACCGATCCTCGAACCTGGCCTGGCGTTTTTGCAGGAAGGCGTTGATGCCCTCGACAGCGTCGTGGGTGTGGGCCACGGCCTTGAACTTCTCGATCTCCACATCCAGGCCATCCGTGAGGGGCAGTTCGTAGCCCTCGTAAACGGCCTCGATGCAGAGCTGCACGGCTTTGCCGCCCTTGGCCACGATCTTCTTGGCCAGGTCTTTGGCGGCCTTGAGCTCCTCGCCCTGGGGCACGACCTTGTTGACCAGGCCAATCCGCTGGGCTTCCTGAGCGCTGATCATATCGCCGGTGAGGAGGAGTTCCAGGGCCTTGCCCTTGCCCACCAGGCGCGGCAGGCGTTGAGTACCACCAAAGCCGGGGATGATGCCCAGGTTGATCTCCGGCTGCCCGAAGCGGGCCCGGTCAGAGGCCACGCGCATGTGACAGGCCATGATCAACTCGTTGCCCCCACCCAGGCAAGTGCCATTGACGGCGGCGATGACCGGCTTGCTCAGGTGCTCGATCTTCCAGAAAATGGCCTTGGCGATCTTGAGTACCTCGTCGAACTTTTCCGGGGTCTTGAGCAATTCGCCGATCTCGCCGATGTCGGCCCCGGCCACGAACATGAACTGCCCGGCGCCGGTGATGATGACGGCCTTGACCTCCGGGTTGGCCGCCGCTTCATCAATGGCGTCGTTCAGATCCGCCAGGACCGGGCTTTTCAGCGAATTCGCCGGCGGGTTGTCAATAGTCAACACCGCGATGCGGTCCTCGATGCTCATCTTTACAAACTGTCGGTCTGCCATGATGATCCTCCCTTTACTGAATCTAGTGTAGTTGTAACTGCTCAGCCTGTCATTCTGAGGAGCGTTTTTTGCGACGAAGAATCTCGTTGGTGTGAAAACGAGACCCTTCGCTTCGCTCAGGGTGACAATCCGATTACCCAGATCGCAGAGGGCTGAGCAGTTACGTGTAGTTGCTAGTTGCTTGTTGCTGGTCACCAGCTTCCAGTAACCAGCTTCCAGCTACGCATATTCCAGGAATCCGCGGCCGGTCTTTTTCCCCAGGTGTCGGGCACGGACCTTGGTCTTGAGCAGGCGCGAGGGGCGGAATCGTTCGCCGTACCGGGCCTGGAAGGCTTGCAGCTTCTCCACCACCACGTCCAGCCCGATCTCGTCGGCCAGGGTCAGGGGGCCCATGCGCTCCCCGGCCCGGGTCATGCCGGTGCCGGCGATCATGGCCAGGTCAATGTCGTTGGGCCGGGCCACGTTCTCCAACAGGCACTCGGCCGCCTCGTTGATCATGGGCATCATCAGCCGGTCCATGCTGAATTCGGTGCCGGTCTGGGCTTTGCCTTCCTTCTGGAGTCGGGCGATCATCTCTTTGACCGGCTCATCGCTCTGGCCGCCGTAGCCATAAAAGCCGGCTCCACTCTTTTCGCCCAGGCGACCGGCCTTGACCAATTCCTCGAACAGGGCGGCGCCCCTCATGCGCTCGCCGTATTCCTGGTACAGGTATGCGCCGGTGTGGTAGCAGATGTCCAGCCCCAGCATGTCCATGAGCTGGAAGGGCCCCATAGGCCAGCCAAACTCGCGGGCAGCGGTGTCGATCTCCTCGGCTGTGGCGGCCCCCTCTTGCAGGCACAGGGTGGCCTCGTTCAGATAGGGCATTAGCAGCCGGTTCACCAGAAAGCCAGGGCATTCCTGCACTACCACCGGCAGCTTGCGCAGGCTCTCGGCGAACATGAGGACATCGTCCACCGTTTCCTGGGCGGTGCTCAGGCCGGGAATGATCTCCACCAGCTTCATCACGTGAGCCGGGTTGAAGAAGTGCATCCCGATGACCTTGTGCGGCCGCCTGGTGGCCGCGCCCATCTCGCTGATGCTCAGCGCCGAGGTGTTGGAGGCAAAGATGGTCGCCTCCGGGCAGACCTGGTCCAGCTCGGCAAAGACCTGCTGCTTGATCTTCATGATCTCCGGCACCGCCTCGATGACGATGTCCACGTCCTCAAAACCGTCATAGGTGAGGGTGGGGGTGATGAGGTCCAACTTGGATTGCATCTCGCCGGCGCTCATCTTGCCCTTGTCCACCCGGCTCTGATAGATCTTGCGGACCGTCTCCATCCCCTTGTCCAGCATACCTTGATCGATATCCTTGAGGACGACGGGTAAGCCGGAGAAACTGATCACCTGGGCGATCCCGCCGCCCATGGCGCCGGCGCCCACCACTGCTGCTTTGAAGATGTACATAGTTCCCTCCTTGTCATAAAATAGGCAAATGGACAAATTTGCAAATTGCACATTTGCACATTTTGCACATTTACCACGTCCGTAATGGCAGGCCGGCGTCCGGGTTTTCGATGCGGGTGAAATAGATCCACTGGTCTGGGTATCTGGCATAGGCTTGAGCGTTCACCTCGCCCAGCAATTTCCCCACAAACACGTCGCCGCTTTCTGGCTCAATGCCCGCCACGCCTGTCTCCAACCCCAACTGGCCCTTCTTGGCCGCCAAGACCGCCTTAGCCTTCTCAATGAACTCGCCGCGCACTTTTTTGTCCTTATACATGGGGGTATGGTCTTTCAGCATCTTTCCCTCCCTTGCGTTCTGCTTTCTGCCTGCTGCCGCCTTTACTTACCGGACATTTTCGCAAGTTTCATCACGAATGACCCGAATCTGGCAAATCTCACGAATGTTTTTCATACCAATTCGTGTCATTCGTCCATTCGTATCATTCGTGATTGAAAAGTGTC
>DAOTYG010000060.1:0-3092 GCA_034435155.1 Anaerolineae bacterium | reverse complement strand
CCGGCCAGATGGGCAATGTGGGGAAACACTGGTCCTGGAAAGTGGTGTTCCAGAAAACCCATCCATAGACAGAGATTATAAGCTGCAGGCCCAGGCAGGGATACCCCTTGCTCCCAACCCCCTAAAAAACCTTTCTTCTCCCCTGCTGTGGAAGCAGCAGGCATCCACACCGAACGGGGTGACTACTTGTCCGTGGTGGTTTTTGCAGAGATTCCCGGGCAGGTAGTTACGGATTTTCGGACCAGGTCAGGATCTCCCCCGTCGAGCCAAAAGTTACCACCTGGCGACCCAGCGATGGCAGGTAGATCGCGGCCTTGCCACTGTTGGTAGCCGTGCGCCGGATGCCCATCTCGGCCAGGGGCGCGACGACCATGCACGTATCGCAGAGCACCTGGCCGCCAGCCGCCTCGATGGCCGCGATGGCCGCCGCAGCCGCCGGCTGCCCGGCGACGGCGCGTGAGGTGCAGACCCATAGTCGGCGACCCTTTAACCCCTTCTGCACCAGTTCCGCCACCTCTTGCAATTCCGATAACGAGCAATGAGGGCAGCCCAGGGCGATCAACTCCGGCTCGTCGGCCTGGTGCAGGGCCTGTCGCACCCTCTCCAGGGCGGCCCCGGTCACGGTCAGTCGCTCCGGCTCGCTCACCAGCCGCCACTCTGGGGTAACTCCCTCCACAAAATAAAGGGCCACAGCCCCACTGGCCGCCATCGCCGCTCCCAGGGCCTTGAGTTGCTCCGGCGTGGCCGCCGGGATGCCGGTGAAAGCCGGCACCCGGCCCCGGGCCAGTCGGCCCACATGCACTCCCAACACCCCGAAATCCGTGCTGTCGCGCAAAGAGGCCGTTACCTCTACCACCAGGGCCGCGACGCGGTTCTCCTCCCGGTGCAGACCCCAGTCTGGCGTCCGACCACAGATGGCAGCCGCCAGGGCACTGATACCGCTCTCCCGATTGGTCCGGGCACCCAATACCGAGTTGGCATAGCTCACGGCACTACTCTCGGCCCAGGCCAGGTGCTCGCCGGGGGCCGGGACGATGCCAGCCAGATAAGGCGTGCAGGTGGCGGTGATGGTCACGCCCATACGCTCATACGCGGCGATGATACGTAGCTGAAGCTCCGCGAAAGATGGCGGCACGCCCATCTCGCGCCAGCGTCGCAAGTCCATACCGCAGGGATTGAGGAAAGCCGGAACGGTGACCCGTGCGCCTTCGTCGGCAAAGCCCTCCACGAACTCCAGGCCAGCCGGGCCGATGGTCTGGTAGCTCACGCCGCTGATCTGGGCGCTGGCGACCGGCACCAGCCTTTCCGCTCCAAAGATCTCGCCAAGGGTGACCAGGATCCGCATCGCTTTGGCGACCGCCGGGCCATACGCGCCGTCGTGCATGGCGCGTTCTTCATCCGTGAGCTGCAAAGCCATCCCATTCCTCCATCATCGAAACTGAATTGTGGGGTCATTATATCATTCCCCTGACCGGCAGGCAATCGAGCGTGGGCTTTCCGCGTTGGTAACCGATCTCCTGGCTGGAATCGAGGTCTTAGCTGGACGCGAAGCACGCCGCCTGAAGACTCGACCCAGGGCCTGGGATCGTTCCAGCGCGCCCGCACTCCATATCCTCAACCCGGAACGAGCCACGTGCCAACTGGCCCGTTTTTTGTTATAATAGGGACTGATTCACTGTGGACAATTCTGGAGTCGAGCCTTCAGGTCTTGTGGGCACAACCGGCTAAAGCCTCTACCTGACATCCGTGCATAACTCCTGTCAGGGAGGGAACAAGGGAAAGAGAGCCTTTCTGGGGGTTTTTGCGGCGGCGAAGCCGCCGCAAAAACCCCCTATAAGGCAGTCTTTCCCCTCCCCGAAGAGACGCGAAGCGGGGCGGGGGGGCGGTGCCCTCGTGCGTTTAATTTACGCACGGATGTCAACCTCTACTCCTTGTGGTGCGACCAGTTGTAAGTCCAATGACTCAAACCGGCGGTCCCGAGGCCGCCCCAAATTGGGAGGTGACCATGCAAGAGAATGAACGTTTCCCCCAGTGGATCGCGCTGGCCCTGGCCGGCGGGCTGGTGGTCATCGTCTGCGTCTGCCTGGCGGTCGTCGCCATTGTGGGAGCGGTTCCCGGCGGCCAGCAGGCGGTCGCCCAATCGCCCACCCCCAGCGCCACCCGGCCGGTCATCCGCACCAAGACCCCCACGCCCACGTTCACGCCCACGCGCACGCCCGGCCCCTCGCCCACGCCCACGGCCACTCCCACCGCCACCCCCACGCCGACACCCACACCCATCGTTACGCTGGTGGACGTGCAGGCCCTGGGCAAGTTGGAGACGGCCCAATACGTCATGCAGACCATCGTGGACCTGCAAAAGGAGCCGAGCGGCCTGTGGCAACAGATCTTTGGCACCGACAAGCTCTTGCTCGTGGCGGCCGGCGAGGTGGTGGCCGGCTTTGACCTGACGAAGATCGGGGCGGGCGACGTGATCGTGCAGGGCAAGTCTATCACCCTCTGGCTGCCCCCGCCGGAGATCTTTTACGTCCGCGTGGACAACCAGAAGACCTACGTCTACCTGCGGGAGACCGGGTTTCTGGTCTCGCCGGACCCGCACCTGGAGACTCAGGCCCGCCAGATGGCGGAGAAGGCGTTGGAGGAGTGGGCATTGAACCACCAGGTGCTCTCCAAAGCGGAGGAGTTCGGCGTGCTCTACCTGCGATCCTTCCTCCGCTCGTTGGGCTTTACCGACGTGACGATCCGGGTGCGCCGCACCTGGAGCGCGCATGGCTAGGAGGGCTACTGCTCGCGCCGGTGTGTCACTGCTCGCGGCGGGTGTGTCACTGCTCGCGGCGGGTGTGTCACCCGCCGCCCCGGCTGGCCGTTAGGTACCACGAGTTCGTATGGTATTATATACAAGGAGGTCAGCATGAATCATCTGCGTCGCAACGCCGGCTGCTACGGCTCGATCCTCGTGGTCATCCTGCTGGTGGTTGTCGTGCCGACCGCGTGCCTGGCCGGCATGAACGTGGTAAATCTGCTCGACAACCCGGCCCTGCAACCCTTCACGACCCTGCTCGGCCTTGTCGGTCCCCAGCCCACCCCCACCC
>DAOTYG010000059.1:0-4905 GCA_034435155.1 Anaerolineae bacterium | reverse complement strand
TGGGAGCGACTTTTTCCATCTGACTTGAAAATGGACTTCAGGAAGGCACGGCTATTGCCTGCTGCCTATCACATTTTCATGCGTTGTGGCGAACGCAGTTCATGATGACTACTGATACCCTGTAAGTGTGACGGGTATGCTACGCCGAAACGCAATCGGAGGGGCGAGAAGTTCTCACGTTTCAGTCAACTAACGAATGGAAGAGGTGATTAACCATGCCGCAGCCTGAATGCCTGCCAGTACCCCAGGACCGCGAAACGCCGGTGCAGCTCGTGCGTGGGCCAGCTTTCACCTATCGCTATGCCTACGCCCGCTCGGCCGATACCCGCACGGCCGGTGACCCCGGCCAGGACTACCTGGTCGTCCGTCACGATGACCAGGCTTTCACCTTCGCCCTGTGCGATGGCGTCAGCCAGTCCTTTTACGGCAACCTGGCCGCCCGCTCCCTGGGCGACGCCCTGGTGGGCTGGTTGTGGGATGGCCTGCCGGCGGCTCTGGATGCTCAGGTCATTCGGGTTGCACTCGCGGCCCACCTGAGCACCCTGACCGAATCGGTCACGGAGCAGGTACAGCGTCAATCCTTGCCAGACGACATCCCACCGATGCTCCGTGACGTACTGGAGCAGAAGCGCGCCCAGGGGAGCGAGAGCACATTTGTCTGCGGCCGGATTGACCTGCCCGGATCTCAATTCCCCCCGGGGCGCGTCGTCCTGGCCTGGATGGGCGACTCGCGCCTGCGGCTGTGGGGACCGGACGGTGAGCGCAGCGCCGACCTGGGCGGTGAGTTCAAGATGGAGCAGCGCTGGTCGAGCCGGCGGGGACTGGTGGGCGACGGGCCACACCTTTTCGTTAGCCCACTGGAGCAAGATAGCCGCTGTTTCATCCAGCGGCTCGCGGCTTACTCCGATGGCCTGAGCACTCTGGATCAGCACAGCCATCCCCTCTCGAATTTTGCCTTGCAAGACTTGATCACCCAGGCCAGCGAGGCAGCCACCAGCGACGACATCACGGTGCTGGAAGTCTGGTTGGGGTCGGCGCCGACGCAGGTGGAGGCCCGGCCCCTCCTTGTCCCCCAATCGCTCGAAGTGGGGATTAAGGAAGATCGCCTTCGGGCAGCCTGGCGTCCCGTGCCAGGGGCCAGCCGCTACCAGGTACAGGTCCGTGACAGTGAGGTACAAACCTGGGACGTCAGCGCTCTGTCCTGGGAGTCGCCATCCTTAGAGCCGGGGAAATACCAGGTGCGAGTGCGAGCGGTACAGGGGGGAGAGCCGGGCGAGTGGAGCGCAGTCCAGGAGGTAGAGGTGCCCGTTCCGGTACCCCCTGCGCCCCCAGTCACTCTCGTCCCCGCGCCGCCGACCGCCCCCGTGCCCCCGGCGGAGCCAGCCGCTCCCACGGCGACGTCGCCATCTGCTGTCCCGGCACCCTCGCTCGCGCCTGCTGCCCCCCAATCAGCGCCTCCGGTCGCCGGGCTATCCGCCACCAGACCGACATCACACCCAATGCCACCGCCACGCCCGATGCCGCGTCACTCGAAGCTTCTGGACCTGGCCGCCTTTGTTACGGGCGGAGCAGTGATGTGTTGCATGCTGGCCTTCTGTAGCCTCCTGATTTTGCCTGAAAAAGGCCCTTTACATGGAGTGTTTCTTGGTCCTGTTTCCACCCCGACGCCAGTGGCTATACCAACACCAGTGCCAATGGTGAGACCAACTCTACTTCCAACCGCTACAGCCTCGCCTACTGCCAAACGCACACTATCACCGAGGCCCAGCCACACGTCCACGCTGACAGCTACGCCGTCGCCGAGCGCTACAACCACGCCTATTCGTATGCCTACGCCATCTCCTACTGCGACGATTACACCGACCACCATACCCACGCCGTCTCGGACGGTCACGCCTCAACCGAGTCCGTATCCGTAAGTATGACTTGGTCGAGTCGGTAGCATTTGATCTGTCAATCTGGCTGGCGCTGGCCCAAATCAGCAAAGCAAGAGGTGAGATATGCCACGCATCCTGGTTCAACCTGAATACCTGCGGTCTGTCAGTACCGAATGGCAGCGCGCCGCCGGCGAGCTACAGGCCCTTGTCGGTCGTCTGGGTAGTGCTTTCGGTAGCCTGGACTGGGAAGTACGCGAGCACGCCGCCGTGGACGAAGCATGGGGCCAGGCCCGAGGGCACGCTAACAAACTGGCCGGTCAGGCAGAGGATTTGGCCCGCTACCTCGTCGCCAAAGCCCAGGCGTTTGAGGAGGCCGATCGCGCCGGGGCCACCGGCATCGGTCAGGTGCTTGGGATGTTCGCGGCCGCCCAACGACCGAACGTGAGTTGGTGGCAACGACTCCAGCCGATACTGACCTTGCCCGGCAGGGTGGTGAGCCGGTGGCTGCGCCTGGGAAGCATAACTGCGAGCGACCCGTTGACCTGGGTGACGACCATGCTATGGGGCCTGGGGGAAGCGGCCGGTGGCCTTCTGGTCGGCACGCGTGTGTTACGGCCGACCTCGCCAGAATGGCAGAAGCGGTTAGAGCAGGCCACCCCAAAGCCGACCGTAGAGCCGGGTGCGCTGTCAGAGTCAGTCAAGCGCAAGTTCGCCGAGATGGAAAAACCAGCCGTGCCGGCCCGACCGCCGGCGTTGGACCAGGTAGTGCGCTTGCAGGATGGTCGAGAGATACTCGCTTCGCAACTCGACGGCCGGACACCTGTAGCCGGGCTGGACAGCGTCCGTGGTAAGCCCGGCCAGTTCCCCTTGCAGGCTCCGATCACCAGCGACCCTGGGTCTCGCCATCCCGACCTCTACGCTGCCGTCATCAACCAGTTCGGGGTGGAGGGCAACCCGCGTTATACCCGCGATGACTACACGTACTGTAACACGTTCGCCGGTGACGTTGCGCGGGCGATGGGTGTGCCTCTGCCCACCAAGGCGGAATTCCTGGGGCGGACAGGCGATCCCGCCACCGTCGGCGCCGCGGATTTGCATCGTTGGTTCACCACCCGGTCCAGCATGCAGGGCTGGCGAGAAGTAGACCCGAACACACCAGATGGGCTACGGCTGTTGCAGGAACAGGTCAATGCCGGCAGGCCGGCTTTCGCCGTGGATCCAGGCCATATTGCGGTGATCCGGCCCGGCCAGAAAGCTGCGTCGGTCGCTGATCTGCACATCGCCCAGGCTGGGGCGCACAACCTGAATGATGTTCGTCTGGGTGACGCCGGGCTGGGCAGCGCGTTCAAACCACGCTATTTCATCCATGACTAGAGGAGGTCGTATGGAAGACCAGGTTCCAACTATCACTTGCTCTGCCGTTGAAGCGACTTTCTTAGCCAGCCTGTTGGGGGCGGATATGCTGTTGGGCATTCCAGACCCGTTCCACGGCTGGCTTACGGAGGAGATCGAAGAAGCCTGGGATAAGGCCCGCACGGCGCTGGCCGAACGTCGGTTCATTGTGATCGAGGGAGAGGGCGGGATCGTGATGGACACGGCCGTCGCCGCCCTGGCGGGTACCTGGGCATTCCCCGAGGCCTCATTCATCGTGACGTTTACGTCTGGGGACAGCACCCCGGATGTACGGTATTTCCATCTGACCCGCTACCTGGCCGTCGAGCAGATTCCGACCACTGAACCGGCTGTGCAGTTGATCGCGTTGGAAGATGCCACAGCAGTGTACCAGCGGGTGATCCGGATCTTCGGACTGGAGCACCAGATCGCTGCGCCGGGCCGGAGCGCAGTGCTGCCGGAAGCAACTCTTACCCAGGCGCGTGTCCAGGCTGGCGCATCAGGCATCGAGGCTGCGCAGAGCGTGTTACAGCGGGCCGGGGTTGGAGAAGCCACAGCGATATCACTGGCCCACACGCTGGCTGATCCGGTCGCCAATGGTGCACTGGTGGCCCTGGTGCGCCGCACTACCACCTGGGAGGTCGCGGGGATAGGGCTATTGGAGGGGCATAACGGATTGTGGCGTCTGCGCTCCAGCACCCGGGAGAATGAGACCTGGGTCGAAGCGATACCCTGTCCGGCAGCACAGGCACGGGAGGAAATTCGCCGGGTGATGAACCGGATGTTGCCAGAACCATTGCCGGCTGGATAGGGGAGGTAAAGACATGGAGCGAGTCATTGTCACCGTGAAGCGCAAGAACGAAGCGCGGGTTCGTGATCTGGAAGTGCCCACGGATGTAGAGGCCGGGCGACTGGCAGAGCTGATCGCCCATGCCCTGCGCTGGGAGAGCGATCAGGCTGGTCAACCCATGCGTTACCAGATCGAGGCTCAGCCGCTGGGACGACTGCTACAGCCCAACGAGAACCTGGCCGGCACCGGCGTATGGGATGGTTCCTGGTTGGTGTTGCACCCTGTGGGAGGTGCTATGCCGGATCGCGGACCTATCAGCCCAACTTCAGGACCAGTAACTGGCTGGCGCCAGCTGGGCATAGACCTGCCTTTAGGACGCGGCCAGGAACCTGCGCCCGGCGAGGAACAACCTTCCGGTGGTTTCGTCTGGAAACGGCTGGATGAGTAACTGTTCCAGAGCCGGCCGGCGTTCCGGTCCACCCCCAGGTCGCGGGCAAATGGTATCATCACCCCGTCCCTTTCAGGGTGAGTCTCTCTTCCCATACGGGAGATAGAGGCTGGGGATAGGCAAGTTTAACGCGCATCGTGTCAGGCCAGTCCCCGTCAGGGGAAGAACACGACGAACGGAAGAGCAACCGATGCCCACCGTTCATCCAATTGATGCCCATCATTCATCCAACTGATGCCCATCAGTTGGACACGCACCACGTTTGACGTTTGACGCTTGACGTTTGTCAAGTCTCATTAAGTCGTGTCACCAAAGTCTCAGAAAGTCGTGTCACTCGCCACTCGTCCCAGGTGAAGGGGAGGGCAAGTTGAAAGTGGTTGAGGTTCACCAGGGGGCCG
>DAOTYG010000058.1:0-3162 GCA_034435155.1 Anaerolineae bacterium | reverse complement strand
GTGGGCAAGGGGTTTGCCAACACGCGGGCGCAATTCGAGGCGCTGGTGGGAGGCCGCGCGGAGTGAGGAGGTGATGCGCTGCACGAAATGGTGTAACAGGCGCAACAAGATGACCAGGAAATTCGAGTAGAAGGGAGGTGACAGAAATGGCCGGACGTGATAAAATCCAAAAGGTTGTGACGATTGGGCTGGCGTTGATGATGATCGCATCGCTGGTGCTGGCGGTATTGGTCTTCGTGACGCCTGCACCAGCTTCGGCAGCAAGCGCACACCCCAGGCCGTTGATGACATGGTACGATTGCCGGGTCGAGAGAGGCTGGTGCAACGGTTGCGGGTTTGAGAAGGCAGTCTATACGCAATACTGTCGTTTATGTGGGGCTTGCGGAGGATGCTGCGACTGGTTTAAGGCGCGCACCTGGTGTGACTATTGCTGATAGGACACAAGCATCCTCCGTGCGCAGCTTCTGCTGTGTTAGAGCAGGCAGGAGACTGAGTGTCTCCTGTCTTGTCTTTGGTCTTACCTGAGGTGAAACATGCTCTCTCTGCTTTTGCGTTCTGGCGGACTTTCCCGGGCACGGGCGATCCTGCTGGGTGTGGGGCTGTCCATCCTGAGCGCCGGCATCCTGCTGCTCACCGCAGCCTCCAGAACCACCACCGTGGTCGCGAGCGAGGACATCAGCCGTTATTGGCGCACCACCTATGATATCCTGGTGCGGCCTGCGGCAGCCCGTTCGCCGATCGAGGAGCAATACGGTCTCGTGGAGGCCAACTCTCTATCGGGCATCTCGGGTGGAATCACGTTCGCACAATACGAAGACATTCGCGCGATCCCCGGTGTTGAGGTTGCCGCCCCGATCGCGATGATCGGCTACGTTGCCCAGATCGTTCCGGCCGGCACTCTGGCCTCAATCTCCGACCCCGGCGCTTACGTGCAGTCGCAGACATTGACCATTGATGATGGAGCAAATCTCTATCCTCTTACCAAATCAGATTACTACTACATAGGAAACGATCCCAACCCTTCTAACCCGTGTCGCGGCCCAGGCTGTCCCATGGTTCTTATACCAGGTTATCATTTCAGCCCCACATTCCCGGTCGTCAGCAAGTTCGATATGCCTTTTCTCGTCGCCGGCGTTGATCCATCCCAGGAAGCGGCTCTTGTGGGACTGGAGCAGGCGCTCCGTACGGGGAGATACCTGAGGCCCGACGAGCCGCTCAATCGCCAGCAGGACCCCGACCGGTGTCCAAACTACACTACGTTTTACGAGCTGCCAATCCTGATCAACGGGACCCCATACATCCGCCTGAAAGTCGAGGCCGAACTGAGAGGCCTGGCGCTACCGCCCGATACTGCCGGCCTGGAGGCGATCATGGAGCAGGGCGGGACGTCTTTCCTGGCCTCTCTCCCCGGCACGCGGCTGGCTCATCAGGTGATTGACAACGCTGAGGCTTACGAACGACTGGTGGATAGCCTCTTGTTCTTTGGTGGGGGTGCAGAGCCTGCCGGGTTTGTGGCGGTTTCCACAGGACATACCTTTATGTGGAGCGTGCCCAGCCCGATCATCTACAGGGAAACGCAGCCACCTTTCGCCTACAACGGCCTGGTTCTGGAAATTGTCCCCCCTGCTCAGGGAATGGTACGCACCGGCACAGAGGGAGGACTATGGCCGGCCTATCGCCGTTCGGAGGAGAGTAAAATTCCCTGCTGTTTCAGCTTCGGGGCCAAAGGGGTCTTTGACATCGAACGCCTTGCCGGATCGGCGGACGTCAACCGTGTACCGCAGGAGACTTATTTCCCCCCAGTTGTTACGCTCCGCTACGACGAACAAGGGCGTCCCGTTGAGCCACGCCCTATGTACCCCACGCTCGATATCGCGGGTTACATCCAGCCTCCCCCACTGGTGCTGACCACGCTGGAAGCTGCCCGCGTGCTGTGTGGCGATGCTTCCATCAGCGCCATCCGCGTGCGGGTAGGCGGAATTGAGCGCCTCACACCCGCTGCCCAACGCAAGATCGAAGCCATCGCTACCGAGATCCAGCGGCGCACCGGTCTGGCGGTGGATGTGATGGTCGGCTCCTCCCCCACCCGTATCCTGGTACACGTGCCTGGGATCGGCTACGTGGAGGAGCAGTGGGTTCAGAAGGGAGTGGCCCTTTCCTACCAGGAGCACATCCAGAGCGGCTACTGGATTCTCCTGGTCGTGCTGCTCTCCGTCGGCGGTCTCTACGTCACCGACCTGACCTGGGCGGAGGTGATGGCCCGCCAACGCACGATCGCGTTACAGAAAGCCTTGGGGTGGCGCTCGTCTACAGTGTTCGGACGGGTGGTGGGGCAGGTGATGATGATCGGCGCACTGGCAGCGGCAATGGGTGTGATGGGCGCCTGGGCGGTCGCCCGGCTGGCAGGATGGAAGACCCCCGGCGCGGCTTTGTTGCTCGGGACGCCGGTGGTCACTGTGGTGCTGTGTATTGTGAGCAGTCTGTACCCGGCCTGGTTAGCCGGCCGCGTGCCCCCCAACCTGGTCTTACGGGGGGCCGGGCTGCGCTATACCCGCGTCGCGCGGGGACACCTGGCCGGCATGTGGGGCTATGCCTGGCGGGGGCTGATGCGCAGGCGTGGGCGCACCGCTTTGAACGGGCTTGCAGCGATGCTCTCCTCTGCCTTGTTGGTACTCCTGTTAGAAGTGACGCTGGAGCAGCGTGGGTATCTGGCGGGGACATTGCTGGGAGAGTACATCGCCGGGCACGTGAGCGGTTACCATTACGGGCTGGTCGGCCTGGGCTTCGCTTTGATGACACTGGGGGTGGCGAACACGTTGTTGGAAGGAGCGCTGGAACGGGGACGCGAGATAGGCGTGCTGAAGGCAATGGGCTGGCACACACCCACCGTGGCGCGGCTGTTTGTGATGGAGGGGCTCCTGTTGGGAATGGCAGGCGGTGTGGCAGGGGCATTGCTGGGGGGCGCGACTTTCTTCTGGCTCTACCGGAGTCTACCGCCCACCTTGTGGGTGATAGGGCTGGTGGGAATGGCCACGCCCGGGCTGGTGGGTGCGCTGGCGGCGCTCTACCCGGCCGGTGTGGCCGCGCGCGTATCACCGGCCACGGTCATGCGGAACGAGTGAGGGGAATATGGCAGGCAGAAACATCATCGAGACACACGAA
>DAOTYG010000057.1:0-25857 GCA_034435155.1 Anaerolineae bacterium | reverse complement strand
CCTACCCTGAACCCTCCCGCAGGTTAGAAAGGGGCTGGCAACCGATGCAGCCGGTCATCTGGGCGCGCCTGCGGCGTCTGGTCTGGTCATTGCGCCCAAACCTGCGGGAGGGTAGTAGTTACCAGGGGCGATAGCTTTGACATCCCTAACCTGTACCCTCCCGGATGGAAATTTGTGCTCCTCGGCGGTCTGAGACCGCCGAGCGCGAAACCAATCCCTACGGCCTGCCACCCAGTCCGGCCCCAGACCCAGGCCGGACCAGGTGCATCCTGCCCCAATACGGGTACAATGTTTGTGATCCCAAACCAGGGGTAAGGACGGGTGTTCGAGCACGAGATAGACTCCCACCGCCCAGGGAAACTGGAACAGCCGCTGGCGCGCTCCACCGGCGACTGGCCGCCTCTGCCGGCTCTGGAGCGCACGTTGCGCAATCTTCAGGAGTTGATCCCGCATGAGCGCAGTGCCCTCTTGCTGGTGGAAGAGGCCAATACCGTGAGGCTGGCCGCCGGGCGCAACCTGACGACCGCGGTCGAATCGGCTGGACCGGCCCCCGGCCTGCTCCAGGCGCTCCGGGCGGGCCAGCCGGTGCTGCTGGATGCCGCCTGGCTGGCGAACCTGCCCCCTCTGGCCGAAGACCTGGCCGGGGGCCTGGCCGTGCCCCTCCGGGATGATGACGCCCTCATTGGGGCCCTGGTCCTGGCACCGGGGAAACCGCTGACCCCGGCTGACCCACTGTTGCCCCAGCTCCAGGCTTTTACAGACCAGGTGGCCTTGTGGCTGACTACCTGTAGGACGACGCTGACCCTGCCCCGCGTTGCCCTGAGCGACATCATCGCCACCCTGAACCAGTCGCTGGACCTGGAGATCATCCTCCGGGATACACTCCGCTACACCTTGCAGGCGGTGGGCATGGAGGCCGGCTGGGTGCTGCTGATTGATGAACCCGCCGCCGTGGCCCGGGTGGCTGCTACCTATGGCCTGTGGCCCGACGCTGTCGCCAACTTGCAGGAGATTGACCTGCGCGGCGTGAACCTGACGGACATCGCTCACCAGTTGGACCAGGCAGTGGTGGTGAATGACCCGGCCCGTTCGCCCCAGTTAGTCCAGATGGTCATGCGCGCCCAGGGGCTGCGCGCCTACGTGAGCATACCCCTGGTGGTCAAGGATCGTCTGTTGGGCGTGCTCAATGCCTTCAGCTATACCGATCGAGCCTTAGGCCCGGAGGATGTGCGCCTGCTCACCGCCATCGGCCGCCAGGTGGGGGTCGCCATCGAAAATGCGCAGCTCTATGAGCGGGAAGCTCGCCGCGTGGAGCAGTTGCGCGTTATCAACATGGTAGCGCGGGAGGCCAGTTCCGCCCATGAGGCCGAGCAACTCCTGTGGCGTGTGGTGCATCTGATCCACGAGGCCCTGGGCTATGACCAGGTGAGCATCGCCCTGCTGGAGGGCGATGAGGTGGTGGTGCGGGCCAGCACGAGCCTGCCCATCGGCATCCGGCTTCAGGCAGGGCAGGACGAACCCCTCAGCCGGGTGGCGACCCGGGGGGAGCCGTTGCTGGTGCCGGCGGCCGGCCCCGCCCAGGAGACGGAACTGGCCGTGCCGTTGCGCGCCCAAGACCGGGTGATCGGCGTGCTGGATGTGCGAACCAGACTGGCGGCCCGGACCGAGCCGGGCGGCCGGACCGCTCTGAGCGAGGATGACCTGGCCGTGCTCGGTCCCCTGGCCAACCAGGTGGGGGTGGCTATCGAGAACGCCCGCCTCTACGAAAGTATGCGCCGCCAACTTGCCGAGACGACCACGCTCTACCAGGTGAGCCGGGCCATCAACTCCACGCCAGACCTGGTGGACATGCTGGCGCGAGTCATTGACGAGAGCCTGGTCGCCATAGGCGCCGAGCGGGGTTGTGTCCTCCTGCGGGACGAGGATACCGGTGCGTTGCGTTTCCAGGTGGGGCGCATCCTGGGCGAACGCCCCGAACCGTTATCGGCAGACCAGTTCGCTATAGACCAGACCACCGTGGAACGGGTCATGTCCAGTGGCATGGCCATCACCACGGTGGCTACGCCAGGTCCACATCGCCGCGCCATCCTGTGCGTGCCCCTGATCATTCGGGGCCAGACCAGCGGGGTCATATACATAGACAACTGGCCCAAGGCTGGCCCGTTCTCCGTCGAACGACGGGACCTGCTCGTGGGTGTCGCCGGCCAGGTCGCTGTGGCCATCGAAAATGCCCAACTCTATGCCCGGATCGAGGAGCTGGCCGCCAGCCGGGAACGCAATCGCATTGCCCAGGAGATCCACGATACCCTCACCCAGCAACTCAGCAGTGTCATCATGAGCCTGGAGGCCTCAGCCCGGCTGCTGGCCCAGGCCGACACCCAACGCTCGCGTGAGCAACTGGACCGGGCCAAAGAACTCAGCCGCGCGGCCCTGCACGATCTGCGGCAGTACATGTTCGACCTGCGGCGGGGCGAGGTGGGGGAACTGGGCCTGGTGCCCATGATGCGCCAGTACGTGCGCGAGTTCGCCCTCCAGACCGGCCTGCAGGCGGATTTCGCTGTGGACGGCCCCGAGACGAACCTGGGAGAACGGGCCAACCGGGCCTTGTTGCGTGTCTTGCAAGAGGCCCTGGCCAACGTGCGCAAGCACGCCCATGCCCGGCGTGTGACCGTCCAGCTGGCCTTCTCCGAACGAGCGGTGGTATTGAGCATCACCGATGACGGCTGCGGGTTCGACCTGTGGACCGCCCGGGAGAAGGCGCTGCTGGAAAAAAGCTTCGGCTTGGTGGGTATGCAAGAGCGGCTGCTGAACCTGGGTGGTCACCTGGAGATCCGGAGTGAGATAGGCCAGGGCACCCAGATCACGGCCACGCTGCCCTTTGGAGAGAATCTGGGGGGAGGAAGAGATGGGCAAGGATGAAATTACAGTTCTGATCGCCGACGATCATGCCATCGTCCGCGAGGGTTTGCGCACGATCCTGGAACTGGAAAGCCAGGGCCTGCGCGTGATCGGCGAGGCGGCCAGCGGGCGCGAGGCCGTGGAACGCACCCGGGAGTTGCAGCCCGACATCGTGCTGATGGACGTGCGCATGAGCGATATGGACGGCGTGGCCGCCACCCGGCGCATCCTGGAAGAAAACACCCAGACCCGGGTCATCATCCTCACCAATTATGACGATGACGAATACCTGTTCGAGGCGATCCGGGCCGGCGCGGCCGGCTACCTGCTCAAGGATGTGTCACCCCAGGACCTGGCCCAGGCCATCGCCACCGTCCACCAGGGACATTCACTGGTCCAACCGTCGGTACTGGGCAAGTTGTTGGAACAATTCGCCGCCCTATCGCGCGAACAACCGGTCGCCGGGCGCCGCGAGGCCCACGAGGACCTGACCCCCCGCGAGATGGAGGTCCTCCAGGCCCTGGCCCAGGGCCTCAATAACCGGGAGATCGCCGACCGCCTGTTCATCAGCGAAAAGACCGTCAAGACCCACATCACCAGCATCTTTAGCAAACTGGATGTCAAAGACCGCAGCCAGGCCATACTCTATGCCATCCAAAAAAGGCTGGTGGAGATACCACCAAAGTAACGCCGCGTAACCACCAGACCCTTCGGGTGGGGAACCCGAAGGGTCTGCTATGGTGAGGACTGAAGTATAAACCAGGTGGACCTCTCGATCATCATGGTCAGCTACAACACCCGGGACCTGACCCTGGCGGCCCTGGCAGCGGTCAGGCGTAGCCTGGCTGGCAGCGGCCTGACCCATGAGGTCATCGTGGTGGACAATGCCTCGCCAGACGGTAGCGCTGAGGCCGTGCGCCGGGCCTGGCCGGACATCACCCTCATCGCCAACGCGGAGAACCGGGGCTTTGCGGCCGCCACCAATCAGGGCCTGGTCGCCAGCGCCGGTCGCTACGTGGTCCTCTTGAACCCAGACACGGAAGTATTGGCTGAGGCCCTGGATCAGCTCGTGCGCTTGCTGGAAAGTCGGCCAGACGCTGGGGCCTGCGCGCCGAGCCTCCTCTACGCCGATGGCCGCTTTCAGCATAACGCCTTTCGTTTCCCCGGCCTGGCCCAGACGTTGCTGGATTTTTTCCCGCTTCACTGGCGGATCCAGGAAAGCCGGCTCAATGGTCGCTACCCGCGTCGGCTCTACGCGCGGGGTGAGCCATTCGCCATCGATCATCCCCTGGGGGCTTGTCTCATGGTGCGCCGGGCGGTCATAGAACAGGTGGGGCTGCTGGACGAGGGTTATTTCATGTACGTGGAAGAGATTGACTGGTGCCGCCGGATGAAGGCGGCCGGGTGGCGTGTCTACTGCGTACCCCAGGCCCGGGTGATCCATCATGCCGGCCAGAGCACCCGTCAATTCCGGGAGGCCATGTTCGTGGCCCTGTGGCGGAGCCGGCTGCGCTACTTTGACCGCTACCATGGGCCGGTCTTTCGCCGGGTTGTGCGTCTGGTGATCCGGTTGGGCCTGGAGCACGCAGCCCGCCGCGCCCGACGCGACGGCCTGCCGGATGAGGAGCTGGCGCGTCGCCTGGCCGCCTATGACCAGGTCCGGGCCTTATGCTCCACCCCGGCTCGCCCAGCTCTCTGAATCAGGACTTGTTCTGGAGTCGAGTCTTCAGGCGGTCACGACCGGCTAAAGCCTCTACTCCTTGTGGTGTGCGAAAGTCCAATCTGAATGACAGGAGCAGTTGAGTCGCAGGCAGGGGGTTAGCCCCTACTTTGGTTCACCAGGTGACGGGCCAGTTCCACCGCACTGGCGGCATCCGGCGCATAGCCGTCGGCGCCGATCTGCTCTGCATATACGGCCGTTACCGGCGCGCCGCCGACCATGACCTTGACGGTATGGCGGAGGCCGGCCTGCTCCAATGCCTCTATGGTGCGCTGCATGGCTGGCATGGTGGTGGTGAGCAGCGCACTCAGACCCAGTAATTGTGGCCGATGTTCCCGCACAGCCGCCACAAAGTCGGCCGGGGCCACATCCACCCCCAGGTCAATGGTCTCGAACCCGGCCCCTTCCAACATCATCTTGACCAGGTTCTTGCCGATGTCATGTAGATCACCTTGGACGGTGCCGATGACGTACCTGCCCACGCTGGGCACGTCGCTTTGGGCCAGCAGCGGGCGCAACACGGCCATGCCGGCGTGCATGGCCCGGGCTGCGACGAGCACCTCCGGCACGAAAAGGTCACCCGCCTTAAAGTCCCGCCCCACCACGTCCATGCCGGCGATCAGTCCCCCCGCCAGGATCGCCGCGGGCGTCAGCCCCTGGTCCAGCGCCTGTTGGACCAATTGCGCCACGGTTTCGTCCTCTCCGTTGTACAGGTTGGATGCGATGGTCGCCAGGATGTCGGTCATTTTTGCCTCCCGATGTAATTGCCCACCCTGAACCCTCCCGCAGGTTAGAACAGGGCAGGCAACCGATGCAGTTGATCATTGAGGCCTGTTCCGGTCTGGCCATTGCGCCCCAACCTGCGGGAGGGTAGATGCTGCTAATACCCAAACGTGATCCGCGTGGGATACATGCGGTCATTGACGTGGCCCACGTGCTCGTGCTCCAGACCCAC
This sequence comes from Anaerolineae bacterium, assembly GCA_034435155.1. Lineage (GTDB taxonomy): Bacteria > Chloroflexota > JAHJIN01 > JAHJIN01 > JAHJIN01 > DAOTYG01. The sequence goes on along the minus strand of DAOTYG010000057.1, from coordinate 20,284 downwards.
CCAGAAATAGGGCTGGTCTGGGCCACCCTGAGGCGGCGGTTCTACGAACTGGATGTAGCCGGTGATGGTCACTTCCTCACCGGGTTGCAGATAGTCCCACTGGCCCGGCGGCAGGTCCGGGCGCTTGCTGACAGCCCAGCGATAGGGGTAGACCCTGGTGATGGTATTGCCCTCAAAGTCCACTCCCACGCGAAAACACCCTGGCGACTCGAAATAGCCCACCGTGTTAAAGTTCTCGTTGTTCTTGTAAGTAAACCCGCTGGGCGGCCCCTGGGTACGGATGGCGACCAGGCCGGTATTGCGCACGGTCACGGTCACGGCGATAGCCTGGCCCAGGGGCACGGACTCTGGCCAGAACTCGGCGCGCACGATCTCGGCCAGAGGGACCCCGCCATTGGTGATGGTGAGGGGTACACCGGCCACAGCATATTGCCCCACCAGATCGCGGGCCTCCACGGTGACGGTGTAGAACCCATCCGGTGGTGGCGGCGCGCCCAGGTCCACGCCCCCCTCCCAGTCATGCTGTTGCACCCCGGCCTCGGCCTCAGCATCCAGGTCCACCGGATAGCGTTCGCCGGTCTCCCGGTTCAGCACGGTGACGATGATGGTGGCATCTTTGGTGAGGCGATACGAGATCTTGACCCGGTCGTTGATGCCATCCCGATTAGGACTGAAGGTGACGGGGAACACGCTCAGGTCTACGATCTCCAGGGCTACCGGGTCACCGCCGCGAATGGCAAAAGGTAACTCGATCACCGCGCCCAGGCCATCACGATCTACGGCTTCCACGGTGCAGATATAGTCCCCATCTGGCAGCAGTCGGCCGCTGACGATACCGCTGAAATAGGCCTTATATTCCTGAGCACTGCGTTTCTCGTGGTCCCGAAAATAGTACCTGGTCTTGGTCTGGTCGTAGCGTTCCACAAAGTAGATCGAGACCTCCGCTGGCCGCCGCAGGGCATAGGTGATCACGGCCACGTCTTCCACGCCATCGGCGTTAGGGCTGATGGAGTTCGGGGCGATGGAGGCCGAGATTAACGGCGGCCCGCTGTTGCAGGCGGCGAGCACGGTCCCGATCCCGGCCAGCAAGACCCCCATAAGTAGTATTAACCAACCCCTGTCTCGTATCGTCACGGCTACCTCCAGATACGCTCACTCATGCCGGGCCATTATACCCCACTGCACCGGGGTTGACAAGCGGGAGTGCGAAACGCAGACCCTGCGAGTTCTGCGTGCTCACGCGGAGCGTGGGCACGAGGGAAGGGTCTGGTTTACTCGCACCCACGCTCTGCGTGGGCACGAGGAAGAGTTACTCGCACCCACGCTCTGCGTGGGTGCGAAAGGCAGACCCTTCGGGTCTGCGTGCCCACGCGGAGCGTGGGCACGAGTAGGAGTTACTCACACCCACGCTCTGCGTGGGCACGAAAGGCAGACCCTGCGGGTTCTGCGTGCTCACGCGGAGCGTGGGCACGAGGGAAGGGTCTGGTTTACTCACACCCACGCTCTGCGTGGGCACGAGGAAGAGTTACTCGCACCCACGCTCTGCGTGGGTGCGAAAGGCAGACCCTTCGGGTCTGCGTGCCCACGCGGAGCGTGAGGAAAGGGTCTGGTTTAATAACCCAGTTGCCGCAGGCGTTCTTTCGTGGCAGCGTCCAGCTCGCCGGCCTGGCCGGCCACGGCATGGGCCTGGGCAAAGGCGACGATCTGGTCCACGGCGGCGCGCAACAGGCGCACCGCATCTGGTTCCCCGGTCGCCAGGTTGTGGTGCTCGCCGGGGTCAGCGCGCAGATCGAATAACTCCACGGTTGGCAGGCCCCGGGGGTTACCCTCGTTGGCGATGATGAGCTTGCGCTGGGGTGTCCGCAGGGACTGCAACACGTTGCCCTCGTGGTCCTCCTCGGCAAAGAGGGCCTCGGCGCGAGGGGCTGTGGCCCCAGGTCGCAGGCTCACCCCCTGCCAGGTCGCCGGAGCCGGGACGCCGAGCACGTCCACGATGGTGGGGGCCAGGTCCAGGCACCGCGCGAACCCGGCGTCCACTGTGCCGGCATGGGCCTGCTGCGGGTACTTGATGATCAACGGCACCGCCAGTTGTTCCTCATAGAGCGTGGTGCCGTGCCACCAGCCGCCGTGTTCCTGGAACTCCTCCCCATGGTCACCGACCAACACGATGAGCGCATGGTCGTAGAGGCCCCACTTCTTCAGGGCCTGGAATAGTGCCCCCAGATGTTCGTCCAGATACGCCACCTCGCCGTCATAGGCCCGGCTCATGGCCGGGGCCAGGGCCGGGTCCGGGTTCTGATTCGTCACCCGGGCATAGCCCCGACCGTTGAAGGGGTGCTCAAAATAAGGATCATGGGGGTCCATGTAGTGGATGAACAGGAAAAAGCGGGTATCCCGGTGGGTCTCCAGCCACGGCAAGACGTGGGCGTTCACCACCTCGGCCGGCTGGTAAAAGTACTGGGGATACGTACCTGGCGCCAGGAAGGCACTGACGCGCCGCAAACCCTGGTAGATGGCGAGCTGCGACGAAGACTCGGCGGCGAAAAAGTAGTAGTCGGGCTCCAGGAATACATACTCGTCGTAGCCCTGGTGAAAGTTAAAGGTAGAGGCCAGATTCACGTTGTTGGCCCAGCCGGCGGTGTAATAACCCCGCTCCCGGAGCACCTCTGAAAGCATGACCACGTCCGAGGGTAGCATATCCACCTTGCGGATGGCCCGGTGCGACGAGGGGTAGAGTGACGTGAGCATCGTTGCCACCGAGGGCTTGGTCCACGAGGCTTGCGCGCTCATCTGAGTGTAGCGCACACCATCGGCCGCCAGGGCGTCCGTGTGGGGGGTCTGGTTCTGGGTATATCCATAGCACGAGAGCCGGTCGGCCCGCAGGGTATCGGCCATGATAAAGATGACGTTGGGCTTATCGCGCAGGTCTGGTGGGATACCGGCCGGGGACCTGCTACTGTGCAACGCAGCGGTCAGGGCCGGGCCATAGGCCAGCACCGCCGCGATCACGACGAGGACGGCGTATAGCCCCAGGCTGACCCGGGGCCGGGCCACCGGGCGCAGCCGTCGCGCGGCGAACCACAGGGCCGCCGTGCCTGGCGCGACGACCAGCAGCAGGCCCGGGAGGATCAGCGGGCCGCCGGTGAGGGCCGGATTCTCACCCAACAAATCGCGCTCCAGCCGGTACTTGCTCACCACCAAGACGACCGGGGCCAGAACCAGGGCCGCACAGGTGGCCCAGACGCCGGGCCGGGTCCAGCCGGGCTTGCACCAGGCCCCCCATAGACCAGCCAGCAGGCCCAGTCCCATCCCTGCGGCCAACCCCAACACCCCGTAGGCCAGCTCCGCGTACAAGAGGGCCGCCAAGTCCTGGAGGCTGCCCTTGAGCGCGCACAACAACACTACCTCGAAGACGCCCACCAACGCGCCGGCCACAAGCCCGGCCGTGGCCCCGGCGCTCAAATACTCCAGGAAAACTACTCTCTTCATTCTCCATCCTCTGTACTACTGTACTTTGGGCAAACACTCTCTCGTCGAGGAAGAATTGCTCGCACCCACGCTCTGCGTGGGGTGCGAAACGGCGGTCTCGGCCACGCTGCGTGCCCACGCGGAGCGTGGGCACGAGGAGGAGCTGCTCGCGCCTACGCTTTGCGTGGGTGCGAAACGGCGGTCTCGGCCACGCTACGTGCCCACGCGGAGCGTGGGCACGAGGGGGAAAAAGCCCGGCCGTGGCCCCGGCTGCCAGATGAAACGGCGGTCTCGGCCACGCTGCGTGCCCACGCGGAGCGTGGGCACGAGGGGGATCATCCTTCCGCCTTCATCCTTCATCCTTCATCCTTCATCCTTCCGCCATCCTTCCGAATCGCCGGCCGATACGTATCTGGCCGCAGGGCGTAGATCAGGCCGCCGGGCAGGCTCAGGCTCAGGCCACACCAGAAGCCCAGGTGCCCCAGCAGGAAAGCCTGAGACTCCGGCACGCCGATCCGGCCCAACAACCCTACGAACGTCAGCTCCCGCGCCCCCTCGCCACCGACGGTGGGCAGGCCCACCGTCGCTGCGATCATGAGCGGTCCCGCGAACAAGATGTCCGTCAGTTGTGCCGGCGCGTTCACGGCCAGGGCTGTGAAATAGTAGACCAGCGTGGTGAACAGGTGCACCAGGAGGCCCAAGAACACGGCCACGGCCAGCAATCGCTTCTGGCGCTGGTAGGCGCTCACCGCTTTGGCGATCTGCTGGAGCCGGCCCCGGATTTTGCTGGTGCCAGGGAAGTGGCGATTGAGCAACCAGACGATGACGCCGGGCTGGATGAGCAAGACAAAGGCGATGGTGACTGGCACGCAAAAGATGAGAAAGAGAGGGAGCAGTGCCTCCGGGGGCAGGATACCCAGGCCAGCCGGCACCGTCACCACGATGAGGAGCGACAGGGCAAAGAAGCCGATGATCTTTTCCACCAGGATCACCGTCACTGAATCAATGGTCGCATGGGCGTGGCGGGCGATGTCATAGGCCCGATAGGCATCCAGCCCCAGCGTGCTGGGCAGGAATGTGCCCAAGAAACGGCCCACCAGGAACGTACCTGTCAGGTGACTCAGGGGGACCCGGAGGCCCTGCCCGATGAGCAGCACATTCCAGCGCAAGATGCTGCACAAGATGGCCGCCGCCTGGAAGGTCAACGCCACCAGGAACCAGGCCGGGTTCATCTGCTGGATGTCCCGGACCAGTTGGTTCGGGTCAATGCGGGTGAGCAAAAAGGCTAATAGACCGGCGGTGAGACCGATGCGAATGACCCAGCCCAGCCTGCCCTGGAACAGGCGTAGAAAAGCGCGCCGGATACGCAAGCGGTGTGTACCTCCATCTTAGACCACTGACCGCCGACCATTGACCGTCGGCAATCCCGGTCAGCGGTCGGTCATCGGCGGTCGGCGGCGGTCATTCCAGATACCCCAACCCCCGCAGTCGCTCCTCGATCTCGGCGGCCTCGGCGGCGGAATAGCCATCGTCGCGGGCAGTTGATTCGGCGACCTGGGCCGTGGTGGGTGCTTCCGTCGGGGTCGCCAGGCCGGCCGCCATCTCCGGCCGGAGGGCCTCAGTCAGCACGCGGCCGTCCAGGTCCGGGGGCACCGGCAGCCCCATGGCGTGCAGGATGGTGGGGGTGATGTCCTCGATACGGGCCGTCTCGATGCGCTGCCCGGCCCGGAACGACGGTCCCAGGGCGGCAAAGATGCCGTCCGGCCGGTGAAAGCCATTGAAAGTGTGCAGGCTGCTCTCGATAACCTGGCCCCGGCCCAGGAGTTGACGACCCAGGGTGGCATAGTTGCGCGCCACAAAGATGATATGGGGCGCGAAGCGGGTCTCCGGCCCGTGATACAGCTCCTCGCGGAACCAGACGGCATCTACCACCGGTTCCCCATCCCAGGGGTCCCGCAGGGCCAGCAGACCGGCACGGATACGCTCTTGCAGGGCCGGCACGTCGGCCGGGTCCACGCAACCGGCCCCCGCACGTCGTTCGTTGATGAAAATGCCCTGGGCCGGGATACTGGCAAAGAATGCCCGTGTCCGGTCCCAGTCAATGACGCCCTCCAGGTCATTCTTGAACGAGGAACGGGTCTGGCGGATGCGTTTGCGGATGGCCCGGCGCGCCGGCGTGGTCATTATAGTGCGAACCAAAAAGGTCTCGTCGAGTTTCCAGGCCAGGTTGAACAATCGCCAGCGCAGGGCTTTGCTGGTTATCGTCGTCAGCAGCCCTTGCCCGGCCAGCCAGTGGTTCACGTTGAACCAGGCCCGGGTGCCGCCAAAGCCGTGGTCAGAGACCAGGACGAGGTCGGTGCGGCCGTCCAGACCCTGCACCACCTGGCCCAGCATCTCGTCCACCTCTTGATATGCGGCGATGATGCGCTCGCGGGTGCGCCGGCCCCGGTCTGTGTGATAATCGTCAAAGGCCGGGTCCATCATCTTCCAGAATAGGTGCTGGATACGGTCGGTGATGATAAAGACGGCCATGAAGAGATCCGGCTGATACTCGCTCTGAAGCCAGAAGAAGGCATCGCGGCGTCTGTGGAACGAATGGACGATGTCGTTCAGGAACTCGCGGGCGTCGTCTTCGTGCTCCACGTCGTACCTGGGGATGTCTACATCCACCACATAATCACCGATGGCGGCCAGGAGTCGGTCTTTGAGCGCGGGGGGCTGGGACCAGGCGGATTCCTGGCCGGGGGTCATCATGCCCGAGATCATGAAGGCGTCCACCGGCTCTGGCGGGTAGGTCATGGGCACGTTGAGGACGCCGACGCGCCGGCCAGCCCGGTTCACATAGTGCCACAGCCTGGGTCCCTGCGCCGAGCGGCTGGTGACCAGGGGCCGGCGCGGGTGCTTGAGGGGCGACTCGCGAAAGTCATAGATGCCGTGGCGGCCGGGGTTCAGCCCGGTGACGCAGGTGGTCCAGGCCGGGGGTGTGGTGGGGGGATTGGTGGAGGCCAGCGGACCCCACGTGCCGCCCTCGGTGATGGCCTTGAGGTGGGGCAACGCGCCCTCAGCCATGAGAGGCTGGAGCAACGCCCAGGTGGCCCCGTCCAGGCCGATAAGCAGTACCTTGTCAGTCATGGTGTCCCTCGTTATGGAGTGCCTGCCCTCCCATATAACCTGCGTGAGGGTTCAGGACGCTCAGCCTACCCTCCAGCAGGTTGTCTACTGTCTGTGCGCCGTCCACGGTCATGATTCGGCCGCTGCGAAAACGCACGAACCTGTGGGTGAGCAGTCACCTCGCCCGAAAGTATATCACTGCCCCCCTGTTCTGTCAAAAGCTGTGTAATTGCTCAGCCTACCCTCCCGCAGGTTGATAGGAACTGCGATTCGGGGTTGCGCTCCGTCTATCAGGTCGATTGTCGGCCGAGAAAACGCCCCAACCTGCGGGAGGGTGAGCAGTTAAAGGGGAAGAAAGCCTTTCTGGGGGTTTTTGCGGCGGCGAAGCCGCCGCAAAAACCCCCTATAAGGCAGTCTTTCCCCTCCCCGAAGAGACGCGAAGCGGGGCGGGGGGCCCTCGTGCGTTTAATTTACGCACGGATGTCAGATTGGGTGCGTCCAAAGGTTGGGAAGCCAGGCTGCTGACGCCAGGTGGGGCGCCGCTCGATCACTTCACAACCGGGTGTTTCTGGTGTATAATAGCGCATCCTGGTGGTCCGTTTACCTGGCAGCCCGCCGGAGATTTATCTGCGACCGGCGAGTCGCCTGGCCGGTCGTGGCCAGTGGCCTCCCTGGACTGGACTACTACTGCCTGCCCGGCGGCAGATACGGCGTTACCGTCCGCCTAAGCCCCAGGTGTAGTTCATATGCAGGAAGAGACTATTTCCCGCAAGCGCATATATAAAGGGCGACTGCTCCGTCTGCGCGTGGACCAGGTGCGCCTGCCCGATGGTCGAATCACCACGCGCGAGATCGTAGGCCACCGGGGCTCGGTAGCCATTGTGGCTTTGGATGAACAACAACGGGTGGTGCTGGTGCGCCAGTATCGTAAGGCGGTGGAAAAGACCTTGCTTGAGCTACCGGCCGGCACGTTAGAACCCGGTGAGAACCCGGAAGACTGTGCGTTTCGGGAGCTTCAGGAGGAGACCGGCTACCGTGCCGATGCCCTCAGACTCCTTGCTGCTTTCTACACCGCTCCCGGCTATTGCAGTGAGCACCTTTACCTGTACCTGGCCACCGATCTACACCCCGATATCGGGCAACCGGCCGGGGATGAGACCATCGAGGTGGTGCTCCTGCCGCTAGAAGAGGCAGTACGCCTGGTGCGCCAGGGCGAGATCTGTGATGCTAAAAGTATGGTGGGCTTGTTACTCGTCGCTGGAAACCCGTTGCTGGGGCGGTTGCCAGCAACCAGCGGTCAGTAATAAGCCAGAGGAGAAGAATTGACCAGGAACCCTGAATCGGATTTACGACCGTTTTACTTCCCCGGTGGGCCGATAGGCTGTCTGTTGATCCACGGTTTTTCCGGCGACGTGTTAGAAGTACGCGACCTGGGCGAGTACCTGGCGACCCAGGGGTACACAGTGCGGGGGCCGCTGCTGCCCGGCCATGGTGCCTCCCCAGAGGCGATGGCCGCCACCGGCCGACACGATTGGTTGCATGGCGCTGAGGCCGAACTGCGCCTTTTACAACGGACCTGTCGAACTGTATTTGTGGCCGGCCTGAGCATGGGGGGCGCCATCAGCCTGATCCTGGCCCGCCGCCACCCGGTGGCCGGCGTCATCTCCATGTCCACCCCGGCCCCCCTTAAGCGATGGCAGATGAGTACCCTGCTCGTATTGCGGCGGTTCCTCAAATGGCTGCCCTGGGTTGACCGGCGGCCGGCGATAACGGGTCAACTCTGGACCTATAGCCGTCTCCCCCTGGCCCAGGTGTTAGAGCTGGCCCGGCTCATCTGCCGGTTGCCCTATGTCCTGCCTCGGGTCCACGCGCCGGTCTTGATCCTGCAGGGGCAACGAGATCACGCCATTGCCCCGGCCAGCGCCCGGTTCATCCACGACCGCCTCGGCTCTGCAGACAAAACCGTGCATTTCCTGCCTAACTCTGGTCATAACATCGTCACAGGTCTGGATCGCGAAACCGTCTGGCGCACGGTGGTGGAGTTCATTTCCCGGGTAAGCAATGCCAGCCCGACCTCCTGACATCCGTGCATAACTTCTGTCAGGGAGGGAACAAGGAGGGAGAAAGCCTTGCTGGGGGTTTTTGCGGCGGCTTCGCCGCCGCAAAAACCCCCTACCAGGCATTACTTCCCCTCCCCGCATCGCGTAGCGGCGAAGGGACGCGAAGTGGGGAGTGGGACAAGGCCCTCATGCGTTTAATTACGCACGGATGAAGACCTCGTCTTGACAGGCTGACCGGGCCGGTTTATAATCTCTACGGGAGCAAACATGGCCTGGAATCCCCAACTGGACATGAGCGCCTTCTACTTCCCCGGTGGGCCGGTGGGTTGCCTGCTGGTTCATGGCTTCACTGGCAGTCCCCCAGAGATGCGCGGCCTGGGCGAATACCTGGCCGCGCAAGGCTATACCGTGCGCGGACCGTTATTGCCCGGCCACGGCACGTCCCCAGAAGAGATGGCCCGCACCGGTGCCGCCGATTGGTTACGCGGTGCAGAGGCTGACCTCCAACGCCTGCAAAACGAGTGTGAAACCGTCTTTGTCGGCGGGCTGAGCATGGGCGGGGTCATTAGCCTGATCCTGGCCAGCCGATACCCGGTGGCCGGCGTAGTCGCCCTGTCCACCCCCTCACATCTGAGCGATTGGCGCATCCGGCTCTTGCCCGTGCTGCGCTATTTCATAAAGTGGGTGCCGTCAAACAGCATCCCAGAGACTGATCTGACTGACCCGGCGGCCCCGGGCCGGCTCTCCTCCTACGAACGCACCCCTACAGCCTGCGTGGTGGAGTTGAACCGGCTCATCGGCTGGATGCGTCGGGCCTTGCCCCGGGTCACTGCCCCGGCCCTGCTCATCCAGAGCACCGGTGACCGCCATATCCCCCCAGAAAGCGGCCAGTATCTCCTTGACCACCTGGGCAGCCCGGACAAGGCTCTGCGCTGGTTTCACAACTCCGGCCACGCCCTCACCGTGGACACCGAGCGCGAGGCGGTGTGGCGCATGGTGGGTGAGTTTATCCGCAAAAGATGCAAAGCAAGGAGATAAACGTGGACATACGAATAGCTGTACTCCCTGGCGGATTCATCCATATCCCACCAGCCTTGCGTAGACGGGTGGGGATCAAGAAGCGCGTGCGGATCGTTGAAGCAGAGCGTGGGTTGCTCCTCAGACCCGCCGAGGAGCAAGAACCCTTGTCATGGGAACAGTTCTTTACCCAGGGATTGACCATGCCGCGTCCGGCCCCGCTCGATCTCGCAGGTATGCACTTCGATGACCTCTGGCTCTGATCCACCGCTCATGGTAGACAGCAATTTGCTGATCTACAGCGTGCTGGATGATCACCCGGCCAGCCCGGTCTGCCGCGCCTATATCACCCGGCAGGGGAAGATCACGCTGACCATCCTGACGCCAATAGAGATATACTTTGTACTGATTCGTATCTACAGCATAGCAGAAGAGCAGGCTTCCGATACCATCGAGCGATTGATGCGTACCCCGATTGAGCTTGTCTCTGCGGACGAATCGGACGTCACTGCAACCCTGCGACTGTGCGCTTCCCATCACCTCGATACCAACGATGCATTGCAGCTCCATCTCTGCCGGCAATTGGGGATCCATCGCCTGGCAACGGACGATGGGCATCTGACGAACGTCGCACTGGCGTATGGTCTGACGGTTGAAAACCCCATTGATGAAACGTTGCGGCAACAGATGGCAACCTGGGAAGCCGCCCACCTGCCGGCCAAAGGGTTGCCCCGGTTGCTGGGTCATGTTTACGGTTGGCTAAGCGAACGCGAACCACTTTTGGCAGATGAGTTCCGTAACGCCACGGGTAACTTGCATCGCTTACCTTGATTCCACATTTCTTCAACTATTCCGGCCACGCCCTCACCGTGGACACCGAGCGCGAGGCGGTGTGGCGCGCCGTAACCGGGTTCATCGGTCGGGTGGCCGCATAGCTGAAAGCGAGGTGATGTCTATCCGATAAAACACCGCCGTTTTGTCACCACCGTGCAACGTAGCACGATCAACCGTGCATCATGCATCATGTCAAGGAGGAAAAGTATGGCCCAAGACGTAGCTATCGTGGGCATCGGCTACGCTGGCTTTCGGCCCCTCACGCCAGAACTTTCGTATAAAGAGCTGATGTTTGAGGCCGCGGTCAAGGCCTATGAGGACGCCGGCCTGGACCCTCGCGCCGATGTGGACAGCTTTGTCACCGTAGCCGAGGACTTTATCGAGGGCACCAGCATTTTCGACGAGTACGTGCCGGACCAACTGGGCGGGATGCTCAAACCTAACGTCACCATCCCCGGCGAAGGCATCCATGGCCTGGCGACGGCCTATATGCAGATCGCCAGCGGCATCGTGGACGTGGTGACGGTAGAGGCGCACAGCAAGGCATCCAACGTGCGGACCATGTCCTGGATCACCGCCTATGCCCTGGACCCGGTGCTCAACCGCCCCCTGGCAGCCAACCCGGTCTTTGTCGCCGGGTTGGAGATGAACCGTTACCTGCATGTGAGCGGGGCCACGCGGGAACAATGCGCCCAGGTCGTGGTCAAGAACAAGTACAACGCCTTGCGCAACCCGGCCGCTGCGTATGGCGCGGCTGTGGACCTGAGCAGCGTCCTCGACGCCGAGATGATTGCCTACCCCCTGACCCAGGCTGACATCAGCCCTCACGCAGACGGGGCTATTGTGCTGGTCCTGGCTTCGGCTGAGGTGGCCCGCAGCATCACCGATACCCCTATCTGGATCCGGGGGGTGGGCTGGTGCAACGACGCACCATCGCTAGAGACCCGGGCCTGGGGTCGCGCCATCTATGCCGAGGAAGCTGGCCGCAGGGCCTATCGCATGGCCGGCATCGGCAATCCCAGGCGAGACATTGACTTTGCCGAGATTGACGACACCTACTCGTACAAAGAGCTACAGCACCTGGAAGCGTTGGGCTTTTGCCGCTTTGGCGAGGCCGGGTTGCTCACGGCTGAGGGCGTCACCGCCGTGGATGGCGACCTGCCAGTGAACGTCTCCGGCGGTAGCCTGGGTGTGGGGCATCTGTTGGATGCCGCCGGCCTGCGCGCCGTGCTCGAGGTGGCCTTGCAACTGCGCGGCGAGGCCGGCCCACACCAATTGTCGGATGTCGAAGTCGGCCTGGCCTTTGGCTGGCGCGGCGTGCCCACTACCAGCGGCGCGGCCGTAGTGCTGAGCAACTAGGAGGAAATACTATGCGCAAAGTTGCTGTCGTGGGGGCCGGCATGACCAAATTCGTCCGCCGCGCCCAGGAAACCGGCAAGGAACTGGCCTTCGAGGCCACCAAGATGGCCCTGGATTACTGTGATTTGAAGCTCGATCAAATTGACGGCGTGGTGCACGGGACGGCGCCGGACTCATTTGACGGGGTACACATGAAGGGTGAGTACCTGGCCGACGGCTCTGGAGCCTGGCGCAAGCCCTATACTCGCTGCTATGTGGGCGGTGGCACCGGCGTCTTTGCCCCCATCCACGGCTGGTATCACGTGGCCTCCGGTCTGTTTGATACCTGCCTGGTGGTCTGTGAGGAAAAGATGTCCTCCTGCCAGCCCCACCCTCAGGGTGCGTTCCTGACCATCTTTGATCACACCCTGGAGCGTCCGTTGGGCCCCAACCTGCTGTGGATCTTTGCCCTGGAGATGAATCGCTACATGACCACCCACGGGTTGAGCAAGAAGGATATCGCCCTGGTGTCCGTCAAGAACAAGCGCAATGCTGCTGACCATCCGTGCAGCTTGCTGGGAGACCCGCATATCACTGTGGAAGACGTGCTCAATTCAGAGGTGCTGGCCTGGCCGGTGCAGCGCCTGGACGTCAGCCCGGTGACGGACGGGGCAGTGGCCCTGGTCCTGGCCGCCGAGCACGTGGCCCGGCGCATCAGCGACCAGCCGGTGTGGATCGAGGGCGTGGGCTGGAGCCTGGACACCACCTATTGGACCAACCGCGACCTCTATTACCCCCGCTACGTGGAGAACGCGGCCCGCATGGCCTATAAGATGGCCGGTATCACCGAACCCCGCAAGCAGATCAATATCGCCGAGCCATATGATCCCTTTGACTACAAGGAACTGCATCACCTGGAGGGGCTGTTGCTCTTCCCGCGTGGCAAGGCCCCGGAAGCCACGGCCCTGGGCATCACCCAGCGAGACGGCGATCTGCCGGTCTGCCCCTCCGGCGGGCTGCTGGGCGTGGGCAACCCCATCGCCGCGGCCGGCGCGATGAAGGTGGCCGAGCTGTTCTGGCAACTGCGCGGCGAGGCCGGCAAGCGCCAGGTGCCCGGCCATCCCAGGCGTGGTGTGGCCCAGGCCTGGGGCGATCTGATGCAGGTGGGTACCGTCATCGTGATGGGCGTATAAGGAGGGGATGTGATATGACAGCCAAGATCAAGGAATTCCCCGGCGTGGGACTGCGGGAAGCGGACTTCTCGGAAAAGCGCGTTATCTTTAATGAGTGGGATCCCAATGCCCAGTATGCCTGGGACGCGGGCGTCGCCATCGGCCGCTATCTGGCCGAGTTGAAGGCCGGTCGGCTTATCGGCGTGCGCTGCAACCAATGCCATCGCACAGTTATCCCGCCGCGCATCTTTTGCGAGTGGTGCTTCCGCCCCATGGACGACTGGGTCTATCTGCCAGACACCGGCACGGTGAACACCTTTTCCCTCTGCTATGTGACGTGGGATATGAGAGAACTGACCGAGCCGCAGATCCCGGCCGTCATCGAGATTGACGGGACATACCCGCGCGTGGGCATCATGCACTTGCTGGGGGAAGTAGACCCTCAAAAGGTCCAGATCGGCATGAGAGTGCAGGCCGTGTGGAAGCCAGCGGAGGAGCGGGAAGGTTCCATCCTCGACATCAAATACTTCAAACCCCAATGACAAGTCCCTATCTCTGGCTTGGGCTTTGGGTTTTCAGGAGGTAGATATGCCTATTCTGGATAAACCGCACCAACTGGAACACGCTATCGCCTGGCGCGGCGAGATTCCCATCAGCAGCCGGTACACAGCCGGTATCGCTGGCGAGCGGTTCTTCCGCGAGATCAAAGATAACGCCCGCATCCTGGGCACCCACTGCGAGACGTGCGACCTGGTCTATGTGCCGGCCGCCATGTTCTGCGAGCGCTGCTTCGCCCAGTTGGATGAGTGGGTGGAGGTGGAGAGCCGGGGTACGGTGTTCACCTACACGGTGCTATATCGGGACCTGGACGACCAACCCCTGGATAAACCAGCCATCCTGGCCTACGTCAAGCTCCAAGGCTCCGATGGCGGGCTGATCCACTATCTGGGCCAGGTGGACCCGGCGGACGTCTATATCGGCATGGCGGTGGAGGCCGTGTTCAAGGCCCCGGCCGAGCGCGAGGGTGGTATCCTGGACATCCAGTATTTTCGCCCGGTGGCCGGGTAATTACATCTCTGGGGTTTTTGCGGCGGCTTCGCTGCCGCAAAAACCCCCTACCAGGCATTCTTTCCCCTCCCCCGAAGGGATACGAAGTGGGGAGTGGAGCCGTGTCCTCATGCGTTTAAATTACGCCCGGATGTCAAGTTGCCCTTGACTGCCAGGGGCTGGTGAGGTATAATAGAGATTATAGTGATTTAAATTTTCCAACACCGTATTCACTATGACCAGTTCCGTCCAATGCGGCAACCAGTATCACAGTCAAATTCATTCAGCTCTGTGCTCGCTGGATTGACTCATCCGGCGGTCAAGGCGTGGCGTAGGCAAGCCAAACCGGGCGATCTTGATAGCCCATGTGAAAAATTCATACCGCCTGACAAGAGAGTTGACAGAACTTGAAGCGCTACCGCCTAGAGGTCATGGCGGTAGTGATGGCTACGCGCCGCCAGGGCCGAAAACGGAGTCGGAAATTGTGCAGCCCACAGCATGTCTCCATGACCTGGTCCCGAAACCCGCCTTTCCAGTTCCGCAGCTTGTCCTTCACGATCCGATACCGTTTCACACCCCCAATGGCATGCTCGATGCGGATACGAATGGCAGAAATGGCGCGGTTGCGGGCTTGATCCTCCGGCGACAGTTCTTGTCCGCGGGGCTTCTTCTTGGGCTGCAGGATGGTCACCCCTGGGACGGCGAAACCTTGAAAACCAGGGTCTTGACAGAGCGTACTGTCTTCGGGGAAACGGTAGTGGGCTTCATCAGCGGCCTTCTTGTCATGCTTTTTCCCTTCACAGGTGGCGCTGAGCCACACAATCCGACACCAGGCATTCACCACCACCAGGTTCTTGACCGTGTGCTGCTTCTTCTTCCCGCTGTAATACGTCCGCTGTGCCTCGGTAGCCGTGGGCCGCACAATGGCGCGTTCCGTACCGTCATGCAGGTATAGGCCTTTGGGTAGTTCTACGGCAGCCGCATCTCGGGCGGGTAAGGCCCCCTGGTCGGCCAGGGCTTGATTGAGAAGTGGGTGTAACAGGTGGATCCAGCGGTTGGCATCGGGTTGGTGCAGCCCAAACAAGGTCGCGTGGACTTCCTGTAAGGCCCCGTGCTTCAGATAGACCAGAATGAACAACAACTTGTCCTCAATAGTCGGCAGTTGGGCATTGTGATACGTACTATACCGCCGGCCGGTGCGCGGTTGGCCGCGGAGGGTAGTGGTCGCCATATGACTCTCGAAGCGTGCTTGGAAATAGGGCAGGAGAGCTTGAAATTCGCGCACGGTGTAGCCAGTGAGGGCTAGAAACCTGCGCGGATAACGCGATACCCGAGCGTAGCTGAGCATCGTGGTGCACCTCCATAACTGCATGATTGTCACCTGTAGTAAGAATACTCGACGGCTACGCCCGTGTCAAGTTAAACCACTATAATCTCTTATGTATAGTTTACCATTCCCTGTCAAGACCCGGCCGCGCGACATCCGTGCGTAACTACCAGGCCCTCGCGCCAACCGCTACCCTCGAACGGTAGCCTACTACGGGAAAAAGACCTGGCGCAAGGGCGCGATCTCTTCCGGTGTGGCATGTTGGTCCAAGACGGCAAAAAAGTCGGCGGTCGTGGCCAGACGGCCCCGGTATCCGGCCGCATAGTCGCGCAGGAAAGCGAAGAACCGCTCGTCGCCCAGGGTCTCGCGGAGCCGGCCGATGAACAAGGCCCCGGTCAGGTAGATGGCATCCTTGTAGGGCCGTTCTTTGCTATAGTCATAGATGGTCCCATTGATTGGACCGGGCCGGCGCACGGTGTTGCCCATCCACTCCCAACGGTAGGCCGCGTCGGCCGGGTAGAATCGCTCGTAGAAGAACATCTCGGAATACTGGACCAGGGCCTCGTCCAGCCACGGCTCGCGGCACTGGTCGCTCCCCACCAGGCCGAACCACCACTGGTGCGCGGTTTCGTGGGGGATGAGGGTGTACAGGATAGTGCGCGGGCCTTGGGGGCTTTTTAGGTGATCGGCGTAGACGCCGGAACCCAGGAACGTTATGCCGCTGAACTCCTGTCCGCCGTTGAAATCGGTCTCGGCGATGCGCAGGGCGGCGTATGGATATGGCCCAAAGAGGTCCGCGTAGAGCATCAGGCAGCGAGCCGTCTCGGTGAGCACCAGACGGCCCACGGACTCGTGCTCCGGGAACCAGTAGGATTCGACGGTCGCGTCGCCGGCCGGGGCCGTGCCAGATTGGTAGCGGTGGCTGGCAGTGAAGGCGAAAGAGCGACCCCGGAGACGATAGGACCAGGCCGTGCCCCGACGCGTCAGGTCGCCGTTACCTACGACGATGACGTGCTGCGGGGCGATGATTGTAGCCTGGTAGTCGGCCCAATCCGTCACATAGGGGTCACCGATGGCGTGCCACTTGAAGACGTACCACCCTTTACCGGCCTGGTAGGGGCGCAGAACCGGATACCAGTTGCCGGCGTTCAAGGCATTCTCTGACCAGCCCAGGCCCCCACCACCAAAGATAGACGTGGTGCGCATACGCGGCGGTTTGACAGTGAAACTCATCTCCACCGTGGCGATCTGGCCGGCCTGAAGCGGCGTCTCGAAGGGGAGACGCAGATCATCGGCCTGAAGATCATAGACAAAAGTCGGCGGCAGGGATGCCTGATGCACACTGAGCGACTCCAGGAACAGCGTGCCCGGCGTGTGATTGGGCGGCACGTAAAAGCGCAGTTCGGTCAGGGGCACGCCCAGGGTGTTGGTAAAGATCACGGTCTCACGGGCAGCCAGGGTGTGATTCTCATAGTCCACGGTGATGTCCAGGACATAGCTGGCAGCGGTGGGGACGAAGGAGCCAGGCGGGGCCGGCGTGGGTGTGACGGTAGGGGCCAAAGTCAGCGTAGGCAGCGGTGTCGGGGGGCCGCTGATAACGGTCTGGGTGGGCAAGATGAGGGGCGGGGTTGATATGGGACCCGGGTTGTCACAGGCAACGAGGGCCAGGACGGACGATAGAGTCAGAGCGACGGGCCATAAGATTCGGCCCAGGTAACATCTTGTCGGTATCATGATCAGATTTTGCCCCTGACGGCGGAGCGGTTATCGTGCCCCCTAATTATACCATGCCTGGACGAGTTCGGTAAGGGCAGCCCTTGACCTGGTCTCTATCCTCATATACAATAGTCGCCAGTCGCAAGTCGCCAGTCACAAGTCGCAAGTCGCCAGTCACAAGTCGCAAGTCGCAAGTCGCAAGTCGCCAGTCACAAGTCGCAAGTCGCCAGTCGGCAGTCAAAAGACCGAGGACTGAGGACCGAGGACTGAGGACCATGCTCAAGCAGACCGATGATCTATTCGCCCACGCCAGCCAGGAGCGCATTGCCCGCGAAGCGCCGCTGGCCGCGCGCATGAGGCCCCGCACCCTGGACGAGCTGGTGGGCCAGGAACACATCGTGGGGCCGGGCCGGTTGCTGCGCCGGGCCATCGAGGCCGATAAGCTATTCTCCTCCATTATCCTGTGGGGACCGCCGGGCACCGGCAAAACCACCCTGGCTCTCATCGTCGCCGAGCGCACCCGGTCCCACTTTGAGACCTTGAGCGCGGTCCTGGCCGGCGTCGCCGACATCCGTCGCGTTGTCGCAGATGCTCGCGAACGTCGCCAACTCTACAACCAACGCACCATTGTCCTGGTGGACGAGATCCACCGCTTCAACAAGGCCCAACAGGACGCGCTCCTGCCCCACGTGGAGAACGGCACCATCATCCTCATCGGGGCCACCACCGAGAACCCCTACTTTTCCGTGGTGGGACCGCTCCTGTCGCGCTCCCGTGTCTTTCAGCTCCGGCCCTTGAGCGAGGCCGACGTGCTCATCCTGCTGCGCCGGGCCTTATCCGACCCGGAACGTGGCTACGGCCGCCGGGCCGTCCGCGCCGACGAGGATGCCCTGGCCCACCTGGCCCGCGTCTCCGACGGCGACGCCCGGGCCGCCCTGAACGCCCTGGAACTGGCCGTGGAGTCCACCCCGCCTGGCACCGACGGCGTGATCCACGTGACGTTGGACGTGGCCCAGGAGAGCATCCAACGCCGGGCCGTCCTCTACGACAGGGACGGCGACGCCCACTACGATACCATCAGCGCGTTCATCAAGAGCCTGCGCGGCAGTGACCCGGACGCCGCTCTCTACTGGATGGCGCGCATGATCCACGCCGGAGAAGACCCCCGCTTCATCTTTCGTCGGATGCTCATCTTTGCCGCCGAGGACGTGGGCCTGGCTGACCCGCAGGCCCTGGTGGTGACGATGGCCGCCGCCGAAGCCTTCGAGTGGGTAGGGCTGCCGGAGGGCCAGTATCACCTCTCCCTGGCCGCCCTTTACCTGGCGACCGCGCCCAAGAGCAACAGTGCCGGGGCCTACTGGAAAGCGTTGGCTGAGGTGGAGGAAGAAGGCCGCATCCAGGTGCCAGACCACTTGCGCGACGCCTCCCGCGACGGGCGGGCATTGGGCCACGGCGCGGGCTACAAGTATCCCCACGATTACCCCGGCCACTATGTGGCGCAGCAATACCTGCCAGATCAACTCCAGGGCCGGCGTTTCTACGAGCCGGGCGACCTGGGCTACGAACAGCAGGTCCGCGACCGCCTGGCCCGCTGGCGTGCCGATCCCTCGGACGCGGAGCGCGCGGATGAACGCTGACCATAGTCCCCACAGCGAAGCGAAACGGAATCCGTCCCTTCGTCCCTTCCTCCCTTCCCCCCTTCATTTATTTGCCCATTTGCCCATTCGCCCATTCGCCCATTTGCCCATTTGCCCATTCGCTCTGGCTCTGGCCGCGTTCCTGCTCTACCTGCGCACCCTGGCCCCCGGCCTCCTGGATGGCGACAGCGGTGAGTTCCAGATGGGTGCGATCCTGCTGGGTGTGGTCCATCCCACCGGCTATCCCCTGTATTTGCTCCTGGGCAAGCTCTTCACTCTTCTGCCCTTCGGCGATTTGGCCTGGCGCGTGAACCTGCTCTCGGCCGTCTGCTCAGCCGCAGCGGTGGGCGTGGCCTGTCTGCTGTTCCAGAGGTTGGCGGCCCGGGTGGCCCCGGCTGCCCCGGCCTGGGTCCCGCGCGCCGCCGCCCTCTTTGCTGCCGGGGCCTTCGCTGTCTCCCTCACCTTCTGGTCTCAGGCCGTCATCGCCGAGGTCTATGGCCTCCATGCGCTCCTGGTGGCGTTGGTGCTCTATTTCATCGTGCGCTGGGCGGATGGCAGGATGCAGGATGCGGGATGCGGGATGCGGGATGCAGGATCCAGGATGCAGGATACGCGGTGGCTGGGGCTTGGCTTGGGGCTGGGTTTAGCGCACCATCGCACCATCGTCTTGCTGCTCCCGGCCCTCCTGGTCTATGTGCTGATGACGGAGCCGGGCATCCTGCGCCGGCCCCGAACATGGCTCCCCCCTCTATCTCTATCTCTATCTCTATCTCTATCTCTATCTCTCCTTCCTCTGCTCCTGTACGCCTACATCCCCCTGCGCGCCCCGCACACGCCCTACCTGCGCGTGGAGTTGCAGCCGGGGACGTTGGTCTCGCTGTACCACAACGAGCTGGCCGGCTTCCTGGCAATGGTCACCGGCAGCACCTTCGGCGGGAGCCTGGGCCTGGGGCCGGATTGGCTCGACCGGCTGCGGCTGGCCCTAGACTGGCTGGCCGCCCAGTTCCCCTACTTCGGGATGCTGGCCGGGTTATGTGGGGCCGCCTGGCAAGTCTATCGCCGCCGCGCTGATTTCGCGCTCCTGGGCCTGACGTTCCTGGCGACGTTCGTCTTCTGCCTGGTTTACCGCATCGGCGACGTGTACGTGCTCTACGTGCCGGCCTATCTGTGCTTTGCCGGCTGGCTGGCGACCGGGGCCGCCTGGCTGTTGGGCTGGCTGGCGGACGGCAAGCGACGCACGTGGCGCCGGACCGGGTTGCTGGCGGCCGGCCTGGTATTCGTATCTGGGCCAGCCTTCTCGCTCGCCGGCAACTTTGCCACCGTGGACCGCAGCGGCGACACGTCGGCCCGCGCGAGGGGGGAGACCATCCTGGCTCAACCCTTGCCATCCGGCGCGGTCCTCGTCACCAACGACCGCAACGAGGCCGTGCCGCTGCTCTACCTCCAGCACGTGGAGGGTCGCCGGCCCGATCTCACCATCCTGTTCCCGCCTATGTTCCCCGGCCCGGCCTGGGCCGACGTGGGTGGCGTGACCGGGCAGGCCCTCGCCACCGGCCG
>DAOTYG010000056.1:0-6686 GCA_034435155.1 Anaerolineae bacterium | reverse complement strand
ACACAGACGGGTAGTTGTCGTCCAAGCGCGCTGTCACCACCGTCTGTGAGAGGATCGCCTCGCGGAAACGGTGTAGCTCGCGCGCGCGCCGCTCCGTGGCGGGGAGAGAGGATGCGTCCTGTGCGACGAACTTGATCGGAGCGGCGGCCTCCACGATGACGCCGTTCGTGCAACCGGGACTCAGTAGCCGCCGATGCGGTGCGACGGTGTGGAGGCTGGATTTGGCCGTTTGCCACTCGAGCCACCGATACGGTCGTAGTGGCCGGATGGCGATCAGCACAGCGTCACCGTGACAAAAGAGCCAACCTGAGGTATGCTCCTCTAACAGCAAAATTGCCTCCTGGGGAAAAAACCCCTCGATGTAAGGATCACGGTCAGAGGGAACAGGCGCGCGAGGGGCATATTTGTACATTTCTCCGCAAGGCACGCTATAAACGGCGACCAAAGCGCCCTTATGCTGCAAAACCTGCTCGTAGGGCGACGAGCCGCGCCACTGCTCACGGTAGGGGTCATCCGGATGGTTGAAATCTGGAAAGGGATGGGTGAAGAAAAGCGTGCTGGAGGGCCGGTCTGAGTCCCACACCAACGACCAGCGGCGCATCTGTCCTGCCCAGATGACATCTCCCTGTTTGCCATCAACCAGGCTGCCCAAGGCAAAGGTCGGCGTCATGTAGGTATACTTACGCACGCCACTGCGCGAGATATAGCCAAACCCCTGGATGCGCTCATTGATGCGGCGGGTCTCATTCCCGTCGTGGGTAGGTTGACCAACGCAAGTCAGATCATGGGTCTCCCGGTGTTCGTAGGCGATTGTGCGATCCTGGGCGATCTGTATGAGGACAGCAGGTGGGCGGTACGAAGAAAGGGCGTTGATGACTGCATAGTGCGGCTCGCCCGTCGCCAGGTCCGGTCGGCGGCCCCCGAAGTACAGCCAACCGACGGTCAGCCCACCGGTGGCACGTTCGGGCTCGGTCGGCGCATAGTCGCGGGAATGAGCGCCAGCAAGGCGACCGTTCAGCCACTCGCCGGCCATGTTGGCCAGGAACCAGTGCATCATCAGCTCGGCCTTGCGGCGCATCTCCGGGTCGTGGGCGAAATCGTGGAGCGTGGCCAGTGAGTTGAGGTACAGCACGCTATAGGTCGGCGAATCGAACTCGCCTTGCCCGAAGCGGGCGACGCGTGCAAAAAGGCCTCCAGATAAGCGCGTGTGCGGGCCATGACGTCGGCGGCGGCCTCCCAATCGGGCCAGGCCTGCGCCGCGAGGTAGCCGGCGACGGCGATCATGATCTTGTGGTTCTCGGTCTGCCCGTGGGTTATTGCGTACTGATGGCCCGTCATTTGCCAGTGCACCTTTTCGCACAGGCTTTCGGGGTACAGACGGCCAAAGCGCCACAAGGCATCCATGTTGGCGTGCCAAAAGAAAGTGCATTCGTGATCGGGGTGATCGTTCGCCCAGGCGATGTCATCGATCGCCTGATCGATCCGGCGACTGCATCCCAGTCTAGCAATGGCCCGATGCATCAAACGGCGCGGCAGGTCGAAGGTGGGCCGAGGAACATCCGCGATGAACTCTAGCAACTCACGTCTACGGTGTTGAAATCCCGACTGCGCGTCGCACACGCTATTCACTTCTATTTCAGCGCGCACGTCTTCAGCCCGTCAGCCCGGTTTGGCTTATCCCACGCACGATCTGACGCTGAAAGATCACGAAAAGGATCAGCGGCGGGATAGCGGCTATGGCAATAGCTGCCAACATCTCGGTGGCCGATCTGCTGGCAGTAAATGTGTCGGCCAGACCATATAGCCTGACCATGATGGGATGTTTCGAGTCCTGGCTAGGCAGCACCAACATGGGCCAGAGAAAGCTTTGCCATGAACCCATGAATGAGTTGATGGTCAAAACAGCCAGGATGGGTCTGGAGAGAGGCAGAATAATCTGCAGAAACAATCGCCATGCGCTCGCGCCATCTATACGTGCCGCATCAACATAGTCATCTGGAATGCGTTCAAAGAAGAGGGTGAGCAGAAAGATGTTGAACCCGCTCACAGACGCGGGCAGCCATATCGCCCACCATGTATCTATCAATCCCCTTGCCCCGAACAGATGCTGGAGTAACGGGGAGAACAACGGTGGTCTGGCCACGGTGATGAACCGGGGCACTAGTAGAGTAGTCCCCGGTACCGCCATGGTGCTGAAGAACAAAGCAAGCAAAACAGGCTTCCCGGCCGGCTTTAACTTAGCAAGCGAAAACGCGGCAGTAGTGGCTACAAACATCTCCAAGATCCATGTACCCAAAGCAATCAGGATCGTGTTCCTGAAATAGAGCGGGTAAGACACGGAGTTCCACGCATCGAGATAGGTCTTCCAGCGTGGGGTGCCACGCGGCCAGAGCGTGGGCGGGAGAGATATGAACTCTAGCGGCGCCTTGAGTGGGCCGGTGAACATCCACCATAGCGGGAAGAGCGTGGTGAGTGCCAGAGCCAGTAGAAACAGGAACACCACCCAGTATAGCACCTGGTAGGCAGGATCGCGGCGCTCCTTCTCTGAGAGCACTGACCGCATGGTAGAGTCGGCTTCCGGGCGGCGACGAAACAAGGCACGCACTGCAGACATGCCCATAACTGGATCCTCCTTGATTTGCCATGATTACTTCACACGGCGGGTTATCAATACAACATAAGAGATCGAAAAAATAGACAGGAATGCAAAAATTACCAGCCCCGCTGCACTGGCCGTACCATACTGGGCATTAAAAAACGCCTGGCGATAGACGTATATCGTGTTCGTCAGGGTTGCGTTGTTCGGTCCGCCCTGGGTGAGTACCCACGGCTGGGTAAATAGCTGAATGTTGTTGATGAACTGGCTGATCAGCATCATCAGCATCAAGAAACGCAACTGCGGAAGCGTGATATACCAGATACGTTGCCATATATTGGCCCCGTCGATTTCGGCGGCCTCATAGAGACTGGCCGGGATGTCTGCAAGCCCCGCCATATACATGATCATTGCGCCGCCGGCCCCTCCCCACGTCGTCGTGATCCAGATCGATGGCAATGCCAGCCTTTGGTCGTTCAACCAGCGCAGCGGAGGCATGCCAAAGAATCCTAAAACTGCGTTCAACAAGCCACCCTCGGCCGGATAGAAGATCCACTTCCACAGCAGAGAAGTGACCACGGCAGGCAGGATCACCGGTAGATAGTAAGCCAGGCGGAAAAGATCGCGCGCCCAGGGACGCATCTCATTGGCCGCCAACGCCAGCACGACGGGCACGATGTAACCAAATAGGATAGCCATAGCAGTGTACCTGAGTGTGTTCCGCCAAGCTATGAAAAAGAGTTTATCGCCAAATATGAAACGGAAATTCGCCAACCCCACCCACGAGCGCTCGAAGCGCAGGGTGACGGCTTGGAAAGCGAGCGTAAATGACTCTACAACAGGCCACCACATAAACATGGCAAAGAGGAAAAGTGCCGGCAATAAGAACGCGTAGGCGCGAGCATTGTGGATGATCCGCCGACGCCAATACGTATGCGAACGCGCCTCGCTCATAATCGGTGTTGCAACGTCACTGCTGTGCATCAACAGCCCCCCTGGTATCCCACAGACTCACATATCAATTAATGGTGCCGGCTACCTCAACCACAACCCCGCATAGGGTAGCGATTTCCACGCCCATGCCAGAGCGCGTTCCCGGCAATAATAGCAGCTATCTGCAAAGTTGAGATGCAGGGGCAATACGCCCCCGCATCTCTTACCGGGGCTTGCCGGAGCAAGCCCCACTGCGTAGATTATCCGCTCTATGCAGCATCCAAAAGCGCCTGGAACGTCTTAGCAGCTTCCTCAATCGCTGCTATGGGATCGGTGTTCTGATCGGTCAGAATGGCCTCGATGGCCGAGCCGACCGCGGCGTACATATCCTGCGTCTTCTGGGTGGGCTCTGTGCGTCCCGTGATGTTCGCCATACCCTCGACGAACGGCTTATAGTTCCCCACCGGTAGATTGGCATACTTGGCCAGTATCTGGTCGCGCTGTGCTTGCGTCTCGCCGACGAAAATCGGCACGCCCGGTGCACCCAGGTGATTCCCCAGCTCTACTGTGGTCTTCAAGTTCTCCTCATACCTCCCCAGGTCGTAATAGCGGAAGAGGATGAAGTCAACAGCAGCGGAGACCTGGGCTGGTGTATGGGCGGCATTGAACAGGAACGCATAGCCGCCCATCAAAGTGGCATTCCCGCCATCCTGTGGGTGGATGCTCACGCCAAAGTCTTCGGGGTTGGTGTCTGGAAAGCTATCAAACATGCCATTTAAGGCATCTGAGCCCTGGATGATCATTCCAACCTGGCCCAGGGCCAAGTACTCGCGCGTTTCGCCCTGCTGGATCAACCGATTCTCGGTCAGCGAGCCGTCAACCCAGCACATGTCGTAGAGTTGCTGTGCCCACTTCTTGCCGGCATCACAATCGAGGGTAGTGCGCCAGGCGCCTCCCTCCTGTACCTCCATATCTCCGCCGCCACTGTACACCCACGAGGTATAGCGCCAACCCGCCTGCTTGCCGACACCACACTCAGCATACCCGGCAGCCCCCTCGACCTCGTCAGTGATGGCCTTGGCTGCCGCCCGGAAGCTATCCCATGTCGTGGGCGGAGAGTTGGGGTCAAGGCCAATGGCTTCCAGCATCTTGCGGTTGTAGCACAATGCCAACACATAGGCGCTGGTAGTGATGCCGTGATCCCGCCCCTCGGCGTTCTGGACTGGCTTCCTCGCCATTGGGCTGAGATCCCGCCCGTACTCGCTAGTCACCAGAATGTCGGTGATATCGGCTGTAACACCCTGCTGGATGTACTTCTGCGGCTCAGTAAGCCACACCCCCTCTGCAGTGGCCATCACACCTGCCGCAATCCGGGCCGCCATACCCTCCGGCCCGCCACGCCCACCATACCCACCCGGGCGCGGCTCGATGGCGACGTCGGGACGCATCTGGTAAAACTGCTCGAGCAGCGAGTTCCAGTTCGCTATCGCAACAGGGTCGGCATCCGAACCAGGCGCGTCGGTCACACTGATGCGGATGATCTCGGTCGGCACCTCCTGCGTGACGACCACCGTCTCTACGACCTTCTCCCCCTCTCTCTCCACGACTCTCTCCACGATGCGGGTTTCGATAACCGTTTCTGGAGTTGGCGGTGGAGTGCTACACCCGGCCAGCGCAGCTCCGGCTGCGCTCAGTGCAGCTATGCGCAGGAACTCACGTCGGCTCACACTCTGCTTATCCATATTTCCTCCTTGTCAATTAAAATCATAGGTCTGGTCAGAATTTGGCAAACCGGCATCCACGCCAATTAGGGATTCATTTAATATTAACTCGTATTCTCACCCCCTCTCTGCTTCCTGTGACATGATCCGATACCCTGCTGCCAACACTTGCCGCACCGACCTCACCGAATTGTTGATAGTCTATCCTCTCTCGCCGGGTCAATTCAATCCCTTTTCGGCCGAGGGTACGCGTCTTTTTCTCGCTAGAATCCTTGAGGGATAAAACTCTGCACAAACAGAGCAAGATTTCACCGCCATAGCTCTTTACTACTAAGGACACTAAGGTTATTCTCTTCTTTGTGTCCTTCCCGCCTGACACTCCCACGGCCCCCCCTCCCCATTTCCGGTCGAAATCTGATGCCGTCCTCAATCCCCCTCGTGCAAAAAAGACGGACACCCATTTGACTGACTTTATGTTACAGTCTGGGTACACTTATACACTGTCTGTAAGCATAGCAGAAAATGCACGGCCTGTCACAAGATTTCGGCATGGAAGGGGACAAAAAGGGGACATGCTGACCCGCCAGGAGTTCCTCACACACCTGCGCCAGGCGTTGAACCATCTCTACGAACCTGACCGCCTGCGCCAGAATCCATTGGTCGCCCTCTTCGGCGTCGCCAATCGCCCCGATGCGTTCTCGGCCATGCAGAACATCCTTATCGAGGCCATCGAGGCGCTCGATCCACGCAGCGACGAGCCGCGCCAGTCGCAGGCGTGGGAACTCCGCGAGCTGCTGTCCTACCACTACCTCCAACAAATGACCCAACAGCAAGTCGCCAGGCAATTGGGGATGTCGGTGCGCGACCTGCGGCGCAAGGAGCACGCAACCTGGCCGTCTTGCCTGTCACACGAGTTCACCCGCAACGGCACGGCCAAGTTGTTAACGTTGTTTCATCCGGCCGATGGTGAAGGGAGAGCGAAGGGAGTGGGAACACTCCGCCGGGGACGCACGCTGGTGGTATACCTGGAGGCGTGGCCAGGGATGCCAATGAGCGGGACGCAGCAATAGCCAATGCATCTGTGTCCCTGCACCCTTATTCAGGTCTGGACCACCACTGCGGATGAGGAGATGGTCCACTCCCACATCCACGGCGTACCATACGCCTGCAGTGAGGAATTGGGCCCGGCTTACCACCGGGATGGGGACATTTCTTCCAAAGTCCAGGCAATTTTTGATTACTTGTAACTTGTATACTGGACCTGAACCTTAAAAACCTCGAATAGCTTGCCAAGAGCCAGCAGGGGTGGTATGCTAATTCCTGGGAGGGCAAAGGGCGAGCTAAAAGGTAACTGAGGAGTCCTGGACTGCCTCTATGAATAGATTGCTCGCCTCCCTGACCCAGGAGACCCGATTAGGAATATTGGGGAGAGCCTT
>DAOTYG010000055.1:0-3163 GCA_034435155.1 Anaerolineae bacterium | reverse complement strand
CCGGTTGGTCCGCAGTTCGGCCCACGCCGAACCAGGCTTATTATCGCCGAGACACCCGCTTGGTGCAAGTGGGCCGTTAGGTACCACGAGCTCGTATGGTATTATATACAAGGAGGTTGCTATGCGTAGCATCGGTATGGATCTGGCCCTCACCGGGTCCCACAAAGCCATCGTCGCCGACGAGGGCGGGCGGTACATGACGCCCATCATCAAGTGCCACCCCCGGGCCAGCGAGATCGACCAACTCCTGGCACGGGCCCGGGAAGGGGCCGCCGATCACCAGTTGCAGGTCGTGATGGAGCCGACCGGCATGGCCTGGTTCCCCGTGGCGGTCTACTTGGCCCAGCAAGAGGGCGTGACCGTCTACCTGGTCAACAGCCAGCAGGTGGCCGACTTGCGGCGGTTCTACAAACGGCACGCCAAGAGCGACCGCATCGATGCCCGGGTGCTGGCGCGCTTGCCACTGGTCAACCCCGAGTGCTTGCACCCGTTGGTGGTCCCCAGCGCCCCCGTCTGTGCCTGCCAGCGTGGCTGCAAGGAGCTGGACCGGCTGACCGCGCAGGTCACGGCGATCCAGAACCGGATACAGGCCATCGACCGGTTCGCCTGGCCCGGTCTCGACGAACTGGTCTTTCCCGAGCCCTTCACCGCCGCCGCCCGGTGGTTCCGGCAGCACTGGTACGACCCGCAGCAGGTGGTCCAGCCGGGACGGAGACGCTGCGCCAACACTGGCAGGCCAGCCAGGTGGACCTCGCCGATCCGGGGGACTGGATCGACGCCCTGGTCACGCTGGCCGAGCAAGTCCTGGCCCTGTACGGCCCGGCGGACACGTATCTGGACTTTGGCTTGCTCCAGGCTGAAGTGGGCCGAGAGCAAGAGCATCTGGCCTTTCTGGAGCGGCAGCAGCACCAGGTGCGACTCCACACCGTGCGCCCGCTGTATCGCCAGATCCATCCCCAGCGCCATCTGGAAACCCTCCAGGGCGTGGGCCAGGACGGCGCGGCGGTGTATGCCAGCTTCATCCAGGACCCGCAGCGCTTTGGCTCTACGCGGCAGTTCCGGGGCTGGCACGGCCTGGTTCCCGACAGCCGCCAGAGTGCGGATAGTGAAGCCCAGGGCTTGCACATCACCAAGGCTGGCCCCGATCTGGTCAAGAAGTATGCCTACCTCCATGCCAATGTCGCTCGCCAGTGGGACCCGCAGATCGCCGCCATCTACTACGACCAGATGGTACACAAGGGCCAACACCACAACCAGGCCCTGTGTGCCTGCGCCACCCACCTCCTGGACCGGGTGCTGGCTGTGCTGCGAGAGGATAAGACCTACGAATTGCGCGGCGTGGATGGCACACCAGTGACCCCGGCACAGGGCCGGGCGATCGTGCGGGCACGCTACCTCGTGCCCGAGGCGGTCCGCCAGCGCAACAACCGGCGTCGCCGCCGTGAACGCCGGGATCAGCGCGCCGAACGAAAACAACACCGGGCGAGCCGGCCCAGATAGGTCAGCGGCGAGTTGGAACTCCCGCTGGGGATGGCTGACCCGCTCCATGGAAGACAAAAAGGAGGGTGGGGTCAAACCCTGTGCCAGCAGGGGATAGCTGCTCACCCTGATCGTGGATTCCGACAGGATTGACAAGATTGACAGGATTTTTACTCTCTGCCAGACCTGATCAGCATTATGGAGACCGAAACATATCCTGTAAATCTTGCCCAGCCCAGGCTGGACTGGGTAAATCTTGTCCATTTCTGGATAGCCTGAGCAGTCACCAGCGGTCAACAAAAAAGCCCCGGCCACCCGGGGCAACCAGGACACTCTCAACCCTTTTCCTCCCCTATTATCATTCCCTGTTTCCAGACCCAGGCCACCGCATCGGCCCGCGAGTGCACACCCAGTTTGGTGTAGATGCTCGTCACGTGATTCTTCACTGTCCCTTCGCTGATGACCAACTCCTTCGCTATGCGCTGGTTGTCCCACCCCCGCGCCAGCAGCCGTAGCACCTCCCGTTCCCGCTTTGTCAACCCCGCCGCCCTAGACTGCATCGTCTCTCCCCGTGCCCAGGCGGCCATCTTGGCCATCACCGGCCGACTATACCACTCCTCCCCCCGTGCCACCGCCCGTACCGCTACGGCCACCGTCTCCAGAGGCTCTTCTTTCAACAAGTATCCTGCCGCACCTGCCTGCAACATCCCATAGACGTACTGGTCATCCGTGTAGGCACTCAACGCCAACACCCGCGTAGGCCAGTCTTGTTCCCGGATCGCCGCCGCCACCCGCACTCCCTCCAACCCTGGTAGCCGGCAATCTAGCAGCGCTACGTCCGGCCGCAGTTCCTCGATCAGCCGCAACGCCTCCTCCCCGTCGGCGGTCTCACCCACCACCACTATGTCCGCCGCCTTCTCCAACGCCCCACGTATCCCTGCCCGCACCGCTGGATGGTCATCCGCCAGCAACACCCGAATGATCACCATGTTCCCCCCCCTCCTCGGTCAGCAGTTTATCTACCCCTAATAATGCCACATTTCACCACGCGGGTCAAGCCCTGTCACTAAAGTTCTTTCATTTTGTGAGATGTGTCCGAATATGCAGGGAACATCAACTTGGCTACCGATTGAAATCGGGCAGGCGACCGCCCGCTTCGCGGCGGGCGCGCAGACCGTCTGCCGTGCAGCCGACAGACGGCCAGCGTCACAGACGCTCTCCAGGGGCGATTTGCCGCAGGCCCCTGTGGGCAATGCTAATCCTGGCGGCGAGATTGCCTAGCTGCAAAAAGAACCCTACGAAAGTGGAACGCCGCGCCCGACTTTACCGACCGCCGTAGATCGTGTATAATTGCGCCTGCCTCGGCCTGTCGGCCCGCACTCGCGTGACCCAGGGGTGCCAGGCGGCAGGGTACAAGGCGAAGGCCGGCTACCAGTTCGAGCCGGGGATCGGGCTGGCGGCAGCACAGGTGATTCTTAACACGTCAAACGTCAAGTGGAAGAGTTGCCCACGCGCCGGGCGCACCCCGTGGCACTAAAATATGCTGCGCGACCGTGCTCGCGCGGGGTCTGCCACCCCGCGCCGGCGGCTATCTTGTGCTCGCGTGGGGTGTGCCACCCCGCGCCGGCGGCTATCTTGTGCTCGCGTGGGGTGTGCCACCCCGCGCCGGCGGCTATCTTGTGCT
>DAOTYG010000054.1:0-8187 GCA_034435155.1 Anaerolineae bacterium | reverse complement strand
TGTCATTCTGAGGCGCGAAGCGCCGAAGCCTGCCCTGAGCGAAGCCGAAGGGAATCCCGCACTTACAGGTCAGAAACGTGACTCTTCGCGCCCCTTCGCTCCGCGAAGGAGCGCTGAGTGACATTCTTGTCTACAGGGTGAGCAGATACAAGTCTGGCGTAATTACCTACCCCCGGTTGCCTGCCGCCGTGTGCCGATTGGAAGTCGGCCTTTCTGGGCGCCTGTGGCGCCGGGCGTCGGCAAACAGCGGTCGGCGCAGGCTTCGCCGTGAGCTCAGCCGAACGGCTGACCATTAGCCACAGGCCCAGAGCGGGCGACTTCAGTCGGCAACGGTAGGGTAGTTACCCTGCCGGTAGTGGTCAGGTCAGGATGAAAGGGATGGTTCAAAATTGGTTGACACTTTTGTGACCGAAGGTCTTCATTGCCCCTCACCCCCCTTTCCCGCTCGCCGGTCGGTTCCCCATCTGCTGAGGCTGGCGATGATCCTGCTCGCCCTGAGTGTGTGGCTGTCGAGCGCGTGCGCACCCGGCCCTGTTGCCTCCCCGGCCGCGACTGCCTGCCCTACGATGACGCGAGCGGTGCCCACCCCGGTCGCCACGCCGACCATCTCTACACCGGCGCCCAGCCCAACCCTGGAGTCCAGGCCCCTGGTTGCGCGCGTCTCGGAGGAGGCGTTGTTCGAGACCCTGGCTGATCTGGTTTCACTTCGGCCGTACCGGGGCTGGCGGAGCAGCGGTTCCCCCGGCGAAGGTGAGGCCCTGGACTATGTCGCCCGGCGGTTGGGCGAGCTGTCCCGACTCCGTGATTGGGGGATGACGGTGACGCGAGAGGCTGTGCCGGTCTATCTATCCAACCACGTCCACCAGGTGCAGCTTACCCTGGGCCTGGCTGGGGGCGAGCAAGCGGTCCCGGCCCAGGTCCCCTGGGGCCATATTGACGATGCCGCGCGGGCCGTCCAGTTCGATACGGATGAGCGCACCGGTGACACGAATCCGAACCCGATCACCGTTCAGGGAAAGCCGCTGGTTATCACGACGACCAGCGCCTTAGAGTCTCCTGCCGGGGTGGCTGGAAAAGTGGCTTTTGTGGACTATGCCCTGCTGGACCCGGTGATGCACGGTTCCACGGCCCGGGAGCGGGCGGCCGCGCTGCGGAATGCCCGGCCGGCGGCCATCGTCATGGTTACCACCTACAGCGAGCAAGATGGCCGGAGCACCGGCACCTATGCCCTGGACCGGCCGGCCCTCACGCAGGTGAACGCGGCCCACGTGCCGGTCGTCACCGTCCGGCTGGAAGACCTGACCCCCCTGGGCCTCAAGTCTTTGGACGACCTGGCCCGGGCCGAGAGCGCCAGCCTGACGGTGGACGTGGACATCCTCAGCCCGGCCGTCTCCGGCAATCTGATAGTCCGCATCCCCGGCACAGACGCAAGCCGACACCTCATCCTGGGCGCGCACATAGATACGGCTAACACCCCCGGCACGCTGGACAACGGCAGTGGCACGGCTGTGCTCCTGGAGGTGGCGCGGGTCCTGGACCAGGGCGGCGAGCGACCTCCTGTAACCCTTTACCTGATCTGGTTCGGCTCCGAGGAGTTGGGGTTGTATGGTTCGCTGACCTGGGCCAACGCCCATCCGGACCTGGCCGGGGACGCCCTGGCTGTGGTCACGTTTGATTCCCTGACTCACCCCATGGACGGCCTCACGCCCACCCTCAACCTGTCCTACTGGTCCGATGGCCTGGTGCCGCAGCGGTCGGCGGTGCCGGGCGTGTTGGCCGCAGCCGCGCGGGAGGCCGGCGTAGAGGTCCGGGCCATGCCCAGCCGCAGCATCATCTCCGATTACGCCGCCCTGGCCGCGTTCGGCGCGCCGTGCCTGAACGTGGCCTTCGAGGCGGCCACTGGTGACGAATCGGCCCAGGCGGTGCAGTACACCGGCCACCTGCACTGCCCCTACGACCACCTGGACCTGGCGCGCCTGGGCGCTTCGCGCCGGGGCCTGGTGAGTATGGCCCGGCTGGCCGCCGTGGCCGTGAGCGAATTGCCCCGGTGCGAAACCGGCGGTTTCCGCGAGTTCCCGGCCCCGGTCCGCCGTGCCCTCTTTGTGGGCAGCCACACCGAGGCCGCGCACATGATGATCGCCGGGTCGCCAGAGCTGGGCCGCCTCCTGGCCGCTGAGGGCTATGTCGTGGATACCATCCCCTGGGGCACGCCGGTGACGGCCGCCAGGCTGCGCGACGCGACCCTGGTCGTAGTCATGCCGACGATAGACTATGGTGATGCGTCGGAGCCGGTGGACTGGTCGCCAGACGAAGTGCGCGCGCTGGAGGAGTATGTGCGCGGCGGGGGCCTGCTCGTCCTCACCAATAGTGCGCGTCGGCTCAAGTATCGCAACTGGCGTTATGAAGCCAACGAGGATAGCTCCGCCATGAACGCCCTCAGCGAGCGATTCGGAGTGCGGTTTGGGTCCGGGGCTTTGGAGGCCACCTCAGCCACGGTGGTGAGTGACCAGGCGCTGGTGAAGGGGCTTGATTCGCTGCCGTTGACCGGGGGAAATGCGGTGCCGTTCACGCTGAGCGAGGCCAGCGCGCAGGTGCTGGCTGAGGCTGGCGGGTCACCGGTGGTGGCCTTGATTGACGTGGGCCAGGGTCAGGTGCTTGTCCTGGGCGACGTGGGGCTGCTCGGCTCGCGGCTGGACCAGGCCTGTCACCCGTTCTGGCGGCGGCTGGCGCGCCTGCAAAGTGGTTCGTGATTCGGAGGCATTCGCCGGTGACAGGACAACCCCGCCGGGTCGCTGTGGCCCTGAGCGGCGGCGTAGATAGCAGCGTGGTCGCCGCTTTACTCGTCGAGGCCGGCCACCAGGTGCTCGGTGTGATGATGCGCCTTTGGGCTGCCTGCTACACAGACGCCCTCGCCAATCGCTGCTGCACGCCGGAGGCCGTGGAGGTCTCGCGCCAGGTCTGCGCCCGGCTGGGCATCCCATTTTATCTGGTGGACCTGACGGAGCCGTTTTGCCGCCAGGTGGTGGAGCCATTCTGCGCCGAGTACGCCGCCGGACGTACCCCTAACCCCTGCGTCGTCTGCAACCAGACCATCAAGTTCGACGCGCTGCTCCGCTGGGTGCTGGAGCAAGGCGCACACGCCCTGGCTACCGGCCACTATGCCCGGGTCTACGCCGATGAGGAAGGGCGTTACCATCTCTTGCGCGGTCTCGATCCGGCCAAAGACCAGAGCTATATGCTCTTTCGACTGGGCCAGCGCGAACTGCGCCACGTATGGTTCCCCCTGGGTGAGTTGACCAAGCCCCAGGTGCGGGAACTGGCCCGTCAGCGCGGGCTGCCGGCCGCCGACCGGCCGGAGAGCCAGGAGATCTGCTTTGTGCCGGGGCGCGACTACCGTGATTTTCTCCGCGAGCGCGTCCCAGGGGCATTTCAACCCGGCCCCATCGTCCATTTGGACGGCCGGGTATTAGGCCAGCACGTTGGCCTGCCGGCCTACACCGTGGGCCAGCGCGGCGGCCTGGGCATCGCCTGGTCGCATCCCCTCTATGTGATCCGGCTGGACCCACTACATAACACGCTCATCGTGGGGCCGGACGAGGCGTTGTGGCAACGCGAGGTGCTTGTGGCCGATGTCTCCTATGTGGCCGGCGCGCCCCCGCCCGGTCCCCTCTCAGTCACAGCCCGGCTGCGCTACCTGGCCCCGGCTGCGCCGGCCATCCTGGAGCCGCTGCCCGCTGCGCGCGCCCGGCTCACTTTTGCCGGGCCGCAGCGGGCTGTCACCCCCGGCCAGGCCGCCGTCTTTTACGTTGGCGATGAGGTCTTGGGGGGCGGGACTATCGTCTGACTCCCTGACATCCGTGCATAACTTCTGTCAGGGAGGGAACAGGGGAGAGGAAGCCTTTCTGGGGGTTTTTGCGGCGGCGAAGCCGCCGCAAAAACCCCCTACCAGGCATTCTTTCCCCTCCCCGAAGAGACGCGAAGCGGGGCGGGGGGCGGTGCCCTCATGCGTTTAATTTACGCACGGATGTCAACTGACTCCCGATTGATCCGACGGCCCCGGCGTGTTATAATGCAGCAGAAGTTAACACCCTGAACCCTCTCGCAGGTGGGCAACACCCCCACCTGCGGGAGGGCAGGTAGTTCAAAAGAGCCTCGCCGGGAGGGTCGGCGTGAGCCGAAACTGGAAAATAGCCCTGGTCGCCCTGGCCCTGATAGCCGGAGCGTTGCTGGTCCTGATCGGGGTGGTGGTGTTATGGCCGATGAGGCCAGTGCAACCGCAAGGGGCCACCCCGAGCCATGCGCGCTCTGTCGCCGGTCTGGTCCGCGATGTGATCACGGCGCAGGCCATCACCGGCGCGCAGGTTCGCACCAGCCTGGCCAGTGTCATCACCGATGAGTCCGGCAGCTTTACCATCCCGCTCCCGGCCGGTGAGGCACTCCGCGTCTCGGCGGCGAACTATGAGGAGCAGGCCATACTGCCCGCTGCCGATACGGTGCTCATCGAACTGGTGCGTGATCCGCGCGCCACCTATGAGCTGATCCATACCTACCAGATGCAACACGAGTATGGTCGTCAGTATGACCTGCTGCACCCGGATGTGCAGGCCCGGTTCAGCCGGGACGACTTTGTGCGTTACATGGAAGCGACGGTGGACTATGAGATCGTGGCCCGCAGTTACGGCGCCCCGGTGTTACTGTCCACCTGGACCTTTGACAACCGCACGTATAGCGAGGTGGCGCAGGTCCCCTTTGCGCTGACGATCCGGCGCGCCGGGCAGGACCAAACCCAGAACAGCGTGGGCTACCTGGTTCGCGCCCAGGGGACCTGGCGCTGGTTCCGGGAGCCGCTCAGTCAGCCCACTGTCACGCCGTCCAGCCAACCGTCTTTTCCGGTGGGCAGTTGGGTCCAGGTGACAGCCGGCAACCTGAACGTGCGGGCCGGTCCTGGCGCTGGCTATGGCATCGTGGCGACGGTGGCTTATGGCACCCGGCTGCGTATCCTGGCCGGTCCCAACCTGGTGGATAACACGCCCTGGTATCAGGTCACCGATGAGAGCGCCGTGCAGGGGTGGTGCAACGGGACATATCTGACCCTGGCTGCCCCGCCGATGCCCACGGCGGGGCCGTGGTTCCCGGTGGGTTCGTGGGTGCTGGTCGCCTCGCCGGATGGCACGCTGAACATCCGCCAGGGGCCAGGGGCAGGCTATGCCGTCGTCGCCGTGACCTACACCGGCGCGCGTCTGCGCGTCGTCGGCGGCCCGGTGCTGGTGGATAATGCCCCCTGGTATGAGGTGGTGGATGAGGCCCAGACCTGGCGGGGCTGGTGCGCCGGCCGCTACCTGACACCCGGCAGTCCCCCACCCAGCGCCACGCCAACCCCTACTCAGCAGCCCAACTTTCCGCCCGGCACGTGGGTGCTGGCCGCCGGGCCAGACGGCCAGTTGCACGTCCGCAGCGGGCCGGGAAACCAGTATGCCATCCTGCGCATGATCCCTAACGGCACCTTGTTGCGTATCGTGCAAGGTCCCACCTGGGCCGACAACGTCCCCTGGTATCTCGTCACCGACACGGGCCAGACCTTCCAGGGTTGGGCTAACGGCCTGCACCTGGTGCTGGCCCCGATCCCTACCGCCACCCCAACCGGCCCCAGTGTGACCACGACGCCGACCAGCGGGCCATACTTTCCGGTGGGGTCCTGGGTGCGGGTACAATCGCCAGACGGTCAGTTGAACCTCCGGCAGGGGCCGGGGATGACTTACCCGGTAGTGTATGTGGCTCACAACGGCCAGGTCTTCCGAATCGCGGCCGGCCCCACCTGGGTGCAGCAAGTCCCCTGGTATGAGGTGGTGGACCCGGCCGGGACCATAAGTGGCTGGTGCAATGGCCTCTATCTGGTGCCGGACACTCCCACGCCCACTGTGCCGTCCGGCCAGCCCCGGTTTACCGAATTGCAGTTCTGCGTGATCCCGGCGGGCGGCGGAGCGGCAGATTGCAGCGGCAACTTTCGGCATCCCATCTATGAGGTCTATATCGTCTGGGATTACGAGAACATGCGGCCGGGCCTGACCGTGCGCCGCGTGTGGTATTTCAACAACCAACACCTGCGAACCGTCGAGGACCAGTGGGACTATGCCCGATACGGAGCGCAAGGTACAGTATGGGACGTTCGCTTACAGGACAGCAAAGGCATCGCTCCCGGCGTTTACCGCCTGGAGCTGTATCTGAACAACGTCAGGCAACAGGAACGTAGCTTTACCATCAGCTATTAGCGGCTGGCGATTAGCGATTAGTACTACAACCGCATCTGGCCCAAGCGGTCATTCTGAGCGACCGAAGGGAGCGAAGAATCTCGTTCCTGGCAGGTGGTTCTTTACCACAATAACGGGATTCTTCGTCGCTTCGCTCCTCAGAATGACGAAATGCGGTTGTAGTATTAGCCAATAGGCAGTAGCTGGCTGCTGGTGAGGAGAACCGCAGGACATGACAGAGGCTAAGCAAAAGCAAGTGGCGACTCTCTATGCCTGGGCGCGGGACCAACTGGATGCTAATAACTGGCCGGGAGCCATCGCCACTTTAGAGAAATTGTTAGAACTGGACCCCACTCACCGCGAGGCCCCGGAGTTGCTGGCCCGTGCGCGTGTGGAGCAGGCCCGCGCTGACCGCCTGGCCCGACTATACGAGCAGGCCCAGGAGCGCATCCAGGTGGGCGACTGGGAGCGCGCCATCGCCATCTGTGAGGAGATCACGCAAACCGATCCCCAATACCGTGATGTGTGCACCCTGATCGATCAGGCCCGCCAGGCTCAGAAAAAGCTCTCTGCGGTGGCTGAGCAGTATCGCACTGGCTTACTGAGCTTCGAGACCGGCCAATGGCCCACTGCCATCGAGATGTTCAGGAAGGTGGCGGAGGCGGACCCCCAATACCGGGATGTGTTGACCCGCCTGGAGTTAGCCCAGGCCGAGTTGACCCGCCAGACCCGCCTGCACGAACGTTATCAGGCCGGCCTGAAACACATGCAGCGCAAACAGTGGGCCGAGGCCATCGCTGCTCTGGAGGCCGTGGTGGCCGAAGACGAGACCTTTGCCGAGGGGGAGGCCGAGGAACGCCTCCAGGAGGCCCGTCAGCACCTCAGCCGTGAGCAGGCCGAGGCAGTGGCCCGGCTCTATGATGCGGCCACAGCCTATATGCGCCGGGGCGAATGGGCATTGGCCGTCGAGGCCCTGGAACAGGTGCTGGAGCGCGACCCAGACTACCCTGATGCGCAAAGACTGTTGGCAGAAGCGCGCGAGAAGTGCGATGATGCGCAACAGGCGGCTGACCTGTATGCCATCGGGGTGCAACATGCCCAACGCGGCAACTGGTCTGAGGCGGCCGCCGCCTTTGCCGAGGTGCTGGAACTGGTCCCGAACTATCGGGATGCTGAACGCCGGCTCAAATCGGCCCAGGCCCGCGCCGAGCGCCAGAAGCGAGCGGCCGCGCCTACCCTGGTGGGTGTCCCTGTGCCCCCGGTGTCACCGCCGCCCGGTCCCGCTGAAAGAGCGCCCACACCGCGACCGGCGCGCCGGTCGGTGAGCCTGATCGGGGCTGTCCTGGCCAGCGCCGTGATCCTGCTGGCCGTATGTGTGGTGTTGGGGGGCCTCCTGATCTGGCCCTCGGTCCAGCAGTTCGCCCAACGTCCCGCCGAACCTGCCCCCAGGCCCTCCATAACCCCGATCCTGGTCATTGCCACCCCCGTTCCTACCCTGGCGGGGCAGGATCAAATGACCTTCGAGCAGAGCGTCACCGTGCCGGATGGGACCCAGTTCGCTCCAGGGTCCTCGTTCCCCAAGGTCTGGCGTCTGCGCAACACCGGCACGCGCACCTGGCAAGGCTATACCCTGACCTTCATCAGCGGCGAACCGATGGGCGCTCCCGGCGAGATACCGGTGCCCACAACCCCGCCCGGCGAGACGGCCGATGTGGTGGCTTCTATGGTGGCGCCGCAGGAACCAGGCACCCATGTCGGCCAATGGCAGATGAAAAATGCCGCCGGTGAACTCTTTGGCGATCCTGTGCATGTCATCATCCAGGTGACCGGCACCGCGCCCTTGCCCACCCCATCGCCCACTGCCACCCCGACGCCAGGCACGCCCACGCCGGAGCAGACAGTCTGGCCCACGGCTGCTCCCCAGCCCACAGCCACCTGT
>DAOTYG010000053.1:0-6089 GCA_034435155.1 Anaerolineae bacterium | reverse complement strand
CCCTTACGGGCGCTTGCCCACTACGCCCTGAACGTAGCGCGTCTGCCTGTTCCGCCACCTCGGCACGCTTCAAATTGTACCCTATTTTCTACCGCCCGTCAAGGGGGAAGCTTTGAGCACCTACCACCAACGCCAGATCGAGAGTCACCAGCGTGACGAGATCGTGCGGGTGTGCCGATTGCTTTATGAACACGGCTGGGTTCCGGCGACTGACGGCAATGTCTCCACCCGGCTGGGGCCAGATCGCATCCTGGTGACACCCAGTGGCCTGAGCAAAGGGTTCGTCACAAGCGAAGACCTGGTGGTGGTGGACCTGGCCGGCCAGCCTCAGCCCAGCCCCCTTTACGGCGCCAATCGTCATCGCCCCACCTCTGAACTACCCCTGCACCTGGAAGCCTATCGCCGTCGCCCGGACGTTAATGCCGTGGTCCATGCTCACCCACCCTACAGCATCGCCCTGAGCATCGCCGGCTTCCCTATCGCCCGCTGTCTGTTGCCGGAGGTGATCGTTAACCTGGGCGTCATTCCCATCACGGAATATGCCATGCCCGGCAGCCCGGAGGGGCCAGGCGTCATGGGTCACCTCATCGAGCATCACGATGCCCTGGTGCTGCAACGTCACGGCAGTGTCACCGTGGGGCGCGACCTGATGGACGCCTATCTCAAGACGGAAAAGGTGGAGCACGCCGCCGAGGTGACGTTCCTGGTGACCAGGCTGGGCGGCGGCAGCGCGTTGCCCCCCAGGGAAGCCCAAAAGCTCATCGCCGCGCGCCGCCTGCGGGGGCAGATGTCGCCAGCCGAGGAGGCCGAGCTGTGTGCCGCCTGTGGCCTGTGCGATGCCGCCCCCTCTTCAGCCGCCGATGATGCCCTGGTAGCTGAGGTGACGCGCCGGGTGCTGGCAAGTTTGGGATGATCCGCAACCCGCAATAGCGAGGTATGAGATGTCCCTGCTCGCGGCGGGTGTGTTGCCGCTGGCGCGGGGTCGCAGACCCCGCGTGAGCGCATATTATACGGGGAGGTCACGCTCGCGGTTGGTGTGGTCACGCTCGCGGCGGGTGTGTTGCCGCTGGCGCGAGGTCGCAGACCCCTGGCGAGCATATATTATGCAAGGAGGTTATACATGCACGACGTGATCATCATTGGCTCTGGCCCGGCTGGCCTGACCGCCGCCATCTACACCGCCCGGGCCAGGAGGTCCACCCTGGTCGTGGCTGGACCGGTCGCGGGCGGCCAGGCCGGCACCACCGCCGAGATCGAAAACTACCCCGGGTTCAAGGACGGCGTGAACGGCTTTGAATTGATGGAAACCATGCAAGATCAGGCTCGCCGCTTTGGAGCCGAGGTGGTGATGGACGTGGTGAAGGCCGTTGATCTGAACCAGCACCCATTCACGATCACCACCCATGCCCAGAATTATCAGGCGCGCGCCCTCATCATTGCCACCGGGGCCACCCCCCGCAAGCTGGGCGTCCCTGGCGAGACGGAGTACCTCGGCCGGGGCGTGAGCTATTGCGCCACCTGCGACGGGTTCTTTTACCGTGACCTGCCGGTGGCCGTGGTGGGCGGGGGCAACAGCGCCCTGGAAGAGGCCAACTACCTGACCCGCCTGGCCTCCCGGATCACTGTCATCCACCGGCGCGACCGGCTGCGGGCCGAGCCGATCCTCCAGGAGCGTGCCGAACGCAGCGGCAAGGTGGATTTCATATGGGATACCGTGGTCACGGCTATTGAGGGTGACGATTCCGGGGTCAAGTCCCTGCGCCTGCGCCATCTCAAGACCGGTGCGGAGTCCACCCTGGCGATAGAAGGGGTATTCATCTATGTCGGCATGACCCCTAACACCGAACTGTTCCGGGGACAGTTGACACTGGATGAAGGGGGCTATATCGTCACTGACCGGCATCAGCGCACCAGCGTGCCTGGCGTCTTTGCCGCTGGCGACGTGCAGGATCGGCTCTATCAGCAGGTAGCGGTGGCCGTGGGGACCGGCGCCGTGGCCGGCATGGCCGCCGACAGATTCATCGCCGAACTGGAGGACCGGGCCTATCCAGAGCGCGGCATGGCCTTCGCTGCTCCTTCGTAGGGCGCGGGTGACATACCCGCCTGGAGCATCCCACGAATCTGGGGCTGCTTTGGGGATGGTTCAATTTTCTGGGGAAATTGGTTTACACTTTTTACGGGCGTTAAAATCCTCACTCCTCTCCCTGCCCCTCCCCTCTCCCGCTCGCCTGGAACGGCGGGCGAGGGGAGGGGCAGGGAGCGGGGTTTTGCGGCGGGCGGCGAAGCCGCCCGCCGCAAAACCCTTTCCTTATCTCCCCTCTCCCCTGATCGCAAGGCCAGGGGGGAGGGGCAATGAGGGCCTTCGGTCACAAAAGTGTCAACCAATTTTGAACCATCCCGAACGAATTGGCTGATAATTCGTTCCTTTCCCCATTCGTCGTAGTGTTCTGGGAGCATAAGGGACTGAGCACCCTCAAGCGAGAGGGAAGGGAACCAGGAAAAATCAGGGAGGAAAAGCATGTCTGTTCAAATCGCTGAGAATGTCTATTGGGTGGGGGCCGTGGATTGGGCAGTGCGCCATTTTCACGGCCACGCACAACCGCCGGCCGCTCCTGAACATCGCGGCCATCGTGGAGGACCTGATCGGGCTGCGGCCGGTGAACAAGATCGGGGCGGCCTTTGGCTCGCACGGTTGGGGCGGCGGGGCCGTGCCGGTTTTGGAGAAGGGCTTGCAGGAGGCCGGGATCGAGGTGGTGCAGGAGGGGCTGGCCCTGGCCTGGCGGCCATCCCCGGCGGAACGAGCGCAGGCGGTGGCCTTTGGCCGGACCTTTGGTGAACGCCTGCTGGCTGCCAGGTCCGTCCGCTCGTGAGCGTCCCATGGCGGGGACAGATCCCACGCCTGGAGTCGAAGCTTTAGCTGGTCTTCACCCGCAAAACCCGCCTGAAGGCTCCACTCCAGTGCCCATGATCGTTCCGGCACGCCTGCGCCCTATGTCCCAGGCACGTAACGCTCCCTCCGCTCCGGTTGACAGCGCCCGGCCCTCGTGCTATGATCCGCGCCGGGAGGGTTCTGCTATGAGATACCTGTCTGTTGCGCTGGGCATCCTGGTGCTGCTGGCGGCCGGTTGCGACCTGGGGGGTACGCCACCCACCGCCTCGCCACCGGCCACCCCGGTATTGGTGACCCCGGTGCCGCCGACCGGCCCGGCCACTGCGTCGCCCCCAGTCCCGGTGACGACGGCCGAATCACCCTTTGTCCAGGCCGGCGCGGCCCTGGACACCCTGCCCAGCTACCGCTGGACCGCGCGCTGGACACTGACATCCAGCGCGGGAGACCAGGTATCGCCGCTCTCCTGGCACTCAGAGGGCATCCGGGTCAAGGACGGCGATCGCTGGCACATCACCTGGGCCCTGGGCGAAGGCGATGTGGTCCTGGAAGTCATCCACATCGGCAACCAGGAATGGGTCCGGTTCGGTGAGCAGTGGGTGGAGACGCCGGCCGGGCAACAGCGGCAGTTTCTGGGCTTTACCCCGCGCGGCTGGTGGGACGATGTGGGCCTGGGCCTGGAAGAGCATACCAGGCGGGTCATGCCGGACGAGCAGGTAAACGGCGTGCTCTGTCAGCACTACCGGACCAGCGAGAGCTACCGGGGCGTGGTGGTGAGTGGAGGTGTCAACTGGTCGCACCAGGGGGATATATGGCTGGCTGTGGCCGGGGGCTATCCCGTGCGCGGGCGATTTCTGGGGACTGGCGTCATCGAATCGGCCACGTGGACCCTGACGCAAGAACTGGACATCACGCACGTGGGGGACGCGGCCAACGTGGTGAATCCGCCCAGGTAAAACGCGAGTAGACCTTCAGCTCAACCGAGAGCAAGAGCAAGCGGGGCTGGTCATAGCACCAGCCCCGCTCTTTTTTAACCGCGAATCCCGGGTGATGCTTCCCGGTCTTGGGCGAAGGATATTTTGCCCATCTCTAACTGCCCCAGATAGATGAGCGATTCCAGGTCGTCAAGTTCGGCGGGGGCGTAATGGGCCACCACTGCTCGCACCCGTGCCAGGTCTTCCTCGGTAGCCAGACCCAGCATGGTTCCCAGGTCCCCGAAATCGCGGGCACGGGAAGCGGCCATTTTCATCAACACCAGGTAGGGGAGGCCCAGAACCGGATAGCTTTCTGGGCCGATTTGGGGATGGGCCAGGGCCTCTTCCAGCCAGGGATAGTCGCCCAGAAGCACATCCACCTCCACGCCCTCTGGCGAGCGGACCAGGAAGCCGGGCACAGCCAAACGCGCTTCATAACGGTATCCCGCCGCCTCCAGCCGTTTGCGTACTTCGTCGCCGTCCTGGTGGCGGACCAAGATGTCCAGGTCCTGGGTCGCTCGCTCCGGCATATAGGCCCGGGTGGCCACCGCGCCCGCGATGGCCCACGGGATGCCGTCCAATATGGCGCGCAGATCAGGCCAGGGATTCATGGCCGTTCTCCTTTGCAGGCTCTCAGCGCTGCTACCCGTGCCCGGTCGG
Organism: Anaerolineae bacterium; assembly: GCA_034435155.1. Taxonomy (GTDB): domain Bacteria; phylum Chloroflexota; class JAHJIN01; order JAHJIN01; family JAHJIN01; genus DAOTYG01. The sequence goes on along the minus strand of DAOTYG010000053.1, from coordinate 1,568 downwards.
ATACGCCGCCGGCACATGTCGATCAGCAAGCGAAGTCGCTGGATAGAGTTGATCTGCCCATCTGGGGCAATCCTGGCAATTGCAGGTGGAATGGCCATCGGTACCTCTACCCCATAATTGTACCGATTTCCACAGGGATGTCAAATGATGCAAGTTGTCGTTGATCGCTCAATGGCTTTTCAAGACCAACGGCAAGTAGAGGGCATAACGAGCCTGTAGTTGTTGCGTGGCAGTATCAGAGCAGCCGGGGTTGGACGCCACCAGTGTGATCGTGTACCAGCCACCGCGGATGTACGTGTAGGTGGGATGAACCGCCGTGGACACGCCCACACCGTCGCCGAAATCCCATTGGTAGGCCGTGGCGTGGACGCTGGTGTTGGTGAACGTGACCACCTGCCCCACGCCGACGACGGTGGCGCTGGGAGTAAAGCCGGCCACCGGCACGCTGTACACAGAGAGCGTCTGGCTGGTCGCCGCGTAGCCGCAGGCGTTGGAAGCAGTCAGCGTGACCGTGGCTGTCATGGGCACGGCGTAGGCGTGGGTGGGATTGGAGAGCGTGCTGGTCCCGCCATCACCGAAGCTCCACTGGTAGGAGTTGGCATTAACGCTGGTATTGGTGAAGGCGACCACATCCCCCACGCAGACGGCATAGGCGCTGGGCGTGAAGCCGGCCGTCGGGGGATCGGCCCGCACTGTCGTCGTCGTCTGCGCCCCCCACGGGCTGCCGACCCCTTGGGCGCAGCTCACCACCCGGTAAGCGTTGTTGACCAGCGGCCCCGTGCAGGCGGTGACGACGAAGGTCACGTCCACCGTGCCGCCGCTGGGCACGGTGAGGCCGCTCCAGGCGACCACGCCTCCGCTTTGCCCACACGTCCCACCACCGCAGCCCACGTAGCTGGCGCCGGCCGGCACTGCGTCGGTGACGACCACGGAGGTGGCTGCCGTGTTGCCGGCGTTCGAGACGTGGATGGTGTAGTTCAACGGGACGCCGGCCAGGACACTCGAGGCCACGCTTTTGCTGACCGAGAGAGCCGGGGCCAGGACCGTCAGTGTCGGATGGGTCGTGTGAATCTTACTGCCGCCGGTCCCGGTGATGACCAGCGTATGGTCTCCCGGCGGCGTCGTCAGCGCGGTGGTGATCCACAGGGTGCTGGTGAGGCCCGGCGTGATGGGATTGCGACTCCAGGAAGAAGACGTGGCGGCCGGCAGCCCGCCCGCCGACAGCGTAACCGGGGCGGTAAAACCGTAGCTGGGCGACAAACCCACGGTGTACTTCGTGGCCTGGCCCGCCGCAACCTGCCGCTGCGTGGGGGTGACGACGAGGGAGAAGTCGGGGGTCGGTGCCGGGGTGTTCCCCACGGCCCCGGCGGCGTTCAGCTTGCCCCAGCCCCAGTGGTCGTTCGGGGTGGCGCCGCCGTGGGACGTGTGCTCCGTCCAGGTGTCGGTGATGGCCGTGGTATGAAGGATGTTCACGACCTGGGTAGGCGTGAGGGTGGGGTTCTTCTGCAACATCAGGGCCACCGTCCCGGCCACGTGGGGTCCAGCGGCGCTGGTGCCGCCGGTCCACC
>DAOTYG010000052.1:0-4589 GCA_034435155.1 Anaerolineae bacterium | reverse complement strand
GGGGGATGGGGTGAGGTCCACCCTGGCTGCCATTTATGTTAATTTAACATTGTCGAGGTAGGGACCTGTCATTTTTCCGCTCGCCGGTCGGGGCGGAGGCCGCCGGGTCACAGAGCTGACGGGAGCGCCTGAAAGAGCTTGGGGCCACCCATTGCTTGCCGGTCGGTTTGCCATGCCTGGCGAGTTGCGTTATAATGGTCCCTGCCGGCCCCAGATGAACGGCCGGCCCGGAATGAATAGGGTGAACGGATGCAGGTTGGGGGATCATTTGTGTCACGGAAGAGACCGCTCTTCCGTGAATTCGTAGAGACGCTCTTACTTACTTTTCTGATCTACGTCCTTATTCGCACCTTTCTGTTTGAAAACTACCGGGTCGTGGGACACAGCATGGATCCGACCCTGGAGGACAATCAGTACCTGATGGTGAACAAGCTGGACTACCGTTTGCATGAGCCACAACGGGGGGATATCATTGTCTTCCGCGACCCCCACGACCGGGAACGCAAGCTGATCAAACGGATCGTCGGCCTGCCGGGGGAGATTCTGGAGATCCGCAACGGCCAGGTGTTTGTCAACAAGCGGCGGCTGGAGGAGGCTTATATTATCAGCCCCGGCCACTATTCTCAGCCGCCGATCCCCATCCCCGAGGACAGCTACTACGTCCTGGGCGACAACCGGAACAACTCGAACGATTCGCACAACTGGGGGCCGTTGTCGGGCCAGGAGATCGTGGGCAAGGCCTGGCTGACCTACTGGCCGCCCCGCCTGTGGGGGCTGATCCCCCACCAGGCCTACGACAGCCTGCCCTGACAGGGCATAGAGGAGAGGGATGTCTGTTTCGGAAGAGCAGGTCAGGGCGCTGGTGCGTCAGACGTTGAGGCGCCTGCTGGGTCCGGATGGGATCGAGCCGGGTTCGGGTGGCTCCTCTTCCCCGGCCGGAACGGTGCCGATCCGGCCCACGGTGACCGAGGCCGATGTCCTGGCCGTGCCGCGCGGCGGGAAGCTGCCGCTGCCTGCCGGAGCGATCCTCACCCCCCTGGCCCGAGAGACAGCGCGAGAACGGCAGGTGGAACTGGTGCCGGAACCGGGTGGGGGGCCGGCGACCGACTCCCCCACGGTCGTGGGCGGAGGCCGGACCGTGGCCCTGGGCGCCGATCACGGCGGGTATGCCTTGAAGGAGGAGTTGAAAGCCTATCTGGGGGAACTCGGCTACCAGGTGGTGGATTGTGGCACCCACAGCACGGCCGCAGTGGACTATCCCGATTTTGCCTATGCCGTGGCCAGGCTGGTGGCCGAGGGCCGCGCCTGGCGGGGCATCGTCGTGGATGGCGCCGGCATCGGTTCCTGCATGGCGGCCAACAAGGTGCCGGGCGTGCGGGCGGCCATGTGTTACGATCAGGCCACAGCGGTCAACTCGCGGGAGCACAACGACGCCAACGTGCTGACCCTGGGCGGAGGGCTGCTGGGGCCGAACCTGGCCCGGCAGATCGTCAAAACCTGGCTGGAGACCGACTTTGGCGGTGGCCGCCACGCCCGTCGCGTGGACAAGATTATGGAGATCGAACGGCGGTTTGCGCGGAGATAAGGTGAAACTCGATTCGGCGACGGTGGAACGCCTGGTCGAACAGATCACCAAAGAGGTACTGATCCTGCTGCGCGAGGAGGAGGCTCGCGCCCAATCGGGCAGCAACGTCAGTTCGTGCGCCGATTGCTCCGGCCAGTGCACCTCCCGATGTCAGGAGCGGGTGCGGCAGGTGGTGGATGCCGGCGCAGCGCGGCTGAGTTCGACCCTGGGCAGCACCGACATCGGGCCGGAGATCGCCCGGTTGATTGACCATACCCTGCTCAAGCCGGACGCCACGCAGGATCAGATCGCCCAACTGTGCTACGAAGCGCGCAAGTACGGCTTTGCGGCGGTGTGCGTCAACCCCACCTACGTCCGGCTGTGCGCCCAACTGCTCAAGGGATCGCCGGTCCACGTCTGTACCGTGGTCGGTTTTCCGCTGGGAGCCACCCCGCCCGAGGTCAAAGCCTACGAAGCCCAGCAGGCGATTGACGACGGCGCGACCGAGGTGGACATGGTCATCAACATCGGCGCGCTCAAATCGAAAGACTATGCCCTGGTGGAGCGGGACATCGCCACCGTGGCCCGCACCTGCCATGCCGGCGGCGCCATCCTGAAGGTGATCATCGAGGCGGCCCTGCTGACCGACGACGAAAAGGTGATCGCCTGCCAGTTGGCCAAATCTGCCGGCGCCGATTATGTCAAAACCAGCACCGGTTTTGGGCCGGGCGGGGCCACCGTCCACGATGTAGAGCTGATGCGCCGGGCCGTGGGGCCGGAGCTGGGCATCAAGGCGGCGGGGGGCATCCGCAGCTATGAGGAAGCGCGGGCCATGGTCGCTGCCGGAGCGACGCGCATCGGAGCCAGCGCGGGAGTCAAGATCGTGCAGGAAGCGAAAGGGAGCTGAAATGCCGGTTTTTGACTTGAGTCGGGTGAGGCCCCAACTGGAACGCTATTTTGCCGGGCAGCTCCAGGTGCTCGTGGCTTATCTCTTTGGCTCCCAGGTGCTTGGCCGGCCTGGTCCGCTTAGCGATCTGGACGTGGCCGTGCTGCTGAGCGGCGCGCCGACCGCCGATGAATGTTTCGAGGCCCGCCTGGAATTCATCGGCGGGTTGATGAACCTGCTGCACACCAACGATGTGGATGTGCTGGTCCTCAACCGGGCACCCCTGGTGCTGCGTTACCAGGTGCTCCGCACCGGTCAGGTGGTCTACTGCCGTGACCGTCAGGCAATGGTTAGCTTTCGCGTCCGGACATTGAACGAATACCTGGACTTTAAGCCGGTGTTGGACTACCATCGTAAGCTCTTCTTCAAACATATTCTGGAAGGGACGTGGCTGGATGGATACAACCGCTATCGAGGCAAGGTTACATCAGATCCGCTCTTCACTCTCCCTGCTGCGGGAAATCCAGGGGATTGACTATGAGCAGTTTGTGCTCAGTGCCGCTGCCATCAACATCGCCGAGCATCAGTTTCAGGTGGCCATTCAGGCGGCGATTGATATTGGTCAACAAATCCTTGCCGATTTGAACACCCCTCCGCCGACAGACTATGCCGACATCTTTGCCCAACTTGGCGAGACAGGAGTGTTGCCTGCCGATTTTGCCCACCGGCTGATCCCGATGGTCAGGTTCAGAAACGTGTTGGTCCATCTCTATCTGGAAGTAGATTTGCGCAGGGTGTATCAGTACTTGCAACATAATCTGGGCGATCTGGAGATGTTTGTCAGGCACATTGTCCAATTCATTCACAGCCGGTCAACCGAAGGAGGAATCTGTTGAGCGTCGATCTGCGTTCTTATGTTTTTCTGGACAGCCTGCAGCCGCAGATGGCGGCCTTTATCGGCTCTACAGCGCGGGGCTTTCTGCCGCTGGCCGGCGATGCCTCGCTGTGGGTGGAGATCTCGCCCGGCATCGAGATCAACCGCATCACCGATGTGGCCCTCAAGGCGACCAGGGTGCGGCCCGCCGTTCAGGTGGTGGAGCGGCTCTTTGGTTTGCTGGAGGTCCACTCCCCGGACCAGGCGGAGGTGCGGGCCGCCGGGGCCGCCATCCTCGATGCGCTGGGGGTGCGGGCCGAGGAACGCTGGAAGCCGACCATCTATTCCAGCCAGATCATCCGCAAGGTGGATGCCCACCAGGCGCAGCTTATCAACCGCAACCGCAACGGCATGATGCTCATTGCCGATCAGACGCTGTACATTATGGAGCTGGAGCCGGCCGCCTACGCCGTGCTGGCAGCCAACGAGGCGGAAAAGGCGGCCCACATCAATATTGTCGAGGTGCGCCCCTTTGGCAGCTTTGGGCGCGTCTATCTGGGCGGTGAGGAGCGGGACATCATGGCCGGCTACCAGGCTGCGGTGCAGGCCATCGAGGATATTGTGGGGCGCAGCGCGGAAGCCAGACGCAAAGACTAGACCCTGGCGCGTGGTGCGTGGTGCGTGAGATGTGGACACGTACCACGCACTATGTAACAGGAAGTGAATGAAAATGAAAAAGCGGGATGACTGGTGGAAAGCGCTGGCCGGCCTGGCCGTGCTGGCTGTGGTGGCCGTGGGCCTGGGGCTGCTGTTCCGGGGGCAGAGGCCGGCCCCGGAAGTGGCCCAGACGACGGAAACCGCGACGGCGACCTGCACGCCCGCGCCCACGACGACCCCCGCACCGACCGAGACCCCGGCGACGCCAGAGGGTACCCCGCCCCCCCGCCACTTGAGCGCGGCGGTGGAGGTGCCGGTGCAGAACCCGGAGGGCTTTGGGCCGATGCACCTGTGTGGCGATACGATGGTGGGAGACACGCTCATCAACGGCGAACAACAGCTCGTCACCCTGGACCTGACGACGGGAGAGATGAGACAGATCAGCAGCGCCCCTGGAACCACGGTCAAGTACTTTGCCCGCATCTCGGAATCATGGGTGGTGTGGATCGAACAAGAAGCCAATCCACCCGACGGCCCACTTGAGCGTCAACTCAAAGTTTACGACCGGGAGAAACAACGCGAGTTCACGCTGGAGGCGGCTGCTCCTT
>DAOTYG010000051.1:0-3157 GCA_034435155.1 Anaerolineae bacterium | reverse complement strand
CCGTCGGCCCGGCGATGCGCCTCAGGGCCTCGTGGACCGTGGAGGCGCCCCGACTGTGGAGCATCTGCCAGACCAACTGGAGGGCGATGGGCCACCCCTCCGTCCGTTCGGCCAGCAGGGAGACCTCCGCGGGGGAGAGGGAGAGGCCGTACTGCTGGCGGAACAGGGAGGCGATTTCGTCCGGCGTGAAGGCCAGTTCGTCCTGGCGAATCTCCAGGATCTCCCCGCGTGCCCGCCAGGCGATCAGGGACGGCAGACGCAGGGGGTAGCGGGTGGAGAGGATGGTATGGAGGAACGCCGGGGCCCGCCCGATCAGACGGTCCAGGATACGGAGGGTCTCCAGTGAACTATCCAGCAGATGGGCATCGTCTATTATCAGGAGGTGGGGGGTGCTGAGATGCCCGGTCAACCCGTCCACCAGCACGTCCACCGACGCGGTCCAGGAGGGTTGTCCCCCCTGCTCCTCCAGGAGGGCCAGTGGGAGTTGCACCGCGTCGGGGCAGAGGGGGCGGAAGGCGTGGAGGATGTGGAGGAGGAAGGTGGTCGGGTCGGCATCTTCGGCGTCCAGGTGGTACCAGATGAGCGGGTATCCCTGCCCGGAGAGCGCGGCCAGGGCGGTGCTCTTCCCGTATCCGGCGCCCGCGTGGAGGATGGTGAGGCGGTAATCCAGCGCCTCCAGCAGGCGGCCGGTGAGGCGCGGGCGGGCCAGCACCCGTCGGTGGGGGCGGGGCGGGAGCAATTTCGTCCGGATGACCGTGCCTTCGGACGACATGGCAAGGATGGATCTACGATGACAAGCAGATCAGGCGGGAACCAAGACCTCGATCTGCGTGGGAAGCCGCACTTCTTCGAGGGGCAGAGGCGGTGTCTTGCCCTTGGATCGCATGGCCTCAAGCAGCGTACGCGCCACGTTGGGAGCGAGAGCCAGCACTTTGTCCAAAGTGTCAGCCAACACCAGGAAGCCGTCCAGGGCAGGACTGGTGGCTTGATAGGAGCCATTCGCGCGTTCTATCACCACCGGCAATCGATAGCTTGCAATCTCTACAGTCGTTTCGGTGCTCATCATGTGACCATTGTAGCACGAATCAACGAGGATGTCAATTGAGGACCTGGGGACCGTCACTCATTGGGGACAAGCTCCTGGAAGGCTGAGGAAGGCCACTGAAGGGCCAGTCCGCGGAAGAGGTGGGCCATGGGTAACTTGTGCACCTCGTAGCCCTCCAGTCACCCTTGAACTGGCCATTCGCGAGTTGGAGTATTTCGGCCTGGCCGATTACCAATGTTATCTGGCAATGGCCATCCACCGCTTCGTCCACCTGGCTTGCCTGGCCTTCTGTCTGTACCGGCTGGTTCAGTTGGACAAAGAGAGCCGGGATTGGTTACCTCCTGCTCCCAAAGGAGTTTCGCCGGCCAGGTTCGCTTACCTGCGACAAAGGCTGCAACGCTATGTCCTGGGTCGTATCCTATCCTCCCGGTCCGGCGAAATCCCGAACTTGGAGGATAGCCAATCCGGGTTAGAGGCCATCTTGCGGATTGTAGCCTGAAATGGACTTACAGCCTCCTTTTGGTGCTCTTGGCTTTCCATTTCGGCGAAAGCCCGCTCTGTCGCCTTGGTCTTACCACCTTGGCGTTTCGGGAAAACTGTGAAAGTATAGCTCAATGGTTCTGGGACACTACCGGCCGCTGCCCAGGCGCTGGATGGTCGTTATGCCCTGGTCACAAACGCTACGCATCTGGATGCCGACCAGGCCTTAACCTTGTTCAAGGGCCAGGATGGGGTGGAGAAACGTATCCGCGATGTCAAAGGCCCGACCGATTACCCTTCCGCAGGGACGACTTTCTGGACAATCCTGTCGGTCTCTTTGTCCCTGAGGATCAACTTTGTTGTGCCATCAGGCATTTGCTCCTGCTTGATGACCACAAATTTGTCTTCGTACTCCACGAAGCGTTTTTCCACGATGGGCTGAGGCGTTCCCCTCCATACCTCCAGCTCCACCGGCTCCCACCGCTTCGACCTGGCGGAGCGGTAGCAGGCGTCCATGATGGCGTTAACCACGTAGCCATCGTAAAAGGTTTCCATAGGCTCTCGGCCCTCGTCCAGCGAGTTCAGCATGTCGCTGAACATGTCGGGGTAGCCCAGTTCGTGCACCTCGTCGCCCACCGGGAAGAGCCAGCCGGTTTCCCCCTCGGCTTTTTCGGAAACGTAGCCCCTGGGACCAACGGCGGTGAACAGCTCCAGCCCTGTCCGCAGGAAGTGATCAAGCCAGATGGTCCCCTCGGTGCCGGACACCTCGTCCCTGAGGTCCATCCCTCCCCTGAAGGCCCAGCTCACCTCAAACTGGGCCACAGCACCACTCTCGAATCGAACCAGGCCAATGCCGTGATCCTCAGCCTTGATGGGATGCACCAGGGTATCGGCCCAGCACATAACTTCCACGGGCCTGTTGTCTTTGCCCACGAAGTTGCGGGCGATCTCGATGCAGTGGCAGCCCATGTCCACGATGGCCCCGCCACCAGCCAATGCGGGGTCCCAGAACCAGGCGCTGTGGGGGCCGCCGTGGGTTTCCCGCGAGCGAACCCACAGCACCTTCCCGATGGCTCCGCCCTTCACGAACCGCAGCGATTTCAGCATCTTGGGAGTGTAGACCAGGTCCTCGAGATAGCCGTGGAACACGCCGGCTTTCTCGACCGCGTCGAGCATGGCTTTGGCTTCGGCCGCGTTTCTGCCCAGCGGTTTCGTGCATAGCACCGCTTTGCCGGCCTCGGCAGCCATGATGACGGCCTCTTCGTGCAGGAAGTTGGGCAGGCCAATCACTACCACATCGGTCTCCGGGTCATTGATAGCCTCGGCCATGTCAGTAGTCCACTTGGGAATGTCCCACTCCTCCACGAAGTTCCTGACCCGGTCTTCCGTTCGAGAATACACCACTTGGACTCTATCCCGGCTGCGATGCCTGTGCAGCGTCATGGTGTAGAATAAACCAATCAACCCTGTGCCTAGCATGGTTATCTTGTGCATTTTTGATCCCTCCTTCGAAACAATATCCAATAGCTAATACTTATCTACCCCCTTCGCCGAGCGGATACCTACCGTACGCCCGGGCTGCCTGGAACAGCGCGATCACGTTCTGCGGCGGGACGTCGGGTTGCAGGTGAT
>DAOTYG010000050.1:0-17188 GCA_034435155.1 Anaerolineae bacterium | reverse complement strand
CCGGCGTGGACGCCTCCGTCCGCGCAGGCGGACGGCCGGGTAGCCGAAGGCATTGCCTTCGGCTACCCGGTGCGATTTCCAATCGCCCGCGCCTTAAGTTGACGCCTATGCCCCTCACCCCCTCGCCCCATCTCCCCTCTCTCGAACTTCGGGAGAGGGGAGAGGGAGCCGGGGGGAGTGGGGTGAGGGCTTCGGCGGCCCGGATGACCAGCTCCACGCAGGCAATGCACAGCGGCAGCCAGATGGCCGTCCCCAGAATCTGCGGCCAGACGAAGCTGACCACCAGGAAGCCGCAGAACATGAACGCGATGCCGCCCAGCGTCGCGCCGGGGCGGGGGACGCGGATGACCCGCAGGCAGGCGTACATGAACAGCCCGGCCAGGGCCAGGTGCAGCCAGGTGTACGGCGCATAGGCCCAGGGGACCGGCAGCAGGTAGAAGAAGACACCCAGGGGATAGAGTACCTGGTATTGGCCGGCCGCCAGGAACGGCACGCCGCTGAACAGGTACGGGTTCCAGAGGGGCACGTCCCGGCTCCAGACCGTCTCGCGGGCAAACCCCTTCCACGAGAGGTTCTGGATCACCATGTCGCCGATGAGGTGGTTGTGGGGGATAGTCACGCCAAGCTGGGACGCAAACGATTGCCACGGCTCGAACGTATAGAGCACATCCGTGGGCAGCAGGACCCGCCCGATGAGGGCCGGGGTCAGGAACAGGGCCGGCAGGATAAGGAAAAGCAACGCGATCAATATATCGGGTCGCCGGCGGTAAAGCCAGTCTCGCAATGGGCTACCTCAAGCAGAGATCAACGGTCAGCGGTCGGCGCTCAGTGGTCAACGGCCAGCCATCACCCCTCTCATGCTGAATGCTGATGGCTGAGCGGAACGCTGCCAGCCGATTATACCCTACTTACTCTGCCCCGGCAAGGGTGGTGGTTGACATCCGTGCGTAATTAAACGCATGAGGGCCCTGCCCCACTTCCCACCTCGTCGCCGCTACGCGATGCGGGGAGGGGAAAGAATGCCTGGTAGGGGGTTTTGCGGCGGCTTCGCCGCAGCAAAAACCCCCAGAAACTATTCTCCCGCCCTGCTAAATTGACAGTCTTGGGGTTCAGCTCCTGGTTGCTCTCCATATATGCCAGTGGTATAATTCACGTAGTTAGTACCGGTGGGCACTCCGGTGTGGCTAAACCTGTTGCTCCCCCAGCAGGGGAGAAGAAAGGGTCTTTAGGGGTTTGGTGACGGCTTTGACGTCACCAAACCCCTAACCCCAGGGTTGGGGAGCAAAAGTACCCCTGCTTTTGCACCTGATGGCTGCCCCCCGAAGTGTTGTTGCTCTGGAACTAACGGCCCCGGTCAGGGCAAGGGGTGCAGCGACGAGGCAATCTCCAGCTAATGGAGGAATAGCAATGTTCCGAACCCGGTTCTCAGCCTTAGCGTTGTGGTTAGAAGGCAACCTCACCATCGTCCTGGTCTTGCTGGTCGTTAACCTGCTATTCAATATCGTCGCCAATGCCAGCTTCAAGGTCTCGGCGGTCAGTTCCAACTGGCGCGATTTTCTGATCTGGCAGGTGATCGGCAATCTGGCCGGGTTCGCCACTGTATTGACGTTGACTGGTTTACTGCGCTACATTCCCCTGCACATGGCCTTTCCTGTCACCACTGGCCTGGCTGTACTCGGCGTGGAAGTCATCGCGGCCTGGCTGTTGTTTCACGAGGCCATCTCGCCAGTGCAATGGCTGGGCACTCTGCTGGTGGTCAGCGGTATCGTGCTGATCTGTGGGCGCTGACCATGCGCACTATCGTCCGCTTGTTTGATCGGCTTTTGCGCCGGGTCTATGGCGTCTTTGAGTTCTCGGCCGACCCGACCTGCCTGTTACGCTTGCAAGTGACCCAGACCGGCCATGCCATCGCTCTGCCAGACGGTCTGGTCCCGGCCGGCGCGTTGGTGTTGCAACTGCACCTGTGGAACGAGCATATTCCCTCTATCCCTCCTCAGGGTCCTGACCTGGCCTGGGCGCTCCAGACCCGCCGGCTGATGATGGCTTCGCTGCACGCCGTGGCCCGTCAGATGACCCATGACCCGTGTCTGGCTGGTGTACAGGCCGTAGGCGGGGTGACTTCTATACTCTCTCCCGACGATCCAGCTGGTGGAGAACGGATCATGAGGCGGGCCGGCTTTACGGTGTTCCCCTGCCGTCATCCATTGGGCCGTTTTGGCGAGTTCTGGGAGAACCTCTATGCCTGGGCCATCATGTGGACGTTCAACGCTGTCAGCTTGCGACGGCGGAAACTGTTGCGCCTGCGCCGCGCCGAATTGTGGATGTCGGCCAACGAGTTCTTGCAGCGCTATGGGGACCGATGAGCAGGGGGCACTTTGGACTGTCCGGGTTAGGAGGAGCAAGACGGGTGATCGGCAAACATCTGATCATTGATATGTACGGCGTTGAGCCGGGGCTATTGGCAGACCGGGTTTTTCTGCGCGGGGTGCTGACAGAGGCAGCGGCGGCCAGCGGGCTGCATCCCATCGCGGAGCCAGTGGCGGTGCCGTTTGCAGGGCAGCCTGGTGACCAGACCCCGGCCGGGGTGACCGGTTTTGTATTGCTGGCAGAGTCCCATATCGCGCTGCACACGTACCCGGAACACGGGTTCGTTGGCGCAGACGTGTTCACTTGTGGCGCGGCGGGGGATCCCCGGACCGTGTTGGAGGTGTTCCAGGACCGGTTGGCGCCAACCAGGGTGTGGCTGGTTGAGCACGTTCGAGGAGGGATGGTGGAAAGCGAACGGGTGGAGGCCCCGGCCGGAGATCAGGAGTGACCCGCTTTTGACAGCCCCGATCGCGCGTGATATAATCCCCGCGCAGAGGGATGGTTCAATTTTCTGGGGAAAGGTGACTGACTGCCCCATTGCAAAGGTGAGATATGCCCCTCTGGTTCGACCACTTTCGCCTGGTGGCGCCCTGGTATGACCGCATCTTTTGCTTTCTGGACCCGACCCGGCTACACCAACTGTTAGCATTGCCGGCGGCGGGTTGGGCCCTGGACGCCGGCGGAGGCACCGGCCGGGTCACCCAGACCTTGCGCCAGGCGGTGGGGGCTGTGGTGGTGGTGGACGAGTCGGCCGGGATGCTCCGTCAGGCCCGGCGCAAGGACCTGCCGGTCGTCCAGGGTGAGCTGGAACGTCTCCCCTTCGGCGATGGCGTCTTTGCTCGCATTCTGATGGTGGATACCTTTCATCATCTGCGCGATCAACAACAAGCTGCTGCAGAATTGCTGCGAGTACTGTCACCCCAGGGCCGGCTGGTGCTGGAAGAGCAAAACGTGGAACGCTTCTCGATCCGGTTGACGGCCCTGGCCGAGAAGATGGCCCTGATGCGCAGCCATTTTCGCCCTCCCCCGCTGGTACAGCGGATGTTCGAAGAGGCCGGGGGACACGTGCATCTGGTACGAGACGGGATCAACTTCTGGGCGGTGGTGGAGAAAACGTAACTGCTGCTCAGCTTCGCAAACCTGCGGGAGGGTGAGCAGTTAGAGCTCTCTGCGCTGGAGGCAAACGGGAGGACCAATGACCGAACCCCTGATCCTGGCGCTGGACAACGGCACGCAGAGTGTGCGGGCCTTGCTCTTTGACCTGCGGGGCAACCTGGTGGCGAAATCGCGCGTGCCCATCCAGCCGTATGTGTCACCGCAGCCCGGCTGGGCAGAGCAGGACCCGGCCTATTACTGGGATAACCTGTGCGCGGCCTGCCAGCAACTCTGGACGCTCCCCGGCGCGCGCCGGGACGCCATCGCTGGCGTGGCCCTCACCACCCAACGGGCCACGGTCATCAACCTGGATAAAGACGGCCAACCCCTGCGGCCGGCCATCGTCTGGCTGGATCAGCGCCGCACCGAGGGGCTGCCGCCGGTGAGCGGCCGCTGGGGCCTGGCCTTCAAGCTCGTGCGCATGACCAAGACGGTGGCCTATTTGCAGGCCGAGGCCGAGGCCAACTGGATCCGCATCCATCAGCCGGCGGTCTGGGCCAGGACCCACAAGTACGTCTATCTGTCCGGCTACCTGACCTACCGCCTGACCGGCCGGCTGGCCGATTCGGTGGGCTGCCAGGTGGGCTACATGCCCTTCGACTATAAGAAGCTGACCTGGGCCAAAGACTCGGACTGGAAATGGCAGGCCGTGCCCATGCCCCGCGAGTTCCTGGTGGACCTGGTGCCCCCGGCCGACATCCTGGGCCAGATCACGCCGGCCGCCGCCGCGGCCACCGGCATCCCGGCCGGCCTGCCCCTCGTCGCCGCCGCCGCCGACAAGGCCTGCGAGGTGCTGGGGGCCGGCTGCCTGGAGCCGCACATCGGCTGCCTGAGCTACGGCACCACCGCCACCATCGAGACCACCACTGACAAGTACGTGGAGGTCATCCCGTTGCTGCCGCCGTACCCCAGCGCGGTGCCTGGCCGCTACAACACGGAGATCCAGATCTACCGGGGTTTCTGGATGGTGAGCTGGTTCAAGCAGGAGTTCGGCCACCACGAGCAGCGCGTGGCCGGGGAGCGGGGTTGCGCGCCGGAAGACCTCTTCGATGAGCTGGTGAACGCAGTGCCGCCGGGGTCTATGGGTCTCACCCTCCAGCCGTACTGGTCGCCGGGGCTGAAGGAGCCGGGGCCAGAGGCCAAGGGGGCCATCATCGGCTTCGGCGACGTGCACACGCGCGCCCACATCTACCGGGCCATCCTGGAGGGCCTGGCCTACGCCCTGCGCGAGGGCAAGGAACGCACTGAGCGCCGCAGTAAGGTCCCCATCACCGCCCTGCGCGTCTCCGGCGGCGGCTCTCAAAGTGACGCGGCCTTGCAGATCACCGCTGACGTGTTCGGCCTGCCGGCCAGCCGGCCCCACATCTACGAGACCGCCGGCCTGGGCGCGGCCCTGGACGCGGCCGTGGGGCTGAAGCTGCACCCCGACTTTACCACGGCCGTCCGCGAGATGACCCGCCTGGGCGATACGTTCGAGCCGAACCCGCAACACCGTACCATGTACGAGGAGTTATATCAGCGCGTCTACCGGCAGATGTACGGGCGATTAAAGCCGCTGTACGAGGAGATTCGGGAGATCACCGGCTACCCGCCCCGATGAGCGAGGGAGCAGGGGAGACCTGGAGACGCGAGGACAGGGGGACGCAACGACGCGAAACACGCCACACCCAAGAGATCACCTTATGAACTGCCCCAACTGCCAGACGGAATTGCCTGCCCATGCGCGCTTCTGCCTGAACTGCGGACAGCCGGTGGGCGCGGCCACGCCGGCCGACGACGCGCGCCTCACGCACCTGGCGGCCGCGGCCCCGGCCCCGCTCGCCGCCAAGATGCGCGTCGCCCGCCTGGCCGGGGAACGCCGGGTCGTCACCGCCCTCTTCGCCGATGTGGTAGGGTCCACAGCCCTGGCCGGGCAGATGGACGCCGAGGACTGGACAACGGTCATGAACGGGGCCTTCGACCGGTTCTCCCCGGTCATCTATCGCTACGAGGGCACCATCGCCCGGCTGTTGGGCGACGCGCTGCTGGCCTTTTTCGGCGCGCCGGTGGCCCATGAGGACGATCCGGTGCGGGCCGTGCACGCCGCGCTGGACCTGCTGGCCGCCGCGCGCGACTACGCGGCCGAGGTGCGCCGCGACTATGGCGTAGAGTTTGCCATCCGGGTGGGCCTGAACACCGGGCTGGTCATCGTCGGCGACGTGGGCAGCGATCTCCGGTACGAATACACGGCCATGGGCGAGGCGGTGAACCTGGCGGCGCGGATGCAGTCTGCCGCGCGCCCCATGACGGCACTCGTCTCCGAACACACCCAGCGCTTCATCGCGCCGGTCTTCGATTGCGCCGATCTGGGTCTGTTGGAAGTGAAAGGCAAAGCCGAGCCGGTGCGCGTGTATGAAGTACGCGGCCCGAAGGCCGCCCCAGGTCGCTTGCGCGGTCTGGTCGGCCTGGAAAGCCCCCTGGTGGGCCGCGTCACGGAGTTGACCGCCCTGGGCCAACTGACCACCGCGCTGCAAGCTGGACGGGGCGGCGTGGCCGTGGTCATCGGCGAGCCGGGCCTGGGCAAAACCCGCCTCATCGCCGAATGGCGATCTCAAACCCCAAAACCCCAAGCCCAACCTCCAAATCGCCAATCTGCCATCTGCCATCCGCCATCCGCCATCCGGTGGGTGGAGGGGCATTGTCTATCCTACGGACAAGGGCTGGCCTATCACCTGCTGCTCGACCTGCTGCGCTCGCTGTTGGGTGTGTCGCCCGCGGCCAGCCCGGCCGAGACCCACGCCGCCCTTCTCACTCTGGTACATGATCTGTTTGACGATTCTACCCCCCACCCGCAATCCGCAATCCTGGACGTGTATCCCTATCTGGGCCACCTGCTGGGGCTGCCGCTGGCCGGCGAGGCGCTGGACCGGGTCAAGTCACTCGATCCGCAAGCATTGCAGGCGCGTTACCTGGCCGCATTGCGCCGGCTGCTCACCGCGCTGGCGGCCCGCAGCCCCCTCGTGCTCGTTCTGGAAGACATCCACTGGGCCGATCCGTCCTCCACTGAATCGCTGATCAAATTGCTCCCGCTGGCCGACGAAGCGCCGGTGCTCTTCTGCATCGTCACGCGCCCCGACCCCGATGCGCCGGGCTGGCCGCTGGTCACGACCGCGCGCGAGACGTGGGGCCGGCGCCTGACCGAATTGACGTTGACTCCGCTCTCCGCCGCCGACAGTCGGCAGTTGGTCGCCAACCTGCTGGAGATCGAAGACCTGCCGGAGCAGACCCGCGCCCTCATCCTCCAGAAAGCCGAAGGCAACCCGTTCTTCGTGGAAGAGGTGATCCGCATGTTGCTGGATCGCGGGGCCATCATCCGCCGGGACGAGCGGTGGGTCGTGGGCCATGAGGTCGCCACCGTGGAGATACCGGACACCCTGCAAGGGCTGCTCCTGGCGCGCATAGACCGCCTGCCGGATGACGTGAAACACACCCTGCGCGTGGCCTCGGTCATCGGTCGGCGGTTCCCGGTGCGGGTGCTGGAGCAGGTGTTGGGGACATGATTCGTGATTCGTGCTCCGTGGTGCGGGCGGAGCACGAATCGCGCAACACGCAACACGAATCCGCAGTCCGCCATAGCAAAGCCATGACTCTCATCGCCCATCAACTCAACACACTCGAATCCGCCGGCCTCGTCCGCCTGGCCCAGACCGAGCCGGAGCTGGAGTACCTCTTCCGCCACGCCCTGGTGCAGGAGGCGGCCTACGAGTCGCTACGCAAGCAGGACCGGAAACTGCTCCATCGGGCCGTGGGCGAGGCGCTGGAGCGGCTCTACCCGGACCGGCTCGCCTCGCGCGAGTTGGCCCCGGTGCTGGCCCAGCACTTCGACGAGGCCAGCGACCCGCGCGCCCTGCGCTACTTCACCCTGGCCGGCGACGCCGCCGCCGAAGTATACGCGAACGCCGAGGCCGTGGCCCACTACACCCGCGCGCTGGAGCTGGCCCACGCGCAGCCGGGCGAGGCCGATTCCGCGCAACTCCTGCACTGCTACACCCGGCGGGGCCGCGCCCTGGAATTGAGCGGCCAGTACGCCGAGGCCCTGCGCGGCTACGAGGAGATGGAAGCGCTGGCGCGCGAACGCGGCGAACCCCCGCTGGAGCTGGCGGCCCTCATGGCCCGCGCCACCATCCACATCTCGCCCGACACCCACTTCGACGCGGCGCAGGGCCGCGCCCTGTCGGAGCGCGCCCTGGCCCTGGCCGGCGAACTGGGCGACCGCCGGGCCGAGGCGCGTGCGCTCTGGAACCTCATGCGGATCAATTATTGGGTGGGCAACGTGTCCCAGGCCCTCCAGGATGGCGAGCGCGCCCTGGCCCTGGCCCGCGCCCTGGACTGGCGCGAGCAGGTGGCCTTTACCCTGCAAGATATTCACCGTATCTACGCGGCAGACGGCCAACACGAACGCGCCCGGGCCGCCCTGGATGAGGCGCGTGGCCTGTGGCGTGCACTGGGCAACCTGCCCATGCTGACCGACGCCCTGTCCAGCACCGCGGACCTGCTATACGATGGCGGCGAGTATGAGGAGGCGCTGGTCTGTGCGGAGGAGGCTTGCCGGATCAGCCAACCCATCGGCAACCTGTGGGGCCATGCCTACAGTCGGATGGTGATGGGCTTCGTCTACCTGGAACGCGGGGAGATCGGCGAAGCCATCACCGCGATGGAGGAGGCCATTCGGCTAAGCCAGTCGGCTGGCCTGGTGATTATGGCGCCGCGCCTGCGCATCGAGCTGGCGTGGCTGTATGGGGGGACGCTGGGGGCGGTCGCAGAGGGGCGCGAGACGCTGCGCCAGACCCAGGCCCAGCTTGCCGAACTACGCCTCCCCAATCCGAACCTGCTTTCCACTACGGCAGCCACGTTGGCCCGACTGGCTGCCCAGGCCGGCGATCTCCCCGCCGCTGACGCGGCCCTGCACGACGGCTACGTGGCCTTGAACATCACAGCCGCCGATCCCGATACCGCGCTACCCGTCTGGATGCTCATGGCCGCCGGTGACGTGGCTCTGGCGCACTGTGATTGGACGCGCGCCAGCGCCTTGATGGATGTACTGATCGCCCGTTTGGGCAGCGCTGCTCGACGCACCTACCTCGCCGAGGCGCTGTATCTCAAGGGTCAGGCCCTGCTGGGCCAGGGTCAGCCAGAAGCGGCCCGCGCCGTGTGGCAAGAGGCCCGCGCAGAGGCCGAAGCCCTGGGCCAACGGCGCCGGCTCTGGCCGATCCTCTGCGCCCTCAGCCAGGTGGAAACGCAGCTCGGCCATCCCGCCGAGGCGCGCGCGCTGCGCCAGCGAGCCAGGGAGGTCATCACCTACATCGCCGACCACATCCCCCGGCCCGATCTGCGCGACTCGTTCCTCAGTCTGCCGTTCGTCCAGGTTGCCCTGTCTGACGAGCCGGCCACCTGAGCCATGAGTGGGCCACGAACCACGAATCACGTGTCAGGAGACCCCATGATCCAACTCGGCGCCAATGGTTCGGAACACCTGGAGAGCCTGATCGCGGCCGGCCAGGTGCAGGTGGACTACCTCAAGGTGGGTCGGTTCATGGGCCGCGAGCGCATCGCGGACCTGCGGACATGCTACCCGCTGCTCCTCCACGGCAGCGAGATCACGCTCAGCGTGCGCCCACCCCTGGATGGAACCGTCCTGGCGGCCGCGCGCGACTTCGTGGCGCTGACCGGCACGCCCTGGTACTCCGTCCACCTGGGGTTTGCCACGGAAGAGGTGACGCCCGGCGATGAGAATAACCCGGCCAATGGCACCGGCATCCTGTCCGCCGCCGAGTCCCGAGAGCGCATCATCCGCAACGCGCGCGTTCTCAAGGACGCCCTCCCCGTGCCGCTGCTCCTGGAGAACGTGCCCCGCTTCCTCAACGCCGCCCACGACCACGTCTGCGAGCCGGAGTTCATCGCCGCCGTCGTAGAGGCGGCCGACACGGGCTTCCTGTTGGATTTGGCCCACGCCCGGGTCAGCGCCGCCGTGCTGGGCTACGACCTGCCCGACTACCTGCACCGCCTGCCCCTGGACCGAACCGTGGAGATCCACGTGAGCGGCCCGCGCCGGGTAGCCGGCGTGCTCCAGGACGTCCACGAGCCGCTGCTTGCAGAGGACTATGACCTGGTGGCCTGGGCCTTGCGCGAGACGCCGGCCACAGCCCTCTCCCTGGAATACTGGCGGGATAAAGACGCCCTGCGCGAGCAACTGGCGTGTTTGCGGGCTTTGGTGGAGTCAATGGGCTGAAGGATGGTCTCATGGGTCTTGCTGGAGCACAAGTCGTACCGGTTGGGGTTGGGTTAGCAGCCCAGCCGCGCGCGCCGGCTCCATATACAGGCAATGGCGCAAAGGCCCAAGACCACTACCCAAAGGTGAATGAATAGTTCCAGGATCACCTCGGCGTTCAGGGGTAGATAGAGGCCGTTTTGCAGGAAGAACAGGATGTCCATCAGCCCCAGAAAGACCATTGCCCCGCCGCTGACCAGGCCGCAGAGCAAGCCGGCCGGGCGTCTGCGCCACAGGCCCACAGCGGCCAGGAGCGCCGTCAGGGCCATCCAGCCATCGGCCAGGGGGAAGGACAGCTCCCAGGCGAACCAGCAAGGGGAGCGGGACGCCAGATAACTGGCGCGTTGGGCCTCCAGATCGGCGAAAAAGACGGCCCAAAACAACAGTGTGCCCACGGCAGTCAGGAGCATCAAGGCGGCGATGACGGTCAGGCCGGCCGGTCGTTTCATATCGGCTCCTCCTCGCTCTCTGCGCTCAACGCGCCGGGCGGCCAACACATGGGCACTTTGGGGATCTGATCGTGATGGCCCATGGCTCGCTCGATGGCCCAGATGTAGCTTTCCTCACCGATGAGGTGCATCCCCCCGTCCACCGGGATCGAGGCCCCGGTGACCCAGTCAGACAGCGAGGAGGCCAGGAAGGCGGCCACCTTCGCCACGTCCTCCGGCCGGCCAAACCGCCCCAAGGCCACCTGTTTCAGATGAGCCGCGTGTAGCTCCGGGATGGCAGTCACTTCTTCTGTGAGAGGGGTCTGGATCATGCCTGGGGCCAGGGCATTGACGTGGATGCCGTAGGGGGCCAGCTCCAGGGCTGCCGCACGGGTGAACATCATCACTCCACCCTTGGAGGCGCAATAATGGGCCTCGCCAGCCAGGGGCACCCACTCGTTGAGGGACGACAGGTTGATGATCTTGCCCCGGCGGTTGTTCTTGAGCCACCAGCGCACCACAGCCCGGGTACAGAGGAAAGTGCCCTTCAGGTTCACCCCCAGCACCCAGTCCCATTCTTCCTCCAGCATGTCCACGATACATGACACCGTGCCCACGCCGGCCGAGTTCACCAGGATGTCCACCCCACCGAAGCGAGCCACGGCCTGTTCCAGCAGGGCCTCCACCTGGGCCGCGTCCTGCACGTCCACCGCCACCAGGAGGACCGGGTAGCCAGCCGTCTCCAACTCTGCCACAACCCCACTGGCTGCCTCCGGGTCCACGTCGGCGATGACCAGGTTGGCTCCCAGCGCCCCGAACAGCCGGGCGATGCCGGCCCCGATGCCGGAGCCTCCCCCGGTGATGATGGCCGTCTTGCCGCTCAGGTCAATGCGCCCTTCGGTCATGGCTCTGCCCTCCCCGGCAGACTCTGGGCCGCATACTCCCCCTCGAACTCGGTGGGGATGGTCTGCAAGACCTGCAACCAGCGGATGGTCGCGTCGGCTGTCTTGAGCAGCTTGAGCAGGTTGCCCCTGACCTTGAGTTTGCGCATCATCATGGCCTTGTTGGGGTCGAGTTGACCGTTGAGGATGCGCACCCAGACGCCGTAGGGAGCTTGCAGGGCAAAGTCGGTCTCGCGCTCACCCTCCCAGACGGCGGTGATGCGCCCTTGCGCGATGGCATAACCCACGATGATGCTGGCCGGCACGCCACGATCCGGCTCAGCCTGGATGATCATGGTGTAGGAATCGTTCTCCTCCTGCGCCAGACGCTGGTATTCGGCATCGGCGTTGGTGCGGCGTTGAACCTCTTGCAGATATTCCATGCTGCCGAATTTCATGGTGATGACCTCCTCGTATAATATGTGCTCACACAGATAGTAACTGCCTACCCTGACCCCCCGCCGCAGGTTAGAAAGGGGCTGGCAACTGATGCAGCCGGTCATTGGGGCACGCCTACGGCGTCTGGTCTGGTCATTGCGCCCAAACCTTTCAGCTGAGCTCACGGCGAAGCCTGCGGGAGGGTAGGTAGTTGCGGTCTGTCTCGAATACCCCGTGATACAAATCCGGGCCATAACTGGTCTGCAACGGCTCGCCCTCGATCAACTTGAAGGTCCGCGTGCCGTCGGCCTGCCGTTCCGCGCGCAGAAAAAGGGCGTTGGGCAGGCGGCGGTCGTAAAAGCCATGCGCCAGGGCGTACAAGTGCGTCACAAAGAGCACCTTGACGCGCCTTTCCAGCAAGGCGCTGGTGATCTGCCGGGCGATCTCGGAGCCTTCTCTTTCGTTGGTCGCGGCAAAGGATTCGTTGAACAGCACCAGGGCAATAGGCCATCTCGGCCTGGCTGTCAAGGACGAGCCGCGCCGCGAGTATAGCGCAAAAGTGTCGGTGACTTGTAGCATAGCCCCTCGTGGGCGGGTTTGGCAAGCGAGAAACGGGCACAAGGCCCTACACTACCGACAGTTCTGCGCTATACCCCCACGCCGCCGTTGGCTTCCAGGTAGATCACCTCGCTGTCGTCGTCATAGGCCAGCAGCTCGGCATACCGGCCCCAGTTGATGGCGGTCTCGAGCTGGCGTTCGGCCTCGGCCGGCGGGAACTCGAGCTCCAGGGCCGTCTGGATCACCTCGCCCTTGAGCTGATGCCGGTCTGCCGCCTGCAACAGCGCGAGCAGCCAGCGGAAGAGGGGCAGCCGCCGCAGGCGCGTGGCAAAGATCTCCTTGCGGGCCAGGATGCGCGCCTCGGCGAAGGTCTCCCCTAACGGGGTCAGGGTGATGTCACCCTGGGCCACCGTGGCGAATCCCAATAGCTCGGCCGTCTCGGTCAACCGCAACAGGTGGTCAGAGTCCACCTGCAGTTCGTCGGCCAGGCGATAGAGGTCGTGCTGGTTGCCGGGGACCTCGCTCAGGTGCTCCAGCAGGCCGGCCAGGTCGTTGATGGTGACGTGGGGCAGGGCGCGGGTGCGCCCCGGCTCGCCGGGGGCTGCGCCCAACTCCAGGTGCTCCGGCTGGGTCTGCCCGGCCAGGGCCGCATAGACCCGGTCCACCAGGTCCAGGAACGGGCCGGCCTTGCGGGCCCGGGGCTGGGGCAGGTCTACCACCAGTTCGGCCACCACCCGGCCCGGGTCCTTGTCCATCAACACGATGCGGTCGGCCATCAAGACCGCCTCCTCGATATTGTGGGTGACCATAAGGATGGCCCGGGTGGGGATGCTGCCGCTGGTCCACAGCTCCAACAGCTCGCCGCGCAGGGCCTCCGCGCTCAGCACGTCCAGGGCCGAGAACGGCTCGTCCAGGCAGAGCAGTTCCGGCTCCACGGCCATAGCCCGGGCAAAGCCCACCTTCTGGCGCATCCCGCCGGACAGCTCGCGGGGATAGGCCGTCTCGAACCCGTCCAGCCCCACCCGGTCCAACAACTCTGTGGCCCGGGTGATGCGCTGTTCCGGCGGTATGCCCCGGGCCTTGAGGGCCACCTCCACGTTCTCCAGGACCGTCAGCCAGGGAAAGAGGGCAAAGGTCTGAAAGACGATGGTGGCCTGGGGGTTGACGCCCCGCAGCGGCGCGCCCCGGTAGAGCACCCGGCCCTGGCTGGGGCGTTGCAGGCCGGTGATGATGCGTAGCAGGGTGCTCTTGCCGCAGCCCGATGGTCCCAACAGGCAGACGAACTCGCCCTCGTCCAGGGTCAGGTCTACGTCTTGCACGGCGGTGAACTGGCGCCGGCCGCTATAATAGAACTGGTTGACGCGCTGTAGTTCCAACAGGTGTTCGATGGTGGACATGGCTTCACTCCAGACGATAGCGTTCTTCGGCCAGGCGATACAGACGTCGCCAGAGCAGCCGGTTAATGGCGACCACGGCCAGGACCATGCTGAGGGTGGCCGCCAGGAGCAGGGCATAGTCGCCGGTGGCCGTGGCCTGGGCGATGAGGGCGCCGATCCCCACCGTGTGGAGGGTCTGGCCGCTGAACTCGATGTGCTCAGCCACGATGCTGGCGTTCCAGGCCCCACCGCTGGCGGTGATGGCCCCGGTGATGATGTAGGGGAACAGGGCCGGCAGGATCAGTGTGCGCCAGCGTTCCCAGCGGCTTAGCCGGAGCAGGGTCGTGGTGTATTTCAGGTCCTGGGGGATGGCCGCCGCCCCGGCGATGACGTTGAACAAGAGATACCATTGGGTGCCCATCAGCATCAGCAGCACGGCGGCCAGGTTGAGGCCGCCCGGCAGGCCCAGCAGGAACAGCACAAAGACCGGGAACAGGGCCGTGGCCGGCACCGAGGCGGTGATCTGCACCACCGGCTGGAGCCAGGCCGCCAGGCGCGGATTGGTGCCGATGGCGACGCCCAGGGGCACGGTCCAGGCCAGGGCGATGACCAGGGCCGCCGCCACGCGCAGCAACGTCGCCACCAGGCTCAACCCGATGTCGGCCCACTGGGCCGGCGGCACGGTCAGCAGCATCAGCGCGGCCCGGTACGCGCCGTAGGCCAGCCCCAGGCCCCCCAACGCTCCCGCCAGGTAGAACGCCCACGGCCGGCCATTCGTCGCGGCCGACCCGTTCCGCGCGGGAAAGAGCCGCACCATGAGGGCATCCAGCCGTTCGCTGAGGGGTTGGCGAATGTGATGGGAGAACCAGGCCGCCAGCCGGGCGTTGCGCCATACATCATAGACCCACGAGGTGGGCGGGCGGTCGCTCTCCACCATCTCCAGCTTGAAGCGGTCGGCCCAGGCCAGCAGCGGCCGCCAGACCAACTGGTCCAGGGCCACGATGACCAGTACCAGCGCGCCGATCCCCCAGGCGATGGCTGGCAGGTCGCCCTGGTTGGCGGCTTCCTGGAGGTACGCGCCCAGGCCCGGCAGACGAAAGTCCCGCTCGCCCACGGTAAAGATCTCGGCGGCCATCAGGAAGAACCAGCCGCCGGCCCAGCTCATCATGCTGTTCCAGAGCAGGCTGAGGGCAGCGAAGGGCAACTCCAGGGTCCTGAAGCGCAGCCAGCCGGAGAAGCGAAAGGTGGCGCTGGCCTCCCGCAGCTCCCGGGGGATGGTGGTCAGCGATTGATACCAGGCGAAGGTCAGGTTCCAGGCCTGGCTGGTAAAGATGAGGACGACGGAGGCCAGCTCGGCGGCCAGGCGTTCCGGCAGGATCGCGCTCAGGCCCAGCAACACCACCGGCAGGAACGAGAGGATGGGCACACTCTGCAGCACATCGAGCAAGGGCATGAGGATCTGCTCGGCGCGGCGGTGATAGGCGGCCAGGTAGCCGTAGACCAGGGTGAAGAGCAGAGACAGGGCGTAGGCGGCGGCCATGCGCGCCACGGATCGGCCGGCGTACCAGGGCAACATGGCCGGGGCCAGGGAGATGGTCGGTCCCGCCACCACGGCCGGGGCATTGAAGGCCAGTTGCGCCCCGACGTAGATGAGGATCGCCACCCCCACCAGCACTACCACATCGCCGGCGGTGATGGCGCGGCGGGTCGGTTGTTCGATCTTGAACAGACGAGGGACGGCCACAGTGAAACCTCCGGCTAGATGCCCAGGACCAGTTTGGCGATGGTGAAATAGATGAACAGCCCGGTGGCGTCTACCAGGGTGCTCATCACCGGCCCGGAGACGATGGCCGGGTCAATGCGTAGCCGGGCGGCCAGGAGCGGCAGCACCGCGCCCAGGCCGTTGGCCCAGACCACGATGGTCAAGATCGCCAGGGAGACGGTCAGCGACAGGGCCTGGCTGGAGCCCCAGGTGAGGGCGCGGATGTAGGCTGCGCCGGCCATCCCCAGACCCAGCAGGAGGCCGGCCCGCAGCTCGTGCCACAGGGAGCGCAGGGCGTCGCCCAGGTCAATGTCGCCCACGGCCAGGGCGCGGATGATGGTGCTGGTGGTCTGGGAGCCGGCGTTGCCGCCGGTGCCGATGAGCAGCGGCACGAAGAAGGACAGGGCCACCGCTGCTTGTAGTTCGTGCTCAAAGTGGCGCAGCACCGAGCCAGTCAGGCTCTCGGTTACAAAGAGGATGGCCAGCCAGCCGATGCGCTTGCGGGCCACGGTGAGCACCCCGGTGTCCAGATAGGGCTGGGTCAAGGGCTGCGCCCCGCCCAGGCGCTGGATGTCCTCCGTGGCCTCGTCCACCAGCACGTCCACCAGGTCGTCGGCAGTGATCACGCCCAGCAATACCCCCTCCGCATTCACCACCGGCAGGGCCAGCAGGTCATAGCGCGACATGAGCCGGGCACATTCTTCCTGGTCTGTGCCCACCGGGACCGAGATCACGTCCGGGTCCATGATCTCAGCGATGGGGGTGGCAGGGGGGGCTACGATGAGCTGGCGCAGGCTGACCACGCCGCACAAGCGCCTGTGGGCATCCACCACAAAGAGATAGTAGGCGGCGTTGGCATCGGGGTGCCAGGCGCGGAGGGCCTCGATGGCTTCGGCAGCGGTCATACGGCGGCGCAGGGCCAGGAACTCGGTGGTCATCAGGCCGCCGGCGCTGTCGTCTGGGTGCAGCAGGAGAGGGCGCACCTCGTCCGGGTCTTCCAGGCCGGCCAGCACGGCCTGAGCCTGGGCGGGCTGAATATCGCCCAAGAGGTCAGCCGCCTCGTCTGGCTCCATCTCATCCACGATGCGGATGACGGCCTCGGTGGGCAGGGCATCGGCCAGCTCAGCCGCCTCCTCATCATCCAGTTTTTCCAGGATATCGGCGGCATCGGCCGGGTTCAGACGAGGCAACAGGGTTACCTGCTCCTCGTCAGGCAATTCAGCAAATAGTTCGGCCTGGTCTGGGGGCCGCAGGGATTCGATGATCGTGGCCGCCGTGGTCAGATCGTCTTGTTCCAGGGCTGTGCGCAGACGTGCCAGGACGTCTTCCAGGATGGGGGTCTGCATAGGGCACCTCCGGGAGTTGAGATCGTCCCCCGGAGGTAGGTACGGGGGAACGTGCCTGCCTGCGGGGGCTATGGTTTATCGGCAGGATCGGGGTGGGACGGACGTCCCATCGTACTTGAGGCCGGGTCGTCCATTTTGACTCCTTGGCGTTCTGGTTTCACCAATAAAAGTTGACAATCATCTGGGTCAACTTACTGTACCCTCCCGCAGGTTCGAAAGTGCTGGAGATCGTGCCGGAACCGGCGGGAGGATGAGCAGTTACACTGATTGTACTTCTTGCCAGGTCTCCTGTCAAGTAGGGTAATTGAAATCCCCAGGGCTGTGTCAAAGTGAAGACTGATGTGGTACAATCACTTTGCATTGCGAGAGTTCACGGGGCATCGCTGCCGGGGGACACAACAGCGAATTGGGAAATCAACGAATAGAATGCGTGGTAATTCGTTTCTTTCCCCATTCGTAACTGCCTACCCTGAACCCTCCCGCAGGTTAGAAAGGGGCTGGCGAACGATGCAGCCGGTCATCTGGGCGCGCTCTGGTCTGGTCATTGCGCCCAAACCTGCGGGAGGGTAG
>DAOTYG010000049.1:0-3748 GCA_034435155.1 Anaerolineae bacterium | reverse complement strand
CGCAGGTTCGCAACCTGCGGGAGGGTCAGTGGCCTCAGTGGATTCAGTGCCTCAGTGATTCTACCCCGCCGCTCGTAGCCCGCTGCGCGGGCCTCCCAGGCGTAGCCTGGGATTCCGCCCCGTGGCGCCCATTCGTGCATTCGTGGCCCCATTCGTGGTCGGCCCCCCTCTCGCCAGTTGACAACCTCCGCGCAACGGGGTATAGTCGCTCTACGGGTCGCTGGCGCCGCGCCACACCCGTGCCGGCAGCCATATCCCTGGATTGCAGACGACACTGGCGAGGTCTCGGACATCCCGCCGCTCAACTGGCGCACACCGGCATCTGGCGGTCACTATGCAAACCATGCACCTTACCCCCGTCTCAATCGGCCATCTGATCCAGCTGATCCTGGCCATGGCGATCACGGGCTACTTCGGCTACCGCGCCGTCGTCACCTGGCAGCGCGGCAAGGGCGCGCACATGCCCCTCCTGACCGTCCTCTTTGCCAGCGTCTCCGCGGTCGTTCTGCTCTTCTTTCTGGACACGGCGTTGCCGCCCTCCCCCCGGCTCTACGCCGTGTACCTGCAAAACACGGCTATCGGCCTGCTCCTGATCCTGCTGACCCAGTTTGCCTACCGTTTCCCACGCTCCTATCCCGAGCGCCGATGGGAGGCGCGCATCGCATTGGGGATAGGCCTGCTCTACACGCTCTGGGAGGCGGGCTTTGCCGTCCATCGCGGGCGGCTGCTGCTCCACAACCATTACGTCTTGTACCGGCCTCTGATGCCCGATTACGCCCTGGTTGTGTGTTTGGCGTGGGTGCCGCTGGCCTGGATGCGCCAGACGATCGCCGTTTCGCGGCAAGAGCGAAACCCGCCGGGCTTTCTGTATCGGTTGGGTCTCGGTCACCTGTGGCGGCCACACGGCCAGGCGGCGCGGGCGACGCGGGCGTTCATGCTGGTATTCCTGATCCCGCTCGGGTTGAGCTGGATGAACGTCCTGCGCGCTACCAACGCCATCTCTCCGGCGCTGTTCTACGCGAGCATGTCGGCCGGCATCCTGGTGACCCAACTCCTGTTCGCGCTGGTGTATCTCAACACCATCCCGGAGATGACGACCTTTCGGGTGCGCCTGGTCGGCATCACGTTGGTGGTGGTGCTGGCCGTCTTCGGCACCGCCGCCCACGTGATGACGCCGCCATACGTGGCCGTCTACCGGCCCAGGCTTGCCGACCACCAGACGCTGCGCTTCACACCCAACGCGGACGGCGGCTACGACGTGACGCCGGCGGAGTTCCACTTCGAGGCCAACATCGGGAGCAGGCTGATCCCGCAACCGGCACACAGCGCTGGGCTTCCTGCTGAGTACACGACGGATATCGCCTTCACGTTTCCATTCTACGGCCAGACCGCTCAGACGCTCTGGGTCATGAGCAGCGGCGCGGTGGGCGTGGACGCGCCGGTTCGTTACCCCGATATGGAGTACCATTACACGACGACCCGCGCCATCTTCCCCCTCTTCGTCGCTCTCGAGCCCTCGCCCGGTGGCGGCGTGTTCGCCAGGAATGACGGGGAGCGCCTGACGATCACCTGGTACCGGATGGCGCTGATGCATAACCCCCAGGCGCAGTTGACCTTCCAGTTGGTGTTGCACCGCAATGGCGTATTCGAGATGACCACCAACGGCCTGCCCGATTTGCCCTACCGGGCCGACGCCGGCCCCTTCGCCAATGCCTGGGTGATGGGTGCGCTGCCGGGCACACCCGACTCGGCGCCACAGCAGGTGGATTTCACCGCTGCGCCCCTCCGCGCTGGGCCGCAAGGGCTGGTACAGGATCACTACAGCGCATTCCGTCGCCACCTGCACCAGTTGCTCCTCCCGCTGGCGGCCCTGATCGTGGGGGGCAGCCTGCTCGTCATCGCCGGCTTTCCGATCGCCTTCTACGTCAGCCTCATCCGGCCGCTCGACACGCTCTTGGAGGGAGTCACGCGGGTCAACGCGGGCGACCTGGAGACCACTATACCGGTCAAATACCACGACGAGATCGGCTTCCTGACGGAGGCATTCAACGGCATGGTGGTACGCCTGCGCGGACTGGTGACGGGCCTGGAAGCGCGCGTCGCCGAGCGCACACAACGCTTGATGGATCAGAATATCGAACTGGCCCACTCGAAGGAGATCGCCGAAGCGGCCAGCCGTGCCAAGAGCAGTTTCCTGGCAAACATCAGCCACGAACTGCGCACGCCGCTCACCGCCATTATCGGCTTCTCGGAACTGCTGGCGGCCGACCCCCACGCCACGGCGTACCAGAAGGAACATCTCGCCATCATCAACCGCAGCGGCGAACACTTGCTCAGCCTCATCAACGATGTGCTGGCCATGGCCAAGATCGAGGCCGGACGGACAGAGCTGCAGGAACAGGCCTTTGTCCTGCACGAGATGCTCCAAGACGTGGTGGAGATGTTTCGCCTGCGCGCCTCCGAGAAAGGCCTGATCCTGACCTGCCATTGGGACGCCGACGTGCCCCAGTGCGTGGTGGCCGACGCAAGCAAGCTGCGCCAGATTCTGATCAACCTGCTGAGCAACGCCATCAAGTTCACCAACCAGGGCGCCGTCAGGCTGCGCGTCTCTCTGTCGCCCACCGCAGACCGCGCGTCCGCCGACCCGGCGTCTTGCGTCCTGCGTTTCGAGGTTCAGGATACCGGCCCTGGCATTTCCCCCGCCGACCTGGAGACCATCTTCGAGATGTTCACGCGATCCAGCCTCGATCTGGCGGGCCAGGGCACCGGCCTCGGGCTGGCAATCAGCCGCCAGTTCGCGCGCGCCATGGCCGGGGAACTGCGGGCCGCGAATGTGCAGCCGCCAGGCTACGGGGCCATCTTCACGCTCGACCTGCCGGTCCGTGTGGCCAGCGCCCAATCGGTGGCCGCGCTGGCCCCACCGGCCCCGATACAGAAGTCCCGCCTCGCGCCGGACCAGCGTGCGCCCGATGGCGGCCGCTATCGCTTGCTGGTCGCCGAAGATGTGCGCGAGAACCGTGATCTCCTGGTCAGCATGCTCACCCGCATGGGGTTCGAAGTGCAGGCCGTGACCAACGGTGAAGAGGCGATCAAGGCGTGGCAAGCGTGGCGGCCGCACCTGATCTGGATGGATATGCGCATGCCGGTACTGGACGGCCGCGAGGCCACGCGGCGGATCAAGGCGACGCCCGAAGGCCGCGCGACGCCCATTGTGGCGATGACGGCCAGCGCCTTTGAGGAAGACCGCCAAAAAATGCTGGCCGAGGGTTGTGAAGCGGTCGTCATCAAACCGTTCCATCAGAGCAAGATTGTGGAGGTGCTGAGTCAACTGCTGGGAGTACAGTTCATCTATGAGGAGGTTGTCGCACCTGTCAGTGAAGAGCTGCCCGTGCTCGATCTGACGGGCCTGCCCGCCGACTGGGTGGCCGCTCTGCGCCAGGCAGCGAGGGAGGCAGATAGCGACAAGATCGCTGCTTTGGCCGAAGAGATCCGCGAGCAAAGGCCCGAACTGGCTGCGGCTCTGCTAAAGGCGGCCGGCGATTATGATTATGATGCAATCTTGGGCTATCGCCCCAATAATCAGTCCTCCGGCGAGGTGAAAAATGAACCGGGCTGGCTCTTGCGGTGACATTTTGATCGTAGATGATACAGCGGCCAATCTCAAGTTGCTGTCCAAGATGTTGACCGACAGCGGCTACAGGGTGCGCGCGGCGCGCAGCGGCGCCCATGCGCTTGCCGCTGTGCAGGC
>DAOTYG010000048.1:0-7594 GCA_034435155.1 Anaerolineae bacterium | reverse complement strand
TACCCTCCCGCAGGTTTGGGCGTAATGACCAGACCAGAACACGCCCAGATGACCGGCTGCATCGGTTGCCAGCCCCTTTCTAACCTGCGGGAGGGTTCAGGGTAGGCAGTTACCCCGGATGTTCAAATACGGGGCTTTGACGCCGGGCGAGAAAAATGGTATAATACGCCCGTGCTCGTCCCTCGATCAGCACATAGCATCCCAATATTGTCCTCGTCACCTATCCACTGCACTCCCTGCCGCTAACCCCCACCGGCCAGCCGGTGATATTGCACCCAGTGTACCCTGCGCATCTGTGCAGCGATGGGGGACTATTATTCCCTAAGCAGGAGCCTACCGTGAACCTGGCTGAATTAGAAAGCAAAACCCTGGACGAATTGCAAGGCATGGCCCGGGAATTGGCGATCACGGGTTATACGCGCCTCAAGAAGCAGGACCTGGTCTTTCGCATCCTCCAGGCCCAGACAGAGAAGCTCGGCCGCTTTTTCCGGCGGGGCGTCCTGGAGATCGTGGAAGATGGCATTGGATTCCTGCGCCAGGATCGACTGCTGCCCGGCCCAGACGACATCTATGTCTCACAGTCCCAGATTCGGCGCTTTGGCCTGCGCACCGGCGATATGGTCATCGGCCAGACCAGACCCCCCAAAGAGGCAGAACGCTACTTCAGCCTGCTGCGCGTCGAGGCGATCAACAACATGGACCCGGAGATCGCCAAGAACCGGCCGCATTTCAACGATCTCACGCCCATCTTTCCTACCCGCCAGTTCAGGCTAGAGACCACACCGGATATCCTGGCTACCCGGATCATTGACATGATGGCGCCCATCGGACGCGGGCAACGGGCACTCATCGTCTCGCCGCCCAAGGCCGGCAAGACCACCATCTTGAAGCAGATCGCTAACGGCATCACCGCCAATTATAGCGATGTCCACCTGATGGTGGTGCTCATCGGCGAACGGCCAGAGGAAGTCACCGATGTGCAGAGGTCGGTGGAAGGCGAGATCTTTAGCTCCACCTTTGACGAACCGGTAGAGGATCACGTGCGGGTGGCCGAGATGTCGCTGGAACGCGCCAAACGGCTGGTGGAATGCAAGCGAGACGTGGTGATCCTGCAAGACAGTATCACCCGCCTGGCGCGAGCGTATAACCTGGTGGTGCCACCCAGTGGCCGGACCCTGTCCGGCGGGATTGACCCGGCGGCCCTGTACCCACCCAAACGCTTCTTCGGCGCGGCCCGCAACATCGAGGAGGGCGGCAGTCTGACCATCATCGCCACCTGCCTGGTGGATACCGGCAGCCGCATGGACGACGTGATCTATGAGGAGTTCAAAGGCACCGGCAATATGGAGCTACACCTGGACCGCAAGCTGAGCGAAAAGCGCGTGTTCCCGGCCATTGACATCGGCCGGTCTGGCACTCGCCGCGAGGAATTGCTGCTGGACCCCAAGACCCTGCGCTCGGTCTGGACAGTGCGCCGCATGTTGACGGCCGTCGGCGGCCCGGAGGCGATAGAGGCGATGCTGGCGCGGATGGTCAAGACGGCGAACAACGAGGAGTTCCTGGCTACCCTCAAAGAGATATGAATCAGCCAGGTAACTGCTGCTCACCCTGCCGCAGGTTTTCAAACAATAACCTGCGGGAGGGTAAGCTGAGCAGTTATTCAGCCATAACCGCCTCTCTGCACCACGCACCCATGCACACCCTGATCATCAAAGCCTACCGTGACCTGACCCGGCGCAGACTGCGCTCGGCCCTCACCCTGCTGGGCATCCTCATCGGCGTGGCCGGCGTCGTCGCCATCGTCACCACCGCCCAGGCCCTGGCCGAGGCCCAGGCCGAGGCCTACAACAATGCCTCTCAGAGCGACATCTGGTGCTGGACGTGGAACGTGCCGCGGACCATCCGCCGGCCCCTGGAGGCCATCCCCAACGTGGCCGCCGTGGAGCTGTGTACCAGCTACTACACCCGCTGGCGTGTCCCGGCCCGGTATGAGCCGGGGGCCACGGCCTGGCGCAGCGTGCGCATCATCGGCCTGCACGATTTCGAGCACGTGCAGGTGAACCAGGTGCGTCTGCACCAGGGCAACTGGCCCGGCCCCGGCGAAGTGCTGGTGGAACGGTCGTCGTTAGACACCAACCCGGTGCGCATCGGCGATACCATCACCATCAAGACCCGGCAGGGCCGGGGCGAACGCACCCTCACCGTGAGCGGCATCTCCTGGACCCCGGCCTACCCCTCGGCCGCCATCCTGGCCTACTCCCTGTGCTATGCCCCGGTTCGTGACGTGCAAGAGTTCGCCGGATTGACCGGCGACAACATGATCCTGATCAGGCTGACGGATGTGGGTCAGCGCGACAAGACGGCCGAACGCATCGCCCAGACCCTGCAACGCCGCAACGTCTGGTTTGACCACCTGCATGTGCGCGACCCGGGGGAGTTCGTGGGCAAACGCGAGCTGGAAGCCATCTTTGCCGTGATGACCCTGTTCACCGCCCTGGGCCTGCTCATCAGTGGTTTCCTGGTCGCCAATACCCTCTCGGCCATCGTCTCGGAGCAGGTGAGCGAGATCGGGGCCATCAAGGCTGTGGGCGGCACGCGGCAGCAGGTATTGGCTCTATACCTGGTGGCTTCTGCCCTGTATGGCCTGGTGGGGACGGCCGTGGGCAGTGTCATCGGGTTCCTGGGTAGCGACGCGCTCATTGACTATATCGCCGGGTTTCTCACGTTGGACGTGGGCCTGCCGGTGGTGCCCCGGGCCTTCGGGCTGGGGGCCGTGGTGGGCCTGGGCGTCACGGTGGCGGCCGGGTTCTGGCCGGCCTGGCGCGGCACCGGCATCAGTGTCCGCGAGGCGTTGAGCGCTTATGGCATCGTCTCCGCCTACGGGCAGGGCACGATAGACCGGCTCCTGACCCGACTGCGGGGTCTGCCGCCACTGGTGCTCTTTTCCGCCCGCAACCTGGCCCGGCGCAAGAGCCGCTCCCTCATCACCTTCCTGGCGATTGGCGTGGCGACGGCCGCGTTCCTGGCCGCCCAGGCCACCAGCGCGTCGGTGGAGGGAGCCATTGACACTCTGTTCCACGTCTACAACAGCGACGCCTGGGTCTGGTTCGAGGAGCCGGTGCGGGCCGATTTCGTGGCCCGGTTGCGGGCCATCCCCGGCGTGACCGGGGTCGAGCGCTGGAGCAACGTGGGCTGTCACGTCCAATACACGCAGGCGTTGCTCTACGGCCTGCCGGCCGATACCCGGATGTATCGCTACGACCTGGCGGCCGGGCGGTGGTTCGCGCCCGGCGCATGGGACGAGATCGTGCTGACCACCGGCCTGGCAGAGAAAGCTGGCATCCACCTGGGCGACCCGGTGAAAGTGGACATCTGGGGCAACCAGCGGGAATTTCGGGTGGTGGGCCTGGCCGTGGACAACATCACCTCCGGTATCGGGGCCACGCCCATCGGCAAGGCCTTTGCCCAGGCGGAGACGGTGAGCCGGCTGATGGGGCGCCAGGGCTGGGCCGACTTTTTCGCCCTGCAAACGCAAGACCGCAGCCCGGCCGGCGTGGAGGCGGTCCTCACCCGCATCGAAGACCGGTATGGCGACCTCAAGCTTCGCGCTGCGGCTGCCTATGCCGACATGGAATACGCCCGTGACGTGTCGCGCATCCTCACCCTGGCCCTGTGGGCGATGGTGGTCATCGTGGCCCTGAGCGGGGGGATCGGCGTGCTGAATACCCTGGCCCTGAACGTGATGGAACGCCGCCGCGAAATCGGCGTGCTGCGGGCCATCGGCGCGGTGGATTGGTCCATGGTCCAGGTGTTCCTCACGGAAGGGCTGATTCTGGGATTGCTGGGAGCCGTCGTGGGACTGCTCATCGCCTACCCGCTGGCGCGCTACTTCGTGGACACCATCGCGGCGCACATGGGCTTCCCCATCCCCACGGTCTTTACGGGGGAGACGGCCGCGGCCGGCGCGCTCTTTGCCCTGGGTCTGGCGGCCGCCGCGAGCCTGGGGCCGGCCCTGGGCGCGGCCCGGCTGCGGGTGAGCGAGGCGTTGCGGTACGAGTGAGCGGGGGAGCGGAGGGGCAGAGGAGCAGGGCAACAGATTACGCATTTACACTGAGTTGACTCCTAATGCAAGTACTTGACATGGTGTGATATAATGTTGCCAGGAGGAGTCAACATGAATACCGCCATAGAACGATTCGAGAGCTATCTGCGCCGCCGCTACGGCGACCGCAGCACGCCCAAGCACTATCTGAGCGACTTGCGCCTCTTTGTCCAAGTCGTGGGTTCCCAGTCGCCCCAGGAGATCAGTGTGCACGACATTGACGGCTTTGTCGACCACCAACTGGCTCAGGGCTTGCGCCCGACGACGATCAACCGCCGCCTGGCGACCTTGCACACCTTTTTCGAGTTCCTGGCCACCGAGGTGCCTGACCAGCCCTGGCCCAACCCCGTGGTCTGGCGGCGTCATCGGGTCCAGCCGGGGCGGCGGCTCCCCCGCGACCTGCCGGATGCGGCGGTGGACTGCCTGTTCGCCGTCATCCGCGACGTGCGGGACCGCGCCATCTTCGGGCTGATGGTCGGCGCCGGGCTGCGCGTGGGCGAGGTCGCCACCCTGACGCAGGCCGACCTGGAGCCCCCACCAGTCGCTGAGGCGCTGGCTTCGCTGCGCGTGCGCGGCAAGGGCCAGAAAGAACGGCGGGTCTGGCTCACCCCAACACTGTATGCGGCGGTCCAGGCCTGGCTGGACACGCGCCCCGCCAGCGCCACTGACCGCCTGTTTCTGAACCAGCGCGGGCAACCGATATCGGTGGCAGGCATCCAGTATCGCCTGCATCAGTACGCAGCCCAGGCGGGGGTGGCGGTGACCTGTCATCAGTTGCGCCATACCTTCGCCCGGCGCCTGGCTGAACAGGAACTACCCCTCGAGAGCCTGGCCAAGCTGTTGGGGCACGCCCAGGTCACCACGACCCAGATCTACACCGCTGGGGCCGACCCCAAGCTACGCCAGGCCTTTGCCACGGCGATGGCCCAGTTGGAGACGGTGCCTGTAACTACCTCGGACCCAGCATCAGCCCTCAGCAGCCCTGCGGCAGCGCGCCCAGCCCCCGCCTCCGCCGACCCTGCCGCGCTAAGCGACTGCCTGACGGTTTTTGATTCCTTGCCAGCCTGGCTGCGGTCCTCGCTGCAAGTCTACCTGACCTGGCGCTGGCCCCGCTGGCAGCCACATTTGGCGGCGACCCACGCCCGCCGCCTGACCCGCCAGTTGCGTCGCACCTGGGACCGCTTGCTCGCCCAGCAGACGCTTACTGGGTGGGCCGACCTGCAGCGCAGCCACCTCGAAACCTGGCTCAGCGCCCGCCAGGCGGCCGGCATCGCCGCCTCCAGCCGAACTACCGAACTGGCCGACCTGCTGGCCTTCCTGCGCTTCGTCGTGGAGCACGAGGAGACCTCCCTGGCGCCCAACCTGTTCCGCGTCGCCTACCCCGCCCGACCCGACCCTGTCCCGCGACACTTGACCGAGGCTGAGTACCAACGCCTGGAACAGGTGGTCCTGGCCGTCACCGGGGCGGACACCCCCACGGCTGCCCGCGACCAGGCCTGGTTCTTCACCCTGGCCCACACTGGCCTGCGGGTCAGTGAGTTACTGAACCTGCGCCTGGGGGACCTGGACTGCGCCAGCGGACGGCTGCTGATCCGGGACGGCAAGAATGCCCGGGACCGGGTGGTCTACTTGACCCCCACCCTGACGCAGGCGCTACACCGGCACCTGGCGCACCGAGCCGCACACCTGGCGGACGACCACCTCTGGCTGGACGAGGCTGGCCAGCCGCTGCGCGACCACCAGGTACGCTACCGCTTGCGGCGCTGGGGGCAGCAGTGTGACGTGGTGGTCACCCCGCACCGCCTGCGCCACACCTTTGCCACACGGCTCCTCAACCAGGGGCTGGCCCTGCCGGCGGTGAGCAAGCTGCTCGGCCACCAGGACCTGCGCATGACGCAGCGGTATGCGCGCTTGTATGACGCCACGGTGCGCGACCAGTTCCAGGCGGCCACGACCGCCCTGGAAAACCAGGCCATTAGCGAGTGGCTGCAGCCGGTGTTTGAACCCCCTGAGCAGCCCGTTATGCAAACTGTTCAGGTTCTGGAAAGAAGCGTCAACTCAGTGTAAACGTTTGACGTTTGACGTTCGACGTTTGACGTGTTGCGTATCTGCCCGTTCCATCACCTCCTTCCCCGATGTGATCACGCCCCGTAGACCACCTTGCCGCCGACGAGGGTCATGGCGATGGGGATCTGCCACAGGCGCTGGAGCGAGGCTCAGTAGATGGAAATTTGTGCTCCTCGGCGGTCTGTGACCGCCGAGAAACGCGGGTAGCAGACCCGCGTTGAGCAACTTTTTCCATCTACTACTGAGGCTATGTTCTCTTGAATACGATCTTCCCACCGACCATCGTCAGGTCAACTGTGCTGTTGAACAGGTCATTAGGCGATAGAGTGGATGGGTCGGTTGTCCATACGACCAGATCCGCGAACTTGCCGGTTTCCAGAGTCCCTTTGACGTTTTCCTGATGGCCCGAGTATGCGCCCTCATAGGTGTGCGCCCTTAGGGCTTCTGTAAAGGAAAGTCTTTGATCGGTGCCGATGGTGTTTCGTTTGAAGGTATAACGGGTCATGGCGCCAGCCAGGGTGGCCTGCGGGTGATAAAACGGCGTAGACGGCGCGTCGGAACCGATGGCTACATGGATGCCTGATCTGATCCATTCTTGCGTCACCATGATGCGCTCCATCCGTTCGGCGCCAAAGAGATAGTTCCAGGCCTCGCCGAAGAGGTAGATGAAAGCAGGTTGCGTGCTGACGACAACGCCCAGGTCCTTCATTTTCCGTGTGGCTTGCGCCGTGGTGAGAATGGCATGTTCGAGCCGATGGCGCGGATCCGAGCGCGGGTTGGCATTCATCGCGGCTTCATAAGCCTCCAGCACCAGATCGGCGGCGGCATCGCCAATACAGTGGACGCAGATTTGCAGGCCTGTGTCATGCAGGCTGCGGATCGTGTCTTTGAACATCTTTGGATCCCAGGTGGTCAATCGCCACTCAACCCCATTGTGTGGCCTATGGCAATAGGCTGTTGGTCCCTGTCCGTCAATCAGGAATTTAAAACCTCTGAAGCGGGTCACCTCATCTTGAATCTGCGCGACCTGGTCCACTTTCCTGAGATCGGCAGGCCATTCCAGGGTCAGATACAAATCGTTTCGCAAGAAGAGTTTACCTTCCTGTGAAAGTTCTTGATAGAGACGGAGATCGTCCAGGTCGCGGATATTGTTGTCGTGAAAACTGGTCACGCCGCAGGAAGCCAGGAGGGTCTGTGTGGCGAGGATGGATTGTTTGACCAGCTCGCCCGTGATCGGCGGGGCGAACTGGCGCAGCACATCCATGGCGCGGTGGTTGTAAAAGACGCCGGTGGGTTCGCCATTCTTCTTTTCAATAATGCCTCCCTGCGGGCTGGGCGTGCTGGAAGTAATATCGGCGATCTGCAGAGCGACGCTGTTGGCTGTGCCCCAGTGGCCACCGATGTGCATGATAAACACCGGGTTTT
>DAOTYG010000047.1:0-2725 GCA_034435155.1 Anaerolineae bacterium | reverse complement strand
GCCACCCGCCGCCGGCGCGGGGTCGCAGACCCCGCGCGAGCACACCGGCGTATTTTCGTGCCACGGGGTGCGCCCCGCGCGCCAAGCCCAGGCTTGACTGGGTGCGGGTCTCCTCCGAAAATAGCCCCCGTTCGCGGCGGCGACCACGTCTGCGACCTCACGCTGACGCCTGACTTCGTGGCAGGCCGTAGGGAGTGCCACCCGCCGTGCGAAGCACGCGGGGTCGCAGACCCCGCGCGAGCACACCGGCGTATTTTCGTGCCACGGGGTGCGCCCCCGCGCGTGCGGGCTCCTTACGAAAAGCCTCGCAGTTCCTGGCGGGTCTCAGTTCCTGGCGGGTCTCAGACCCGCCAGGAGCCGGGAAGCTGCTTTAACTCGTTGCCACGCTCTGCGTGGCAACGACGACGCAGCCTGACCGCTGGCACGCCCACGCAGAGCGTGGACGCGAGCCACTGCTTTAACTCGTTGCCACGCTCTGCGTGGCAACGACGACGCAGCCTGACCTCTGGCGCGCCCACGCAGAGCGTGGGCGTGAGCCACTGCTTTAACTCGTTGCCACGCTCTGCGTGGCAACGACGACGCAGCCTGACCTCTGGCGCGCCCACGCAGAGCGTGGGCGCGAGCCAGGCTACTTTAACTCGTTGCCACGCTCTGCGTGGCAACGACGACGCATCCTGCCCTCTGGCGCGCCCACGCAGAGCATGGGCGCGAGCCAGGCTACTTTAACTCATCGCCACCGTTGGTGGGTCTGCCAACATCTCTGGGGGGATGACGGCGCCGGCCACCAGGTCAGCGTAGGTCTCCGGTTGCCGGATGACCCACCAGCGGTCGCCGCGCACGGCGACCTCGGCCGGCCGGGGCCGGCCGTTGTAGGTGCTCGCCATCGCGTAGCCATAGGCCCCGGCGTCCAGGATCGCCAGCCGGTCGCCGGGGGCCAGGGGCGGCAGGGCGCGGTCCCGGCCCAAGACATCGGCCGATTCGCAGACCGGCCCCACCACGTCAAAACGACCGGCGGCCGGCTCCTGGCGCAGAGGCCAGATGGCGTGCCAGGCATCGTAGAGGGCCGGCCGCAACAGGGCGTTCATCCCGGCGTCCACCACTACCCGGTCCGGCTCATCGGGGCCGCCACGCTTGACGTGGATCACCGTCGTCACCAGCGCCCCGGCCGGCCCCACGAGCCAGCGCCCCGGCTCCAGGATCAGGTCCACGGCCAGAGGTTGCACGATGGGCCGCAGGGCGGCGGCCAGCCCGGCCGGGGTGGGCAGGGTCTCGTTCTGGTAGCCGATACCCAACCCGCCCCCCAGGTTCATGTGCTGGACGGGTGCACCGGCCCGGCGCAAGGCCCCCACCAGGTCCGCCAGTCGCTCCGCCGCCGCGACGAAGGGGGCCACAGCCGTGATCTGAGAGCCGATGTGGCTGTGCACGCCCACCAGGGCTATTCCCGGCGTCCCCGCCGCGCGCTGACCCACGGTCAGGGCCTGGTCCAGGGGCACACCAAAGTGGCTCCCGCGCCGGCCGGTGGCGACATGGCGATGGGTGTCGGCGGCTACGGCCGGGTTCACCCGCAGGGCCACCGGGGCGCGCGTTCCCAGCTCGCCGGCCAGCCCGGCCACGGTCTCCAGCTCCTCGGCGGCGTCCAGGTTGATGGCCCGGATGCCCCCGGCCAGGGCTTCGGCGATCTCGCGCCGGGTCTTGCCGGTCCCGTTAAAGACGATGCGCTCATCCGGCACCCCGGCCCGGCGGGCGATGAACAGCTCGCCACCGGAGACCACGTCGGCCCCGGCCCCCAGTTGGACCAGGAAGCGGCACAGGGCCGGGTTCGCGTTGGCCTTGTAGGCATAGGCGATCAAGGCCCCCGGAAAAGCGTCGGCGTAGGCCCGGTAGCGGGCCGCGATCTCTGCCAGGCTATAGACGTAGACGGGTGTGCCCACCTGGGCCGCGATCTCCGCCAGGGGCACCTGGTCGCAGGTCAGGATGCCGGCCCGATAGCCAAAGTTGGACACCCAGGCTCCATGAAGAACGGCAACCCGGCGGCGGGCCAGGTTGCCGTTCTCACCTGCCGCCGACCGCTCACGACCTGGCCGGCGGCTCCCACTCCAGAGCGCGTTGGGCGCGCACGTGATAGGTGGTGTTCTCTGGCATCAGGCGCAGCACCTTGTGGAACTCCTGGCGCGCCCGGTTCTCCTGGTCCTGTCGGCGATAGGCCACGCCCAGGTTGTAGCGGGCGGAAGCCTCGTATTTGGCGGGCAGTGAGGGGGCGCCAGCCAGAGCCTCCTCGATGAGGGCCTGAGCCTGGGCCGGCTCGTTGTAGAGGAGCCAGGCCGTGCCCCGATTGATCCCCACCAGGGCGTGGGTCAGGTTATCCGGGAACAGGTCCTGCGCCATCACATAGAGCCGTTCGGCGGTGAGCCGCCGGCCGCGCCGGGCCATCGCGTTTGCCAGGTCCAGTAACAGCCGACAGCGCATGGTCACCACATAGAGCACCACCAGGGCCAGGATGGGGTATAGAGACACGCCGGTGAAGACAGCGATGACCGTGAGCAAGGCAGTGAGGATCACCGATTCGATGATAAAGCGCACCGAAACGCCTTCGCGGCGCATATAGCTCAGGGCGGAAAAGAATCCCGCGTACAACAGCCCTACCAGGGGCACCAGAAACAGATCAGTAGTGAAAAAATCGGGCACTGGGGGCTCCTTAACCCTCACCCCACCCCCATTCCCCCTC
>DAOTYG010000046.1:0-7335 GCA_034435155.1 Anaerolineae bacterium | reverse complement strand
ACCCTGAACCCTCCCGCAGGTTAGAAAGGGGCTGGCGAACGATGCAGCCGGTCATCTGGGCGCGCTCTGGTCTGGTCATTGCGCCCAAACCTGCGGGAGGGTAGGCAGTTACGATTCGGGTCATTCGTGATGAAACTTGCGAAAATGTCCGGTAGTAAATCGCCTATAGAGCATCGAAAACAGCATCAAGTTCGGCATCCGGCACGTCAAAGGTGACGCCGTGCGGCGCCAATGGCTCCTCGCGCATGTACTCAGGAATGCGATAGTCCGCCGCCGTGATGCCGGCGCGACGGTTGAACTCGAGTTCGGTCCGCAATACCTGGCGGTTGAAGCGATCCAGGTCCTCTTTAGTCCACCCCCACCCATAGATGCCGTTGATCATGTCCACCATGAGCTGGGGATCGGCGATCACCGGCGGGCGGGCAAACAGACATAGACCGGTGCTGTCGAGCATGGCCGCGATGATCTGTAGCCTCAAGGAAAGCTCGCGCTGGCCCTGAACGCCCAGGGGATTCACCTCCTTGCGCGCGCCGAAGGCATTGCCGGCCGTGTGATCGGCGCCCATGGGCGAGGTGGCATAGGTCACGCCGTTCCCCTTGAGGCTGCGCGGATCGTAGCCAGGGATCGCCTGACCCAGGACCGCTGGCACCCGCCGAATGCCCAGAACCCGGCCGGTGACTGCAGCACCGCAGCCGATCAGCCGGCCCAGCACGGTGCCTTCGCCCACCTGCCGCAAGAGGCCGACGATGCCCTCGAAGTCGCCGAACCGGGCCAGTCCGGCCTCGACAGCCACGCCCAGTGCCGCGCCGGTTTCGATGGTATCAAGCCCCAGGTCATTGCACAGGTAGTTGAGCCGGGCCACGTCATCCAGGTTATCCAGGCCCAGGTTTGCGCCCAGCAGGGCAATCGTCTCGTACTGGAGGGTGCCGACCAGGGGCTTCCCCGCTTCGTCCACGTAGAGGTTGCGGCAGGCGATCACGCAGCCTGGCATACAGCGCGTCCCGATCTGACCGCCGCGAGCCAGGATGATCTCGCGCATCTGCTCGCCCTGCAAGGCTGCCGCGCCCTCAAAGCTACCGCGGCTAAAGTTCCGCGTGGGCAACGACCCCATCTCGTTGACGGCCGCTGTGATCGCTGCCGTGCCATACCGGTGCGTGCTGCCCTGGGGTCCCAATTTGGGATCGCGGATCAGCTCCTGCGCAAAGCGCCGGGCAGCGGCGCGGAACAACTCCGGTTCGGCCAACGGGACCGGCCGGGCGTCCGCCTTGTCAATGACGATGGCCTTGAGGCCCTTGCTGCCCATGACGGCGCCCAGGCCGCCGCGAGCCGCCTGGTTGCTGCGCTGCGCGCCCTCGCCGGTACAGGCAATGCTGGCCCCGGTGAGGAGCTGCTCGCCGGCCGGGCCGATGGATAGCACCGTGCATCTGGCCCCGTACTCGGCCTGGAGACGGTCTGCGGTGTCACAAGTGCCCAGACCATGCAGGTGGCCGGCCGGCAGGAGTTGCGCCGAATCGCCGACCACGTGCAGAAGGTACAGCTCTCCCTTCCTGGGCTGGCCCTCGACCACCACGGCCTTGAGGCCCAATCTCCCCAGGGCGTCGCCGGCCGTGCCGCCGGCATTCGCCTCCTTGACGCCGCCGGTCAATGGGCTTTTGGCCCCGATAGACAGTCGCCCGGCGGTCGTCACCCCGGCCCCCCCGAGCAGGCCCGGGGCCAGGACCAGCTTGTTGTGAGGACCCAGCGCATCGCACGTGGGCGCGACCTCTTCGAGCAGCAGCCTGGACGTGAGGGCGCGGCCGCCCAGCCGTTCGTAGACGGCGGGCGTCTGTTCCCAGCGCACGGTACGTTGATCCATGTCCACGCGGAGCAGTTTCACGATCCCACTCCTACGGCGGGTACGCCACAGTGTACAGATGTTTGCCCCCGTTCAGCGGCCCTTTGAGCAACGCCTCGATCTCCGCCGGGTCGCGCATCGTCACCTTTTCCACAGGCGGAAGCTGGCCGGGGGGAAATCGCGTCATGATGTCGTCAATCAGCCGGCACATATAGTCCAGGAGCGACTCAAGGCCGGGTTTCGCTTTCTCGGCGTCGGCCAACGTGGGACAGCCGATCACGCCTTCGGGATAGACCAGCACCTCGATCCCCCCCAGGCCCACATGTTCGTGCCCCTTGATCGGGGCGTGATACACCTCGCCGCCCTTGTCCACGTGACCGGCGGGCAGGAATCCTTCCGGCCTGGTGTCCACCACGCGATCCATCTGCATGAATTCGGGGAACAGGGCCAGGGAGTAGGACGCCTCAACCTCGCAGGCGTGCTGGAATGCGGTCTCAAAGGGGCCGCCGTGGGCCTTGTCCTTGAGATAATCGTGGATCACGGTCGGCCAGTGCAACGAGATCAAGATGCAGGGGACCTGGTACTTCTTGGCGAACTGGTGCAGCGCCAGGGGGATCACCTCTTCCTGGCCGTGGCCGTTGAGCAGGATCTGCTTGCGGAACCCGGTGTTCCAGAACCCGGCGATGATGCCGCGCAGGTAAGCCAGGAAGGCGTCTTCGGGGATCACGACGGTGCCCGGCATGCCCAGGTGGTTGTAGGGATGAGACCCATACCACACCGGCTCGGCCACAGTACAGCCGGTCCTGAGGGCCACCTGCTCGGCCATGCGCGTCACCAGGAACGTGTCTTCCCCCAGCGGTTGGCCGGCGCCGTGGCACTCGGTGCTGCCCACGGGGATGATGATCAGGTCGTTCTGCTTGAGCCGGGCACTGATCTGGGTCATATTCATGGTCTGGTAGTACACGCCGTCCGGGCGTTCCATGTGCCCCCCCGCCGGCGGCAACTGCCATGTACCCATGGTATTCTCCTTCGTTCCGTGCCGCGCCAGGTTTACGCCACAGGAATATGCAGGTCGCTTGACCCCTTCGGTGATTGCCTGGCCTCGGGATAGTACGTGCTGAGCATCTCCACGACGATGGCGGCCTGATCTGCCATCCGCTTGCCATCGGACGCCGAGGTGATCTGACCATGGCCGCTGACCACCGAGTTGCCCGTCTTGAGGTGCACGGGCGCTGCCACCCGCACGATCTCCGGCGCCTCGTAGACCCGGATAAAACCACCAGAGCCGGGCGGGTTGTCGGTGTGCACATCCAGCGGGACGTGGACCGCAGCGCGCAGGGCGGCGATCATCGGGATCTGGAGGTCGCGCACCGGGTTGATGCTGTCGGCCCCCAGGCTCTCCAGCAGTTTGACGGAGCAGGGGTTACAGTGCCCCAGGTGCGCCGACGCCTTGAATATGATGTCCTTCGGGAGTGCCCCGTCCTTCCGCATCTGGCCCACCAGCCACAACATGCCCTCGTCGTAGAGCAGGAATCCCCGGCAGCCGATGTCGTAGCCGCGCTTGATGTCCTCCACGCCGCGCAGCACCTGTTCCATGCCTCGCAGCCGGTAGCTGATGCGCACCCCCTGGGGCGAGAGAACCGTGGCGCCCGTGTCGTAGGTGGCGCGCGGGCCGACCGACAACAACAGTTCCGCGCCATACTGGTTGCACAGCCGGCAGAACTCCTTCAATTCCTGGCGCGTATGGCGGAACATGCCATAGGTCTCAGTCACCCGGTTGATGGTGATGCCGTTCTTTGTTGCCGTGTCCAACAGCGCCGCCACGGCCTCGGCCGAGTTGACGGTGGGAACCTCGATTCGATATGCTCCCCCATCAGGAAAGCGCGCCGTTGAGGTCGGCATATCGAACAGATCCCCCGGCGGCAGTCCGAGCTTCTTCAGGTACTTACGGGTCTCTTCAAACATGGTCGTTTTCTCCTTTGCGATATTTGTTTCAATTAGCCGCGATGGGCCGGCAACGGGGGG
This sequence comes from Anaerolineae bacterium, assembly GCA_034435155.1. Taxonomy (GTDB): domain Bacteria; phylum Chloroflexota; class JAHJIN01; order JAHJIN01; family JAHJIN01; genus DAOTYG01. Next base: position 3,476 of record DAOTYG010000046.1, on the reverse strand, counting down.
CAATATACCCACACCAGCTTGAGCGGCTCATCGCCGATGTTTTCCACCCGGTGCTTTTTCCCGCGTGGGGAGTAGAAGGCGGTTTCAGGGCCGATCTCCCACTCGCCCTCCCCCTCGATCACGATCCTGGCGTGACCACTGATGAGGAACAGGACCTCTTCTGATTCCTCGTGCACGTGGTCAGGGATCATGCTGCCCACCTCGGTGATGTTCATGCCCATGGAGAGATTGTGGACCCCACCAAACTTGGGGGCCAGCAGGAGCTTGGAGACGCGCGGGGGGATGCGGTATTCCCCCTCGACGTCAGCGGCCCGGACAAAGGGTAACTCATTCATCGGTCAAACACTCCTCTCAGTTTTCCCGGCAGGGTCGGGAGAAGCCCATCCTGGCGACAATGGCCGCCAGGCCCAGGTCGCCTACCTCGCGGGCGATGGCTTTTGTCGTGGCGAGGAGCAACGACCCCAGTTCCATCATCCGTTCGCGGGCGAGGCGATAGGCCGGACCGGCTATGGCGATGACCGCCACCGGGCAGCCATGGGCGTCCAGGATCGGCGCAGCTACAGCGTTGATGTCCCTTTCGTACTCCTGCTCCGAGATCGCAAACTCCCGCTCGCGCGTAACGCGCAAATCCTGGCGTAAATCGGCCGGGGATACCCGGGTGCTGTCGGTGTAGCGGGGCATGCCCTGGCTGAGGATGTAGTCCACCTGATCGTCGGCCAGATACGCCAGGAAAGCCTTGCCAGACGCTGTGCAGAATGCGGGCAGCCGTTGCCCCACCGTGGCGGCGATCTTGACCCGACGAGGGCTCTCGATCACCTGCAGGTAGACGACCTGTGCGCCGTCCAACACGGCCAGGTCCACCGTCTCGCCGCACTCGGCCGAGAGTCGCTCCAGATGCGGTGTGGCCCACCGCTCCAGGTCTGCTTCCTGAAGGACCAGGGAAGCCAGCTCGATGAAGCGGTAGCCGAGGTGATAGGAGCCGGTGGCCCCGTCCCGGCGCACGAAACGAGCGGCCTCGAGTGTGGCCAGATACCGGTGGATGGTGCTCTTGGGCAGGTCCAACCGTTCAGCGATCCGGGTCAACGACAGCACCGGCTCATCCTGGTTGAAGCACAAGAGCACCTCAAGGGCTCTTTCTACGGCGTGCACTGACTTGGACATTTCTCTGCCCCACGGTAACTACCTACCGGGGAATCCTTTCACAAAAGCCTCGAAGGACATGAAGGATTCTTTTGGGACTTTGTCCTTTGTGGTAGGTAGTTACGCCCCACGCATGAATCTGTGGTCACTCCGTTCAGTGTGGATGAACCTGCTGCTCCCACAGCAAGGGAAAGGGTTTTTAGGGGTTTGGCGACGGCTCCGCCGTCGCCAAACCCCACAACCTGGTGAGGAACAAGGGTTACCCCTGCTTTGACCAGAAGCTTGTAATCACTACTCATCGGAGTGACCACCCATGAATCTGGTCACACGGGGGGTTGTTTCATCCAGTGAAACTAACTTTCACTATATAGTATAACATATGTTTCATCTGGTGTCAAGTACTTTCACTAAATGGAACAGCCCTGATGATCATTTTTTAAGCTTCGGCAGTGCACGGCAGCCACCTGACATCCGGGCATAATTTTTGTCAGGTAAGGAACAAGGGGGAGAAGGCCTCCCCTCCCCGAAGGGACGCGAAGTGGGGAGTGAGGCGGTGCCCTCATGCGTTTAATGGAGCACGGATGTCAGGCAGCCACGGCTTGACCGGGAAGGTAATAAATGTTAGAATACTGCCTGATGAAATTGAGTTCTGTATAATGAAAACAATATGCCTCAATCTCTGGCAGGTAAACCCACGCTGATGAATGCTTTGCAACTGGTTCAGCCGCGATCCTTCTCCACGGTTCGAGTGCCCATCCCGAACCTGGGAGCGGGCGACACGGAGCGAATGCTCATCCGCACGGCCTCGGTGGCGATGTGCGGCAGCGACGTGGCCTTTTTCGCGGGCAACAAACGCCACAGATCGTACCCGCTGCCGGCGGGGGCCCCCATCCACGAATGCGTGGGGCAGGTCGTTGAGAGCAGGGCTGATCGTTTCCGGGATGGCGACTGGGTGGTCGCCATCCCGGAGGGGGACCAGGGGTTGGCCGAGTTCTTTGTGGCGCAGGCCGCCAAAGCGGTCCCGCTGCCGCCCGGGCTGGCGGGCTGCGATGCGTGCTGCCTGATCCAGCCCCTCTCGACGGTGATCAACGCCGTGGACCGACTGGGGGAGGTCGAGGGACGCTCTGTGGCGGTGGTTGGATTGGGTTCGATGGGCCTGTTACTGTGCTGGCTGCTCCAGAAGCGGGGCGCCGGACCGATCCTGGGCATCGATCCGCTGGTGGACCGCTGCCGCGCGGCCGGGCGCCTGGGCGCGACCCGCACCTGGCCGTTGCGCAGCATCGAGCTGGTCCATGCTTCCCGCCAGGATCCCAGCGTGTGGGAGGCGCCCGAGATCTGTATCGAGGCTGTCGGGCATCAGATGGACACCCTGAACGACTGCCTGGAGCTTGTCCGCAAGCGGGGGACTGTGGTCGCCTTTGGCGTGCCCGATCACCCGGTGTACACGATCGAGTACGAGACCTTCTTCCGCAAGAATCTGCACCTGGTCGCCGTCGTGACGCCCGAGTGGAGCCAGTATCTGGCGCAGGCGCGGGACCTGTTGCTCTCGCACCGGTCAGAGTTGGAGGTCCTGATCACCCATCGCTTTCCCATCGGGGCTGCCCAGCAAGCCTTCACCTTGTATGAGCGACACGCGGACGGCGTGCTCAAGGTGATCCTGGATGCGTCCTGTTGGGAAACCACGGCCGAATGAAACCGACTGTTCAGCCGGGGGCTAAAAGGCGGTCTGCCCGCGCAGTTCACGCGGACAGGCGACCACCGTCTGGGGGCGAGACCGGGCTTGCAGCGGCACGTGAAGCGCGCGGGTCACAGACCCGCGCGGAGCACCGGCTGGGCAGTTACGTGGAATGAAACCGACCCGCAAAAGAACGAGGGTGCATTTCCGCTTTTGCGGCGACATCCGCAAAGTGAAATGCACCCTCGCCCAGAACACGAATCACGCCACACGTTCTACGGTACTGGCGCGATATACCCCTCCCGCATCAGGCACTCCGTCTCCTCACGGGCGCGGCGGATGGTGGCCTCCGCCCTCGCGTACAACTCCTCGCGGGTCATGACCAGGCCGGCAATGCCCTGCTCGATGGCCTTCATCCCCACCGCCACCGCCTCGCGGGGAAAGACCTCCCACTCGTCCATCGTGGGGGCGATGTTCTCCTCGCTGATGCCCCGCTCCCGGGCGCAGGCCGCCAGCTCGTGGGCCGCCGCCAGGCACATCTCGTCCGTGATGGTCCGCGCGCGCACGTCCAACGTGCCCCGGAAGATGCCCGGAAACCCCAGCGAGTTGTTGAGCTGGTTGGGAAAGTCGCTGCGGCCCGTCCCCACGATCCGCGCCCCAG
>DAOTYG010000045.1:0-3670 GCA_034435155.1 Anaerolineae bacterium | reverse complement strand
GGGGGGGGCAATAGCGTCAACACCAGTCCCGCAATCGTCAGGACGCGCCAGAGCCTGGTGGACATGGGGTCTCTTCCTCCTGGAGGGCAGTTACCGTGGACGAGGGGCTGGACGTCAGGGCTAACGGTGTGGCCCGATGATACCACAAAGACCTGGGGTTGTCAAGGGGGGCCTGAGATTCCTCCACCCTATACTTTGAACAACGATTCGCACACCACAAGGAGTAGAGGCTTTAGCCGGTCGTGGCCACAAGATATGGCCCGCCTGAAGGCTCGACTCCAGAATTGTTAAGTTCCACTATACCCTCCCGCAGTCAATACCCCAACTGGCGCAGCCGGTCCCGGGTCGCCGCATCCAGTTGCCGGGACTGGCTGGTCACGGCCTGAGCTTCGGCCAGGGCCAGGAGCCGGTCTAACTCGGCGCGCAGGGTCGCCAGACGGTCCGGTTCCGTCTCGGCCAGGTTATGCCGTTCACCAGGATCGTTTTGCAGATCGAACAGCCCCAGGACCGGCAGGCCCCGGGGATTGCCGGGGTTCGCCAGGATGAGCTTATATGAGCCAACCCGGATAGCCCGCAGGATGTGGCCCTCGCGGTTCACTTCGGCCAGGATCGCCGAGGGCCGGGCCGAGCGAATCGGATGCAGGCTCACGCCTTGCATCGCCGCCGGGATGGGCAGGTCCACCACGTCCAACACCGTGGGCGCCAGGTCCAGGCCCCGTACCCACGTCTCGTCCACCATCCCGGCTTCCCAGTTGCCTGGATACTTGATGATCAGGGGCACGGCGAGCTGCTCCTCATACAACGTGGTGCCGTGGCCCCACCAACCATGTTCCTGGAACTCTTCGCCGTGATCGGCCGTAAAGACGATGAGGGCATCGTCGTAGAGATCCTGGGCTTTCAGGTAGTCGAACAGCGCGCCCAGATGATAATCCAGGAAAGCGATCTCGCCGTCGTAGAGGCGACGCATGGCCGGGGCCTCCAGCGGGTCTGGCTCCGGCGGGGCCGCGCGCCCGGCGGTACGCCCATCATAGGGATGGGCATAGTAGGGCTGATGGGGGTCCATGTAGTGCAGGTAGAGGAAAAAGCGGGAGCTTTTGTTAACCTCCAGCCAGGCCCTGGCCCGGGCGCTTACCACTTCCGCATCCTGGTAATACTCGCTGTGGTGGTAGCTGCTGGGTGGAACAAAGGGCCGTCGCAAGGCGTAAAAGAGGGAATAGACCGCAAAGCGGGCCGAGGTGGGAGAGGCCCAGAACGGGTAGTCCGGCGCCAGGAACTCGTACTCGTCAAAGCCCTGTTGGAAGTTAAAGGCCGGCGTGATCTGTACGTTGGCGGTAAAGCCGGCGGTACGGTAGCCGTGCTCGTGGAGCACCTCCGGCAGGGTGGTCACGGCATCCGGCAGCAGGTCGAGCTGGTCAATGGCCCGGTGTGACGAGGGATAGAGGGAGGTGAGCATCGTCGCCACGGCGGGCTTGGTCCACGGGGCCTGGGAGCGCATGTGACGATAGAGCACCCCATCCCGGGCCAGGGCATCTATGTGCCGGGTCTGGCTCTCCGTATAGCCATAGCAAGAGAGATGATCGGCCCGTAGCGTGTCGGCCACGATCCAGATCACGTTGGGTTTGTCCCGCAGGTCTGGTGGGACGCCGGCCGGTGGGGCGGGGCCGGCCTGGGACACCAACGCCGACGCGGCCGATAACAGGGCCGCCCCGGCCAGCACTACGGCGTAGGCGATGAGATTCCACCGGGGTTGCATGACGCGCGCGGCCCGCTCGCCCCGCAAGATTCGGCGCAGCAGCAACCAGAGGGCCAGAGTCGCGCCCAACCCCACCACGAAGAACAACGCGCTATCCAGGATCATGCTCCCTGGCGTCCACGGCTGGCCGCCGAGGTGCAACACGTCGTGGCGGAGGCGATTGCGCAGCACCAGGAATAGCCCCAGCCCAAAGGTGAGAGCGGCGTAGACCGCCCAACCGGGACGATTCCTGGCCCGCTGGAGCCCCCCCACCAGGCCCAGCCCCAGGCCGATCAACAACCCCAACGCCCCATAGACGACAACGGCGTAGAGCAGGCCCTGGAGGTGTTGGCCGGTCTGGTCTATGACCAGGAGCAGTACGACCTCGACCACGCCCACGGCGGCCCCGGCCAGCAGGCCAGCCCCCAGACCCTGGCTCAACCCGGCTATACGGTGTTCAGACCACATCATTTCTGCCTTTTGCGGCGGGCGCGGGGCCGCTTTTCGGCCGGCTCATCTGTCAAACGGATACGCGGCTTGGGTGGGGTCGGCTCGGTAGCGGGCCGGGGTTGGCCGGCCCGCAGTCGCCGTCCCCAGCCCACCAGGGTCGGCAGGACCAGGAGCAAGCCGAGCACCAGTAGCCCCGCCAGGAAGATAGGCCCCGTGGGCTGCACGGGCGCCACTTCCGGGATCACCCCGCCAGGGTTGTAACGGGCCTGCACTCTGGTGGGGCTAGTGTCGGTGACGACCTCTACCGTGATGGTGCGGATAGAGCCGTCTCGTAGGGGATTGGGGGAGGTGTAGGTCAGGCGATACTCGTTCTGGATGCGGACGGCGAGCATCTCATACAGGCCCTGTAGTTCGGCCGGCCGGGGAGTGAAGAGGTACAGCCCCCCGCTGCCGGCGGCGATGGCCTGCAACGCCGCCTCGTCATAGCCGGCGTCCTCATCGCCGGGCCGGGCCGGGTCCCCCAGCCCGATGGTATAGATGGACATACCGTGTTCCCCGACCAGGGCCAGCAACTCATCCTGGGTGTGCGTGCTGCGATTATCCAGGCCATCGGTGACGACGATGATGGCTTTGCGCCCGCTCACCGGGGCCAGCATCTCGGTGGCCGCATAAAGGGCGTCCCTGAGGGCGGTATCGCCCTTGGGGGTGAGGCCCTGGATGGCCTGCACCAGCACCTCCTGGTCGTTGGTCAGGGCCTGCCGCACCTCCACCTTTGTGTCAAAGGCGATGACGCCGGTCACGTCGGCCGGGCGCATCAACCGCACAAAGGCGATGGCCGCCTCCTGAGCCGCGCGCATCTTGCCCACGTTCCCCATGCTGCCGCTTTTGTCAATGACCAGCACGGCAGTGACCGGCCCCTGCTCCCCAGCGCGGCTGACTTGTTCGAGGGTCCGGGGTTGCCCGCTTTCTTCCAGGCGGAAAGCCTGGGGCAGCAGGGTCTTGACCGGTCGCCCGCCGGCATCGGTGACGGAGACATAGACGTTGATCAGCGGAAACTGGGACTGGTCCACCTGGACCACCTGAACCTGGAGCGGCCCCTGGGCCTGCGTCCCAGGCGCGATGATCAGGGCGGCGACGAAGAAAAAGATCGTCCAACAGAGTCGTTGGTAGCTCATGGTTCACCTCTGCTCTTACACAACGTGCTCGCGTGGGGTCTGCGACCCCGCGCCCGGCGGGGTGACACAAAATATGTGCTCGCGCGGGGTCTGGGACCCCACGCCCGGCGGGGTGACACAAAACATGTGCTCGCGCGGGGTCTGGGACCCCGTGCCCGGCGGCGGGTGACACAAAACATGTGCTCGCGCGGGGTCTGGGACCTGACTTTTACCGACATCTTTTATGAATGACTAGGGTGCGCGCGCCATTTGTAGTGCATCAGGGTTGTTGCCCAGTGAGCAGGCGTGGCTGGTGGCATACAAGTGCGCCCCC
>DAOTYG010000044.1:0-11487 GCA_034435155.1 Anaerolineae bacterium | reverse complement strand
CTACCCGCCACCCTCCCGCAGGTTAGAAAGCGGCTGGCAAGAGAGCGAGCAGCTCATTGCGGCGCACTTCAGTGCGGAGATTGCGCCCGAACCTGCGGGAGGGTAGGCAGTTACTCGCGGTGACTGAAAAGACCGGTTAGTAGTAAGGCGAGACCCATAGGGTGACGTAGCGGTGTTCGTCCCCGGCTGGCGTGACGATGCGCAGGTGATAAGTGGTCGTGGTGGGCGGACAGACCCAGCGTTTGTCGTGGCCGGCCACGCCTTGCTCCGGGTTCGCGCCTTCCTGGTAATACACCGCGATCACATATTCCACGTCCCAGTGTAGCCAGGTACACTGGCCCGGGTATAACGTCGTATCGTCGGCCCAGAAGTTGATGATGGGGCTGGGTGTGGGCGGCGGCGGGACGGTAGCCGTGGGCGGCACCGGGGGCGGCGCCGGGACGATGATCCGCATCATGGTGCGATGCCCTACCAGGTTGCCGTCGGGATCACGGAGCTGCCAGTAGCTGGTATAAGTGCCAGGTTGGGTCGGCGCGGTAAAGACCACCTGGAGATCGGCGGTCTGACCCGGCTCTGTATACGGTACAGCCACCGATTCCGGCGCCCCCATTCGTGCCCCCCGCACAAAGGCCCACCGATAGCCGGTGCCCCAGATGCATGTGCCGGTGTTCTTCATGCGCCAGATCTTGTCAATGCGCGCGCCGGGTTGCCAGATGGAGTCGTCCGGCACCGTCACGTCGGCCACAAAGGCCGAGTCGTCTACACAGTGCGGCGGGGTGGGGATGGGTGGCACGGTGGGCAAGACGGCCGTCGGTTGCCCCGGCGCGGTGGTTGGTTCCGGGCCAGCCGGACCAGGATTGACCTGGACGTTGATCACGGCCGGGTCGCTGGCCTGACCAGCCACATTGAAGGCCTGGGCCATAATGATATGACTGCCCGGCGCGGTGAAGGTCCAGGGGTAGACCGCCATCAGATTGGTCTGGCCCTGAGCAGTCGGGCTTGAAGCAGTGCCCACCAACGTGCCATCTATCTTGATCTCGATCCGCAGAACCCCCTGGGCATCCACGGCATTAACCTGGATGACCGTCTCCTGGCCTACCAGCAGCGTGCTGCCGCTGGCCGGCGCGACGATGGTGATCCAGGGCTTGCCGGCGACCACGCTGGGGCTGGTGCCGGGCGGCGTGCAGGCCAGCAACAACAGCCCGATCCCCATCGCCAGGACCAGCAATCTTCTGATCGAGGTGTGGCCAGTTATCATATGTACCTCCTCCTTAAGAGTTTTGGGGTGACGACCGAGGTCGCGCCTGGTGGGCCTTTAGCCGGGCGTCCGCCTTCGCGGACGCGGCCAAACCGACCGCCTGGGCGGTCGGCCGGTGTGTTCACGTCCCCTCAGGCGCGGTTTCAACCGCCAGCCGGAGCGACGCCTCCGGCTCGTACAGTATCTGCCTGTGCCTTCGCCCTCGGCGGTCGCAGACCGCCGAGGAGCGCAGAGCAATTACGCGATCACTTCCATTTGTGGAACAGGTGATTGAACGGGCCACGAACGAAGACGTCCAGGTGATTGGGTCCCCGGGAGACTGCCGCCGGGGCCGAGGTACATGCCCCGTTCAGGTCCTCCGGGCCGTTCCACGCCGAGCCATCCCACCACGCATGATAGAGGCGGTTATCCACCCCGCGCGCAAAGACGTCCAGCCGGTTGGCGCCCCAAGAACAGGCGGCCGGCGCAGCGTTGGTCACGCCGCCCCGGTCCACCCAGTCGGTCCACGCCGCACCGGTCCACGATTTCTGCCAGACGTGATCGAACGGGCCACGCACGAATACATCGAGCTTATTGACCCCCTGGGAAGCAACGGCCGGCGCGTCGGCAAGCGCGCCGCCCAGGTCTTCCCAGCCGCTCCAGGCCGAGCCGTTCCACCACTTGTGCCACAGGTGATTGGATGGCCCACGCACCAAGACGTCGAGACGGTTGGCCCCCCAGGCGGTCACGGCCGGCGCGGAAGACAGCGCGCCCCCCAGACTGACCCAACTGCTCCACGCCGAGCCATTCCAGTATTTGTGCCACAGGGCATTGTCTGTGCCGCGAGCGAAGAGGTCAATGCGGTCAGGACCCCAGGAACAGGCCGCCGGGGCATCCTGCGTCAGGCCGCCCAGGTCTTCCCAGCCGCTCCAGGCCGAGCCATTCCACCAGATATGCCACACGTGATCCGCCGGCCCACGCACAAAGACGTCGAGACGGTTGGCGCCCCAGGAAGCGACCGTCGGCGCGCTGGCGAGCGCGCCATCCAGGTCCTGCCAGTCGCTCCAGACCGGCGGATTCACCACCACCGTCACCGATTTGGTGGTTGTGCCGCCGCAACCGACCGCGGTCATCACATAGGTGGTGGTGCTGGCCGGGCTGACCACCCGGGTGCCGGGCGTTCCCACCCCGCCGATGCCCTGGTCAATGGACACACTGGTCGCATTCGTCACCAGGTCCCAACTCAGCGTGGTAGAACCGCCCGCCGTGATCGGGTTGGGACTGGCCGTGAAGGTCGGGATGTTCGGCGGAGGACAGGACGTGGCTGTGGGCAGCGGTGGTGCACCCGTCGGCGGCGGGACTGTAGGCGGCGGTGCACCCGTGGGCGGAGGGACCGTGGGCACAGAGGTTGCTCCCGGCAGTGCGGTGGGGATGAGCGTCGGCTGCTGGGCCACACTCGACACCACCTGCACATTGACCACCGCCAGGTCGCTGGCCTGGCCGGCCGTGTTGAACGCCTGGGCCATGATCACGTGGCTGCCGGTCTGGGAGAACGTCCAGGACTGGACGGCGGTTAGAGTGGGTTGCCCCTGCGGGGTCGGACTCTGAGTGGTGCCGACCAGCACGCCATCCACCTTGATCTCGATCCGGCTGACACCCTGGGCATCGGTGGCATTGGCCTGGATGACGGTGGCCTGGTCCACGGTCACCTGGCTGCCATTGGCCGGCGCAACGATGATCACCGTGGGCTTGCCAGCAATCCCGGTGGGGCCGGCGCTCGGCGGCGCGCAGGCCAGCAACAGTAACCCTATCAAAGCTGCCAGGGCGATCAGCTTCCAGACGCGCGGATGTGGCTTTTCCATGTTTGCCTCCTGATGAGCAAGTAGACAAGGCTACTCGTGAATGATCAACCAGTGCTCTGAGCGGGTCTGCGCCTAGCTCTGCAGGCCGCTGGCGCCGTCCCCGGTGGGTGTAGACAGTATAGCGGTTGAAACCGCACCTGAGGGGCGTAAACCGCCGGCCGACCGCCCGCTTCGCGGCGGTCGGTTTGAACGTCCCCCGCGTAGCAGGGGGACGCCCGGCCGCCAGGCCAGCCAGGCGCGACCTCGGTCGCTGATTCACACCAGGCGTTATGAGACCCCCGGTTACTCGACTTTTACGGTTATTTCCCGATATTCGCTCTGACCATCGCGTTTGAGGACCCGCAACACGTATTTGGTGGTGGCGGCCGGGCAGATCTTTTTCACCTTGTGCCCCACCTCCGGGTACTCTGGGTCACTCCCCTCTTTGAGCCAGACCTCGCGCACGTATTCCACATCCCAGTGCAGGTTGGTACACTCGCCGGGGGCGATCTTGTCCTTCTCTACCCAGAAGCTGATGAGTGGCTCTGGGGTGGGCGAGGCCACGGGGGTTCTGGTGGCTGTGGGCTGGGGTGTGGGCGCCGGACGCACCACGATGCTCAGAATGGCCTCGATCCCGAAACGGCTGCCCGCGGGGTCCTGCATCTGCCAACGGGAGATGTAGGTGCCGGGCGTGGAAGGGGCAGTAAAGACCACCCGCAGGTCCACCTCCTGGCCGGGGGCAGTGGTCGGCACGGGCACGGAATCCGGTGCCGCCAACTGCTCCCCACCCACATAGACCCAACGATACCCGGCGCCCCATTCGCAGGTCCCGGTGTTACGCAGCCGCCATACCTTATCCACTGGCACGCCGGGCAAGACCACTGTCCCGTCCGGGATCGTCACATCGCTGACAAAGACGTTGGCATCAGTACAGGGCACAGGGGAACCTGGTGAGGGAGTGGGACCGGCCGCGCCGATCACGGTGATCCCGATCAGGGGCGAACGTCCTTCGGCGTTGGTCCGGTTGCGCGCCCGAACCTGGATGGTATGGGAACCAGGCTGGCGGAACGTCCACCGTTGCGCGGCTATCAGGGTTGGCTGGCCGTTTGGATCCGGGCTGGTCGTCACGTCGCTCAGCTTGTCATCCACCCACAGCTCGATGCGGGTGACGCCCTGCGGGTCAGTGGCCTGGCTCTGGACGATGATCTCCTGATTTACCTGCACCCGGGCGCCGTTGGCTGGTGACTGCACCTGCACGACCGGGCCAGCGCCAGGCTGGGAACTACCGGCCACTCCTACGCCCACCACAATAGCCACGGCGATGGCCCCCAGCAGGCACAGGGCCAGGGCGGCCAGCCCGATGATCCCCAGCAATAGCCAGCCGGGAGTGCCACCTTCTTCCTCCCCCACATAAGGCGGCGGTGCCGGGCCGGTGGGGGTCACAGCCCGGGCCGTGGGAAGCTGCGCCTGTCCCGGCGCTTCCTGCCAGGTCTGACCGTCGAAGTAGAGCCAGTGACCGGTGCGCGGATCCAGAGTCCAATAGCGATCCTGGGAATCATAGACCAGGATTTGGGCCACGGCCTGGACGAACTCGGCCCGGCTGATCGTGCCATCGCGGAGCTGTTCCCGCAAGGCGTTGAAACGCGCCTCCGCCTGTTGAAAGTCCATGGCCCTCTCCAATTCTGGATTCAGCCGGCCCTCCCGCCGGTCGTCTGGTGTTCGAGACTGCGGGAGGGGGAGCAGTTATCATGTGCGTTTCACAGCGGCACGATCTGGCCGCGAATCCTGTCTGTGATCTCCAGTATGCCGACGGTGCCGGGCAGTCGTCTGGTGGGGATAATGGAGCCGGGGTTAAAATATAACACGCCGCCATGGACTCGATTGTAAGGCACGTGAGAATGGCCAAAGGCGATAGCCTCTACCTTCGGCTCGTCGTCGCGAAAGGCCTGGTAGATATGCGGCAGGATGTCCTTGTTGCTGATCCCGCCCCCCAGCCAGTTGGTCAGACGCTCCATCAGGCCGCGCGGCCCCTTATCGCCATGGATCAGGCCGATGCGCCGCCCCTGGCCTACCTGAACGTGGGTCTTGCGCGGGAGGTATTGCTGCACGGCCGGCGGGTCGGCATGGCCGGAGATGGCGATCGTGATAGTGATCGCCTCCAACTCGTGGAGCGTGTCCAGGGTCGTGATGTCTCCCAGATGAAGGATGATGTCCGTTTCAGCAAACACCTCACGGACCCGAGGTGGCAACGCTGGCAGGGCGCGGGGGATATGGGTATCTGAGATCACGCCGATGCGCATCTTGTACTCCTAACCAGGGTCGGCCGGTCAACCGGCCGTCGTCAGGCCTATGCCAATGGCCGTCGCGAACATGCCGGCGATGAGAAAGGGTTGCGTCTGCCGTATATACCACGTGCGCCGGCCCTCCCAGACCAGGAAGGGTTGCAAAAGTAACTGGGGCAAGAGACACAGGCCCACCAACCCGGCCAGGAGCGGCTGGCCGACAACCACCACCAGGACCACCGCCAGCCCCTGTACGCTATCCAGGATCAGGGCAGCCTGGCACAGGGCGCGTTCGCCATCGTGCAGACGCAGGCACCACCGGTAAGCTTCCGTATAGAGCAGGGCCGCCACCAGGGCCGCCCAGGGCATATACCCCAGCAGCGGGGCCAGTTCCCCAGGCTGCGGCCCGCGCCACTGGCCGGTGGCGGTCAGGCGAGCGAGCAGGGCATTCCACTGGTAGAGAGCCGGGCGTAACGCATCGTTGGCGATCAGGCCCAAAGTCCAGGGCAAGGCCACCGCGTACAAGGCCGTCAACGTGGCCCGCTCGCCAGACCATATCGTGCGGGACAGCCACTGGAGTACTGCCAACGCCCCGGCCAGCAACGTCAAGACCAGGGCGGCCGGCCCCAAGATCACGGCCACACATAAGGCCAGGACATAGACCACGGCCACACTCAAAAGGGAGGCCCCCAACCAGGGCCATACAACGGTGAGGAGCCAATCCAGCCCGTGGTCCAGCCAGCGCACCAGCCGGGCACCCGGCGAGCCGGGTTGGGTGAAAGGCAACGCCGGCAGCCGGAAACCCTTGTCCCCACAATAAGCCCCCCGGATCACGAACCAGTTGCGATTCACCACCAACGTCCACAACCCACCCCACAGCGGATCCGCCAGGAGCAAGGCCAGGATCAAGGGCCAGGTCAGATTCAGACCTCGCCCGGCCAGAGCACCGCCCAGGCAAGACAAGACCGGCCCCAGCCAGGTGAAGGGCACGATAGGTCGCAATCGCAGGTCAGTCCAGCGGGCCAGACGTTCACGGGCGGCAAATGATTCCACAGTCCTCAGGCTCCCCAGAGATTACAATACGTATTATACCATATTCTCGCAAGATAGGAAGGGCTTTGTAACTGCCCGCTCTGAACCCTCCCGCCGGTTCGAAAGCCTCTCACCTGCGAGAGGGCAGGCAGGGTCGCCCGGAACACCCCGGCCATCTTGTTTGCAACTCAATAGTGTGTTATAATCGCAGGCGGGCCAGTCCTGATCCGACAGGGGGTTAGTGGTGTCTGATGATCGCCCGCGTTCAGGCAAGCTGATCACGAGTCTACGGGAGCGTCATCCTGGCAGGGCGGTGGCAACTGCTGAGCAGCCGCGCCCGGCCAGGCTGATCACCAGCCTGCGCGAACGTCGCGCCATCGAGGAGGCCCTGGCGCACATGCTCACGGTGCGCACCGGGCAGCAATGGAACCGCCAGGCCAGGCACATCGCCGGCCTGGGGCCGGAGGTGTTGCACGTTCTCACCCAGCGGCTGAGCACCGCTGATACGTTCGAACTGGCGGCCCTGGGCACTATCGCCACCTACATGGATGCAACCCAGGTGACCCAGGTATTGTATGACCTGATCACCAGGCCGGGGACGCCGGACGTGCAGCGCATGGGCGCGATCTTGATCCTGGAACGGTATCTGGGCCAGGCGGTCCCCGAAACGGCCTTCTTGAGCCTGCAGGATGCCCGGGGCGTGGCCCGGCAATCGCTGGCCCAGATCCTGGCAGCGGCCCGCCAGAATCGGCTCCTGCTGCTGGAATACATGCACATCTTGCTGGAACAGCCGGCCGAGGCTACCCAGGCCGTTATCGAGGCCGTGGTCGAGATGGGGGGCGAGGATGGTATTCCCCTGCTGCGCCTGCTGGCCCAGGATGAAGAACCGGCTATCGCCGGACAGGCCTTACAGGCCCTGGAAACCCTGCCAAACGCGGCCGCCCTCCAGACCCTGCAATCAGTGTTGCCCGTCCTGCCTCCCCCCCTGCGCGAGCGCGCGGAACGCACCCTCCGCAAGCGCCGCTTTCGGGGCCAGGAGGTCCCCCCATTGCCGTCGGTCCCCCCGTCGTGCCGGGCCTTGGTCAGTCCTATTGACGGGCGGGGCAATCAGTTGCTCTGGTTCCTGCAACGCGATCCGACTACCCGCTGCCTGCGTTTCCTGGGCCTCCTCGTCAGTGACGTGATCGGTTTGCAAGACGCCCTGGGTGACGATGCCGTGTTGCCAGGCCGATTCCCCCGCCGCCGGGAGCACGGCACCCTGCACGTTATCCAGAACGATGACCAGCCCTTGCTCATGCTGGAGGCACCCTATGACTATGCCCGGCGATTGCTTTTACAACGCCTGAAGATCAACCAGGCCCTGGAACTGGCCCCGCCCCTGGAGTATCGCCTGCTCAACGACCTGATCTGGGGCTATGCCCTGCCAGAGGAGTGGCCCTCTCGCCGGCCCACCATCGCGCCGGCCTACCAACGGACCCTGATTCCCCGGCTACCCAGTCTGCTGGACCACCCGGCGATGCAGAACTGGTTTATCGAGGGTGAAAGCGTCTATACCTGTGTGGAACGATTGACCCGGTGGCGGCATATTGATGTCCACGATCCCACGGTGCAACGCTGGCTCATGAACCTGGTCACCGAGTATTTCACACCCGAAGACCTGGCCCGCTACCAGGCGCGCCTGCTGGATATGAGCGAGTGGTTCATGTGGAGCGGCGAAGAGGAAACGGCTCACCTGGCCTGGATCGCCTCCGCCACTCTGCCGCATGTCCCGCCGCAACAGCACCCCCTGGTGGTGGGGATGATCGAACGCGGCTTGCAGGTTGCCGCCCTCAATCTGCAACAGGGCTTTGACCTGCGCCAGGCCCGACCAGCCACCGAGAGTTGACCACCCAGGATGAGAAAACTCCGCGCGCGAAGCGTCTGCGTCTCGACGGTGAAATGAGAACCTGGCAGTTACCGGGGAGATTTCATGGTCCGCATCCTGCATTTCGCTGACCTCCATCTGGGCATGGAGAACTATGGGCGGCTGGACCCGGCCACTGGTCTCAGCAGCCGGGTGTCAGATTTCCTGGCCCGGTTTGATGAGTTGGTGGACTATGCCCTGGACCATGAGGTGGACCTGGTGTTGTTCGCTGGCGATGCCTACAAGACCCGTGACCCCAATCCCACCTATCAGCGTGAGTTTGCCCGGCGCCTGATCCGGCTGGTGCAAAACGACACCCCGGTCTTGTTAGTGATCGGCAATCACGACCTGCCCAGCGCTCGCGGCCGGGCGACCACGCTGGAGATCTACCACACCCTGGCCGTGGCCGGGGTCGTGGTCGCCCGGCAGCCGGGTCTATATCGCCTCGAGACCCGGCGTGGCCCGATCCAGGTGGCCGTTCTGCCCTGGCTGGTGCGCAGCCATCTCCTGGCCCGGGAAGACTTGTCGGACCGGGGGGTGACCCAGGTGGAGCAAGAGATGACCGCCCGCCTGGTGGCGATAGTGGACCAACTGGCGGAGGAGGCGGCCGCTGACTCGACGACCCCGGCTATCCTGGCGGCCCATGCCACTGTCTCCGGGGCCACCTATGGTTCCGAACGCAGTGTCATGTTGGGCCACGATTACGTGTTGCCCCGGGGCACGCTGGCCCGGCCACCGTTCCGCTATGTGGCCCTGGGCCACATTCACCAGCACCAGGTCCTGAGCGAGGACCCACCAGCCGTCTATGCTGGCAGCCTGGAGCGCATTGACTTTGGCGAAGAGACCCAGCCCAAGGGCTTTGTGGTGGCTGATATCGGGCCGGCTCATACAGAGTGGCACTTCCAGCCGGTGGCGGCCCGGCCCTTTATCACCATCCGCGCTGACGGGCGCCAGCAGGCCAACCCCACTGCCGCCGTCCTGGCGGCCATCGCCCACCAGGCCCCCGCCCTGCCCTCAGCCGTGGTGCGGGTGATCGTGCAGCTACGGGCAGACCAGGAGCCAGCCTTTCGGGAGAGTGACGTGCGCCAGGCCCTGCAAGAGGCCGGGGCTGGCTTTGTGGCCGCCGTGAACCGGGAGGTGGAGCGGCCCGCGCGCGTTCGCTTTGGCGGCCGCTTCGCTGAGGAGATGACCCCCCGCCAGGCCCTGGCCGCCTATCTGGAGACCCGGCAGACGCCCCCGGCCCGCCAGGAGATGCTATTGCGCTATGCGGACGAATTGATGACGGCAGCCGGGTAACTCCTAACCCTGGTCATCAGATGATGCCTTATGATTGACATCCGTGCGTAATTTAAACGCATGAGGATACTGCTCCACTCCCCACTTCGTGTCCCTTCGGGGGAGGGAAAGGCTTTCTCCCCCTTGTTCCCATCCTAACAGGAGTTATGCACGGATGTCAGCCTTATGGCCCTGATAGAGACCCTCTCGGAACAACTTTTGTATCTGGAGCAGACGTGTATGTGATCAGCGTCATCATCCCCAACTGGAATGGCGCGCGGTTCATCCGGGGGGTGCTGGACTCGCTGGCGGCCCAGACCTACCCGAATTATGAGGTCATCGTGGTGGACAATGCCTCGACCGATGAATCGGTGGCCCTTATCGCGCGGGAGTACCCGTGGGTGCGACAGGTGCTGCTGGACGAGAATCGGGGCCTCACCGGGGGCGTCAATGCCGGCATCGCCGTTGCCCGGGGCGAGATCATCGCCTTGTTGAACAACGATGCCGAGGCTGACCCGACCTGGCTGGCGGAACTGGCTCGGGCGCTGGAAGAGCACCCGGAGGCCGGGGCGGCGGCTTCCAAGATGCTGCTCTACGACCGGCGCGACGTGCTCAACTCCGCCGGGGATTTCTACACGGTGGCCGGGGAACCAGGTAACCGGGGGGTCTGGGAGCGTGACGAGGGCCAATACGACGAGGGTGGCTATGTGTTCAGCGGATGCGGAGGGGCCGTGGCCTATCGCCGGGCCATGCTGGCCCATATTGGCCTTTTTGACGAGGACCTGTTCATGTACTGCGAAGACGTGGACCTGGGTTGGCGTGCCCAGTTGGCTGGCTACAAGACGATCTTTGTGCCCCAGGCGCGCGTCTATCATCGCCTGAGCGCCACCGGCGGGGGTGTCATCGCCAGTTACTACTGTGGGCGCAACTTTATCCACGTCCTGATCAAAGACGTGCCGGGGTTCATCTGGCGGCGGTATTGGCCGCGCATCCTGGCGGCGCAACTCCGGCATACCTGGGAGTCGGGGCGACACTTTCGCGAGCCAGCGGCCCGGGCCCGGCTACGGGGCCAACTGGCGGCCCTGTTTCATCTGCCTCGCCTGCTACGCCAACGGCGGGTCGTGCAGGCCACCCGCACTGTCTCAGATGAATATATAGAGAGTATCTTGCAACCCTGAGCAGACGCCTGGCACACCGGGTAACTGCTCAGCCAGGCTTTCTGTGACCGCTATCGCACTATCCCGCCGGTCACCGACCTGCGGCAGGGTGGGCAGGTTGTTAAAGTTCGGGTCCAGTATAAAAGTACAGGATGCCGGCCTGGCGCAGGGCCACCCGCTGGCCGCCCTCTTGGGCCGCCGGGCGGGCCGGGAGGGCGGCCAGGCCGGGGGCAAACGGGGAGTTTGGAACACGAAAGCCACGAAAAGGCGCGAAAGACGCGAAGGGCGCGAAGGCGGGCTTCCTTTCGTGGGTTTCGTGGGGCTTTCGTGAGTTTCGTGGTCCAGTCATCTGCCCGCGACCCCGCCGCGCCCGGCGGGTCATAGTGGGGACGGGGGGCAAAGGGGAAGCTGGCCGTGGGGCCGGCCTGGTTATTCACTGGAGTAAGAATTTGTCCTCATGGACAAAGTTTGCCCTTGCTGCGTCGTGACCAGCCGCCGGTCTCCCACTTCCCAGGCTTCCTGGACGTTAGGGGCATTGTAATGGAGGTCCCCCAACAGATAGCGCACCTCGGCGGGTAGCTCCTTGATCAGGGCGGGGGCGACCTCATTGTCCGCCGTATTGGCTGGGGTGAGCGAGGCGGCCAGGGGGATCCAGACGCTGGCCACGGTGACGACCAGGTGCAGCTTCCAGCCGTAGACCCAGCCATGCCAACCCGATTTGGTCCAATGGGCCTCCGTGTCAATCGAGGTATGCGGCACG
>DAOTYG010000043.1:0-3049 GCA_034435155.1 Anaerolineae bacterium | reverse complement strand
CCTACCCTCCCGCAGGTTTGGACGCAATCTCCGCATTGGAGTGCGCCGCAATGAGCTGCTTACCCTCTTGCCTGCCACTTTCTAACCTGCGGGAGGGTAGGGGTAGGCAGATACTGCAACGTGTCATATACTGTTTCGGCGTCTACGTCCCAGTACAGGTGGACCAGCCGGTTGCGCATCCCCACCATCTGCCGGGCGGTACCGAGAAACTCGGCGGGAATCACGTGGTTTTCCGCCAGCACAGTGAAACTATCGGCCAGGCTCGTGGGCGCGCGCCAGTTCTGCCGGGCGATGATGTGGTTGGCTGCGTCCACGCAGCACTCGACGGCTACCTGCAAGTAGTACTTGGCCCCGCCCAGGCGCGCCATATCGTTGAGCAACTCTGCCTTGGGCAGTTGCGCCAATGCGCGCAGGTTCGCCAGGTATCCATCCAGGTTGCGAAAGATACCTTCGATCTTGTCCAGCTTAACCATCGGCTAAGAACCCCTGGCGGCGCAGCTCCGCCCCCATGTGCTCGAAGTAGGCCCGCTGCATCAGGCGGGCTACGGGCTGAAAGTCGAAATATCGCTTGCGGGTCAATACCTCAAAGTCGGCGCGAAAGTCCTCGTCGCGTGAGTAGACTAAAATGCCTGCGGTGACCACTGTTCCCTGGGCCATCACCGGCGCGTCGTTAAGGCTGCGCACGTCTACCTGGGGCAATCCGCAACACGCTTCCAACTCAGCAGCGATGCCCAGTTCCAGTTGCATCCGCTGGTAGGCAGACAGGCCATGGTCAGGCGTAAGCACCAGGGCCACATCCACGTCGCTGTCCGGCAGGGCACACCCTTCGGCCACCGAACCGTACAGGTAGGCCAGCATCACCGGCCTGTCGGCCAATACGCCGGGCAGGGCCGCACGTAGCCGCTCCACAACCTCTTGGGGCGTGATCCCGCTCATCCCTGCCGCTGTTCCCGATACCATTCGACCGTCCGCCGCAGGCCCTCTCTGAAGTCTACGATCACCTGGAAACCCAAACGGTCTCTGGCCCTGGCTATATCAGCCTGCGAATGTCTGACATCGCCCGGCCGAGGCGGTCCGAACGTTGGCTCCAGGTTGGTTCCCAACAACTCGTTGATCAAGCTAATCAATTCTAACAAATTAAACCGCATTCCGCAAGCGATGTTAAAGACCTCCCCGGAGACAGCCGGGGTCGTAGCCGCCAGCAGGTTGGCATGCACGACGTTGGCCACATAGGTGAAATCGCGGCTCTGGAGACCGTCACCTTCCACCGGGGGGCGCTGGCCTCGCAGCATGGCGGTGATAAAGATGGGGATCACCGCGCTGTACTGTGAAGTCGGGTCCTGGCGGGGCCCGAACACGTTGAAATAACGCAGGCTGACGGTCTCCAGGCCATAGAGCTGGGCAAAAGCCTGGGCATATAGCTCGCCGGTCAGCTTGGCGATGGCGTAGGGTGACTTGGGTTGGACCGGCATGGTCTCCACTTTGGGCAGGGTGGGGGAGTCGCCATAGACCGCTGATGACGAGGCATAGACGACGCGGCGTACCCCGGCGTCGCGGGCCGCCACCAGCAGGTTCAACGTGCCGGTGACGTTGGCCTCGTTGGTCACCAGTGGCTCTCGCACCGAGCGGGCCACCGAGGGCAGGGCGGCCTGATGCAGCACCACTTCCGCGCCCTGCACGGCCCGGCGCGCCACGTCCAGATCGCGCAGGTCGCCGATGATCAGCTCGAACTCCCCCTGCACATGGGCCAGGTTCTCGCGGCGGCCGGTGGAGAAATCGTCCAACACGCGCACATCCTCACCCCGCGCCACCAGTTCTGTCACGATGTGGGAACCGATAAAGCCGGCCCCACCGGTTACCAGGTACTTCATGGGTAGTTAACTCCTCTTGTTTATGGATTTGGCGATTTGCAAACGCGCTCGCAACAAGGAATCGTACAGAGCCTCCGTTTGAGCTACCACGGCTGCCAGGCTGAAATGTTGCTCGACCCTTTGCCGGCCGGCTGCGCCCAACGCGCGCGCTTGCGCCGGGTTGTCTAACAGGGTCTGGACCGCCTGGGCCAGGGCCGCCGGGTCCCGGGGCGGCACCAGGAGGCCGGTCACGCCGTCTACCACCACGTTGGGCGTGCCGCCCACAGCCGTGGCGACGACCGGCCGACCGGCGGCCATCGCTTCCAACACGGCTACCGGCATCCCCTCCCAATCCGAGGGCTGCACGAACACGTCACATGCGGCGAGCCAGGCCGGCACGTCGGTCTGGTAGCCCACCCAATGGACGCGCTCAGCCACGCCGAGGTCCTGGGCCAGGGCCGCCCAGGCCGTGTGACAGGGGCCAGCGCCTATGACAACGACGTGCGCCGGCCGCCGGGAGTGCGGCAAGGCGGCCACGGCTCGAACCAGGTTCTCGCCACCCTTCACCGGGTCCAACCGCATCACTGCGCCGATGAGGGGCGCGGTGTCCGGCAGGCCCCAGGCCGCCCGGTCTATGGGGTGCGCCTCCGCGAATCGTGCCACGTCCACGCCGTTGGGGATGAACACCACCTTGCTCGCCGGGAGACCCACCTGGTGGACCATAAAGTCACGCACGGCCGGCGAGACGACCACGATCTGATGGGTCAGGGAGGCCGTGAACCGGTTCACGACGTAACGAAAGCGGCTCTCCATGCCCATCGTGTGCTCGGTGGTGATGATGAGCGGCACACCGGCGAACTGCCCCACCAGCCGCGCCAGCAGGTTGGCATGGAACAGATGCGCGTGGAGGATGACCGGGCGCTCGTGGCACAGGAGCCGCCAGAGGCGGGATAACACCCGCGCGTCGAGTTTATGGCGCATATCCAGGTTCGTGACCGGCACAGCACCGGCCTGCAAACGCCGGGCCGTGGCTCCCGCCCCGTACAGACACGCCGCCTGGGGCTGAAACCGGCGCCGATCCAATTGCAGTGCCAGGTTGGCCAGGGCCGTCTGTGCGCCGCCGGTCTCCAATTCCGTGATGAGATACAGTACCCCCACCGGGTCCTTGAACGCGCGAGTAACCATCTTGTTTCTGTGCT
>DAOTYG010000042.1:0-20206 GCA_034435155.1 Anaerolineae bacterium | reverse complement strand
GGCACAGAATACGCAATATGCAATATGCAATATGCAATATGCAATATGCAATACGCAATACGTTTCAGTTAAGGAGGAAGCATGTCCCAGAAAGAAGTGTACCCGGTCGAACTATGCGGTATCCGGCGGGAGTTTCCGCTGTTTGAGGTCGCTCCCGGCGTCAAGATCGCCATCTTTAACATGCTGGGTGACACCGAACTGATCCGTATTATCGGGCCAGAGCTGGCCCGCCGGTTGCCCCCAGAGACCCAGGTCATCGTCACCGCCGAGGTCAAGAGCATCCCCCTGGCCTATGAGGTGGCGGCCACCCTGGGTTTGCCCTACGTTGTGCTTCGCAAGATCCTCAAACCTTACATGGTGGATAGCCTGAGCGACGAGGTGGTCTCCATCACCACCGGCAAGCCGCAGACGCTCTGGCTGGACGGCAAGGACCGGCAGGTCATCAAAGGCAAGAAAGTCGCCATCGTGGACGACGTGATCAGCACCGGCTCCACGCTGGAGGGTATGCGCCGGCTCATCGCCAAGGCCGGTGGTCAGGTCATCGCCGAGGCCGCCGTCTTTACCGAGGGCGACCCGGAGAAATGGCAAGGGATCATCGCCCTGGGCAATCTGCCGGTGTTCACCTCCTGATTTTTTGTGGGGCGTCTCCGCCGAAGATCGTCAGTGCCCTCCCGCCAGTTCTAAACCGGCGGGAGGGCCAGTTACCGTGCTGGTGAGAAAAAAGCGAGGTAGTAAGCGTTCAACCGCCGGTGCTCTGAGGGGTTTGCAACCCCGATTCAACGGTCCCCGCAGGCGGAGCGGGAACCAAACCAGCATTTGGCAGCCCCAAAACGGGGGTTGCAAACCCCCTACGAGCTATGGATGAACGGTTACGCGGGGTATCTACCATGCCTGTCAGCTCACGCCAACGCGCCGAGATCAGGAGCATCTTCGAGGGATTTCTTCAGAGGGCTATTCGCCGGTTACACCTTCAGGAGCGGCTGCTGGACATGAATTTGTGAGGGAACATGGTCCGCACCTATCTTGAACGAACCTTGCCGGTTGAACACCTGAATCCCGTGGCGATGAGCGAAGGCAACGCCAAAAAGCCGGTGTATCAGATGCACAAGTGGTGGGCACGCCGGCTCGGAAGCGTGTTTCGGGCCTTGATCTTGGGCGCTTTCGCGAAAGCCGAAGAATCAGATGGGGAGATCTGGCGGCGATTCACGGAGGGTAGCGACCTGGGGGCCAGAGTGATATTGGACCCATTTATGGGCGGGGGCACCAGTGTGGTAGAGGCTATCCGGCTGGGGTGTCGAGTGATCGGGATCGACATCAACCCGGTGGCCTGGTTCATTACCAAAAAAGAGATCGAGCCGGTTAGTCTGGCCGATCTGGATAAAGCATACCATCACCTGGAGAGAACCGCCGGCCAGCGCATACTGAGATACTATCGCACGCACTGCCCGGCGGGTCATCAGGCCGACGTGATGTATTATTTCTGGGTGAAAGTGACCCGCTGCCCTGCCTGTGGATTGGAGGTACAACTATTTCCGAATTACGAACTCTCCCGGCGGGACCATATCAACGTCGTGTTCTGCCCCCACTGTTTGAACATCATCGAGACCACAGGGTATCAGAGTCAAACGGTATGCCCTGTATGCCAGACTGTTTTCGACCCCCGCAAAGGGGTGTCTGGACGGGGTATATATCGCTGTCCTGGTTGTGGGCATAAGGAGAAACTTCTGGCTGCCGTGGCCCGTAAGGGTGGGCCACTCGAGATGAGGCTCCATGCTGTGGAAGGCTATTGTTCTACCTGTGGACGATTCTTCAAGCGAGTGGACGAAGCCGATCTGGCCCTGTGGGAGGAGGCCAGGTCAGAATGTGTGGCTCGATGGGACGAACTGCTCATCCCTCGTCAGCCGATTCCCACTGAAGGACGCAGCGATCCACGCCCTGTTAACCATGGCTATGTCTATTTCTGGCAGATGTTCAACGAGCGCCAATTGCTTTCTTTATCCCTCCTCCTGGAAGAGATATTGAGGTTGCCGGATCAGAATATTCGTGAATTGATGCTGCTGGCTTTTTCGGATTGTCTGGAATCAAATAACATCTTTTGCAAGTACGAGATCGAATATCACAAGGTTTCGGTCTTGTTTGGTTTGCACGCCTATCACCCTATCGAACGGCCGGCCGAAAACAATGTCTGGGGTACAGAATATGGCCGGGGCACGTTTACGCGCTGTTTCCAGAAAGTGCGCCGGGGTAAGCAATTCTGCCACAGGCCGTATGAAAGGTTGACGTCGCTGCGCGGCAAGCGGTACAGCAAGCACACCGGCGATGAGCGTATCGAAGCGCATCTGGCGTGGGACGAGCGAGATTTCTGGCGCGATGGTCGCACGGCATGGCTGCGTTGCGAGAGCGCGGAAGACCTTTCGTGGATTCCAGAGCACTCGGTAGATGCTGTGGTCACCGATCCTCCCTATTTTGATAACATCATGTATTCCGAACTGGCCGATTTCTTCTACGTTTGGTTGCGCTTAGGTCTGGCCGGGGTCTATCCCTGGTTCGTTCCACCTTATTCCAGCCGGGCCAGAGAGATCGTCAAAAATGACAGGTTGGGCAAGACGACGGAGTTCTTCAACGAGGGATTGACCACGGTGCTTCAGCAGTGTCATCGAGTGCTCAAGGATGACGGGCTGTTGATCTTCACGTTTCATCATAACGAAACTTGGGCCTGGGAAGGCATCGCCAACGTCCTCCTGCGAGCCGGGTTTTACATCTCGGCCAGTCCGATAATCCGCTCAGAGGGCAAAAGCGGGTTTCATAGCAGCCAGGGCAATATCCGCTACGATGCCTGTCTGGTCTGTCGCAAGCAGCCGGCCCCGCAGGTGGACACCGTGTGGTCCTCGGTAGCAGAACAGGTTTGGGAAGATGCTGCCCACTGGGCCAGTCCGGCATGGCGGTCAGTGAGGTGGACATCTTTACCATCGTCATGGCGAAGACGATCGAGTATTACACCAAAGCCTGGCCGGCCGTGGAAAGCTCATCCCAGGGAATATCCGTCGCGGCGGCTATTGCTCAGATGCAAGCCGCTGTGGAAAGGGTGAAGGATCTGGTGCAGCCAGAGATACGAACTCGCAGTAGCGGCCTGGTCCAGCTTGCCCTGGTGCTGGCCGAATCGCGCGCGCGTTTTCAACTCGCAGCGGCGGAGTTATCACCTGACCGAGGTCTCCCGTGAAGCGCATTGACACGTTTATCCCGGCCGAGGAATCGCCGCGCCGGGGCATCCTGGAGCGCTGGCTGACCCCGTTGCCGCCCCACCTGGTGGTCGAATACCTGCGCGTCTATAGCAACGACGACGAGGTGGTCTGGGACCCGTTCTGCCGGGGCGATGATGTGGCCGGGCCGGCCCTGCGCGCCAATCGGCGGGTCCTGGTCAGTGACTATAACCCTCTCACCAATTTCCTGGTTCAGGTGGCGGTGGACCCGGCCCCGGCCCGAGACATCCGCGCGGCCTTCCAGACCCTCAGCGAATCCACGCGCCACAACATCAGCCTGCGCGACCACCTCATGCAGCTCTATGCCGCTGAATGTCCGCATTGCCATCAGCCCGTCGTAGCCGATTATTTCCTCTGGCGCCGTAAGGAGGAACAACCGTTCAAGAAACACTACCACTGCCCCACCTGCCAGAGCGAGCATCTGGAGCCGTTCACCGACGCGGATCAGCGCCGGCTGCAAGCTATCGAGCCAAAGGGTTTTCATTATTGGTATATCCTGGAGCGTCTGGCGCCTAACGGCAAACGCGCTCAGGCGTTGGTGGAACGACTGCTGGGCCTGTATACCCCGCGCAACCTCTATGCCCTGGTCACGCTGCTCATGCGCATCGAGGCGACGGTGGAAAACAGGCGCGCTCAAGAGGCCCTGAAAGTGGCCCTGCTGCGCTGTCTGCTGGAGGGAAGCAAACTGGCCGGCGGGCGGGGCCGGTCTTTGCGCGTGCCAGCTCAGTTCCAGGAGGCTAACGTCTGGCTCTGCTTTGAGGCCGCTGTGCAGGACTTGCGCGCCGCGGCCGAGGCCCGGCCCCCGGTCCTGGTTACGCACGATGTGGAAACCCTGTTGGCCCGCGATGAGACGCTCTGGGATTACACCACTGCCCGCCGTTCGCGCGTCCTGATCGCCCGCCGTACCCCCCGCCAGATGGCCCGGGACCTGCCGCCTGCGAGCATTGACCTCATCCTGACGCGACCACCGTATCCAGACCGGTCTTTCCTGTCTTTGGCTTACCTGTGGACCGGCTGGCTGCTGGGGGCCGGGCCGGCCGCGGTACTGGCCCGGTTGCTAACCCAGGGTCCATTCGAGAACTGGTCGCGCGTTTTGCCCGCCCTGCGCAAAACCTTTCACGCCATCTATCAGGCTCTCAAACCAGAACACGCCATGATCCTGCTCTTCACCACGACTGACACTGACTATTTGACCGCCCTGGTGATGACCGCCGTGGCTGCCGGGTTCTACCTGGATACCTTGCTGTTTCAACCTCACTCCCCTTTAGCCCGCCGCACGCCGCCGGGGGGAGGCGAATACCGGCTGGCTTTCCTGCGCCCGCGTCAGGAGAAAACCCCCGAACGGGCCGGCTGGCAACTGCTGCTCACCCCTGAACATCTGGCCGCTACCCTCCAGACAGCGGCAGTCCGGGCGGCCCGGCATGGGTTGCAGGAACGCGGTGAACCCCTGGGCGATGACTGGTTGTGGATCGCCATCCTGATGCAGTTGGCGGCGGCCGATGAGCACGTGCTCCAGGATGTGTTCACTCTGGCAGATAGCCTGCCCTCGCGCAAAGGAGAAGCCGGGTTCGACGCGCTGGGCTTTGTGAATGAACAGGTGGCCAGAGGCTTGCAGCAAGCTGTGGCGCGGGGTACGCTGGTCACGTTACAGCAAGTAATCAGCCCGGTCCCAGCCGGGGAGGAGGAAGAGGAAGAAGAGACCCCGCGCCCCGGTGGGCCAGGGGCACGGCTCTGGTGGTTGGCCCGACCCACTTTCAAGCCCCGTCCTCTCTCAGAGCGGGTGGAACAAACCGTATACAACGTCCTGGCCACCTCCCAGGCCACCACCGAGGTCGCTGTGGAGCGAGTGGTGGCATCTCTATACCGGGGTCTGCTCACGCCAGCGCCCCACTGGGTGAATGCGTGCCTGGCCTCCTATGGGCGACGGGAGGCCGACGGAACCTGGTCCCTGCGTCTGGATGACGATCGGCGCCACCGGGCACGCGAGCATACGGAGATGCTGGCCCTGCTGACAGACCTGGGGCATCGGTTGGGCTTCCAGGTGTGGATCGGACGGGGGGAACAACGACGCAAGCTAGAGTCCGGCGCCATGTTGGTAGATCGACTCTCGGCCCGTGAACGCTACATAGACCCGACGGCTCTGGCCAACAGTGGCAAACACGCGGCCGAGGTGGACATCCTGTGGTATGATGCCGGCCGCGTCTATTGCGCCTTCGAGGTGGAATGGACCGCCCAACTCACCGAGCCGATCCTGATCCGGGGGGCCGACCGACGGGGCTGTCGTTCATACATCGTCTTGCCAGCGCCGCGCGTGGACCTGGTGGAGCAGCGGATCAACGAGTCGCCGCTATTGCAGAGAGAGATAACAGATGGGGCCTGGGGGTTCATCAAATACGAGCACCTGCGGGCCTGGGCCGCGCAGGAAACCGTGACTTTTGACGAGTTGGACCAGATTGTGGGATTGGTCCCCCCCATCGAGGGTAGCGGCTTTCAGCTCCCGCTCTTCTAACAGACTGCAATCTGCAATTTGCAATCTGCAACCTGCAATCTGCAACCTGCAATCTGCAACCTGCAATCTGCAATCTGCTACAATCTGCAATTCGTCACTCGTCTTTCACCTTATAAGAGGTCTCGATGTAGCCACTGGGCTGACGGGGCTTTTCCTCTGGCGGTTCCTCCGTGATCACGCGGTACGACCGGGAGTGGAGCGAGTGCAGCTCGTCCAGGTGCTGGCGTACCACATCCACCGGACTCAGGTCAATGAATAGCTTGATGCCTAACAAGATCACCGCCAGATCGTCCAATTGTCCCAGGCCCGGCGCGATGTCCGGCATGATGTCAATGGGGGAGAACAGGTAGATCGCAACCAGAGCCGGAATTACCACCTTGAGCCAGGTCGGCACCCGCTGGTCGGCCAGCAGGCGCAATACGAGGCGCAGGTTATCAATCACCTCATTGAAAAAAGCTGCCACTTCCTGTAATGGGGTGTTCATCAGTCACCTCCTCGATGTGTCCTGCATCTTGCATCCTGTATCCTGCATCCTGAACCGTGGAGAAGAAACATGCGCTTGTTTGGCGAGAGCCTGAAGAAGCTGGAAGATAGCCTCACTCGCACCCGACAATCCTTTTTTGGCCGGATCGGGAGTCTGTTTGGGACTGGCGAGGTGACAGACGCTCTCTGGGATGAACTGGAGGAGCTGTTGATCCGGGCCGATGTGGGCGTGAACACCACCCTGGAACTGGTTCAACAGGTTCGGGAGCGGGTTCGTCGCGAGCGGGTGCGTGAGGCGGCCGGCGTGCTGGCGATCCTCAAGGAGGAGATGGTACGGGCTTTTCCACCCACTGAACTGCCGGTCTTGCCAGCCGCGCCGGATCTGGCCCTGCTGCTGGTGGTGGGCGTGAACGGTGTGGGCAAGACCACCTCCATCGCCAAATTGGGCCGGTTCTACCAGCAGCAAGGCCGCCGGGTGGCCCTGGCCGCTGGCGATACCTTTCGCGCCGCCGCCATCGAACAGTTGCAGGTCTGGGGTCAGCGGGTAGGCGCACCAGTCATCGCCGGCCAGCCCGGCAGTGACCCCGGGGCTGTGGTCTTTGATGCCATCGCTGCGTGCCGGTCCCGGGGGCAGGACCTGCTCATCGTGGATACAGCTGGCCGACTCCATACCAAGTTCAACCTCATGGAAGAGCTGAAAAAGATCCGCCGGGTGGTGCAGAAACAAATCCCGGCTGGTCCCCACGCCACGTTGTTAGTCATTGACGCCACCACCGGCCAGAATGCTTTGGCCCAGGCGGAGCATTTCACCAAAGCCGTGGACGTGACCGGCGTGGTGCTGGCGAAACTAGACGGCACAGCCAAGGGTGGCATGGCCTTTGCTATCGCCCGCGAGCTGGGACTGCCCATCCAGTTCGTGGGCACCGGCGAGACCCTGGATGACCTGGCACCTTTTGATGCGGCAGCGTTCGTGGAGGCTTTGTTTGCCTGAGCGCGTCCGTGATACGTCAGGCGTCAGGCGTGACGGATGACGTTTTACGTTTTACTTTTTTACGTAATGACGCGCTCCGCCAATTCCCCCAGCCGCAGCTCCGTATCCTCTAGCGGCGGGAAGCCCAATTTGCGGCCAGGAGCGAAATCGCCATGGCAATCAGAGCCGCCGGTGATGAGCAGGTCATAGCGCTGGCACCAGGCCACAAAACGCTGGCTGGTGGCTGCATCATGGTAGGATGTGTAGCACTCCAGCCCCCGGAGTCCAGCCTGCCGGAACGCCTCCAGAACCTCTTCACCAATGGGTAACCAGGGGGACCCGGGATGGGCCAGGATGGGCACACCTCCGGCCGCCCTGATCGCCGCGATGACCTCGGCCGGCGACGGGAAGACAGGGAACGGTATCGGCCGGTCGGCATTGAAGAGCCGGTCGAAATAGTCGCGCACATCGGCGCATAGCCCCTGGTCCACGAGAAAGTTCAACCCCTTCCAACCCCCGCGCCCCGGATCGTTCACATAGGCATCATACGCCTCCAGGTCTACGGGGAAACCATCCCTACACAACAGCTCCAGGCTCTCCCGGTTCGCCTCTTCCAGCAGCCGGCGATTGCTGTCCAGCAGCCGGTGCAATGCGGCACTCCCGGCGCTCGCCGGGTTGATCCCATAGGCCAGCATGTGATACAGCGCCCCGTTCCACGTGGTGGAGACCTCCACGGCGCGCAGGAAGCGCAGCCCCGATCCGCGCACCAGAGCCTCGCATTCGGCCAGGCTACCAATGCTATCGTGGTCCGCCACCGCAAACAGGCCGACGCCGGTCGCCCGCACGTGCTCGAAGAGTTGCGCCGGCGTCCACGTGCCGTCCGACGCCCGGGTATGGATGTGCAGGTCCACTCGCATAAGTACCTCTCAGGGTAATTGCCTGCCCTCCCGCAGGTTTGGGCGCAATGATCAGACCGGAACACACCTCAATGACCGACTGCATCGGTTGCCAGCCCCGTTCTAACCTGGGGGAGGGTTCAGTATTTATACGGGCGAGGCAGCGCCTGCGCCCCTTCAGTCGGCATAGCAGGCAGTTACCGACCGGGAAGGAAATCCTCCGGCGCATACGCCGGGGCACAGGAACACAGGATCACCAACTCCTCGTCGCCGGTGTTGACCAGGTGGTGGAACGTGCCGGGCCTGATGGTGATGGTGTCGCCCGGCCCCACGTCGTGCGTCATCTCGTCCAGGGTGAGGCGGCCCCGGCCCCGCAGCACGTGGTAGACCTCCTCGCCGGCCTGGTGGTGGTGCGGGATGGTGCTGCCGCCCGGTGGGATGATGGACTCGGCCAGGCTGTGATGGCGCAGGCCAGTCAGCCTGGGCGAGGCCAGCTCGCGGATGGTCTCGCCGCGCTCGTTGACCAGGGGAGTGACGTCGTTGCGGTGGATGATGGTCATGCGATCTGCCTCACGCGGCCGCGCGGCTCAGCCAGGCCACGGGCACGACTTTTCTGGTCCGTGGAGTGGGCACGTAGGAGAATACCTTCAGCACGCTACTGACCGGTTGCGTGGTGATGATGCGGGTCACGGTCTGGCGCAATGGTTCAGGGAGCCGGCGCAAGCCGTCCAGCGGCAGAGCCGGCGGGCCGAATTCGCGGCGATCGGTCAGGGAGGTATATGACAGGAAAGCCAGGCTAAGCGGCCGGTTGTGCTCCAAATCCAGCCGCAGCAATACCCCATCTGCCAGCTCGACCGTGCAAGACGCTGGGTCATCCTGGAAGAATATCTCCAGTATATCGCCCTCTGTGTCGTAGCTCCAGCGTGCTGTGCTACCGTCGTCCAGGGTGATCTCCTCTTCTACCAGCCAATCAGGTTTCACAGTCATAAGCGTCACTCCATAGAGGGAACACACTTGCCCCATGCACTCACTACAAAGTTGTTAGGTACGGTCTCACTGTCCGGTGATTCCTGCCATCGAAAGACCACGGCGACCACGATCAGGTTATACGGGACCGGCAAGCGAGGGCAGGCGCGACGGTACGTATATGTATTGGGGTCTCGTTTGCCCTGCCGTCGCCTGCCCAGACGCACGGTATCCAGCACATCGGTGAGGTGGCTGTCCAGTTCCGGGTGTCTGGCGGTGATGTGGTTCCACCGCTCCTGGGTCAAGTAGACCGGACGACCTTTGCGGTCCTGTACCATCCAGTGCATCATGGTCCTCGTACACGGTTCCATCGCCAAACGAGCCAGACGCCGGCCCCGGCCAGCACGATGCCGACGACGACGGCCCCGATTGCCGTCGGGTCCACGTTCGCCGAGGTCCACCAGTCCGTGAGCGCGCCCCAGGCCCAGGTGAACGAATAGTAGCCGGCCAGGGCGGTGAGCACGTCACGGATGCTGCGGCCCGCCGCGCAGGCGGCCAGGAACTGCCAGACCGGCAGCCGCACGGCCCCGGCGGCAGCCCCGCCCAGGTCGAAGAACGGGTTGGGGATGAGCGAGAGCAGGAAGATGGCCTCCCAGCCGTGGCGCCGCATCCAGGCGTGGATGACGTCATAGGTGCGCCGGCCCACCAGCACGTCGCTCACGCCCAAGCCGGCGTAATAGCCGGTCAGGTCGCCAAAGGCCGAGGCGACGCCGGCCACCAGGCCCACCAGGAGCGGGTTGAGCGTGGCCCCGGCCGCGTAGTTCGCCACCTGGTTGGGCACCGGCAGCACGAACCCGGCGCTGGCGATAAAGTTAACCAGGGCGATGCCGGCGTAGCCCAGGCCCTGGAGCGCGCCGTAGTCAATGGGCAGCAGGGCCAGGAGCACGATGACGAACAGCATGGCCGGCAGGAGCAATAGTCGCCAGTGGCGCCAGCGCGAAGGGGCCGGAGCCGGTGGCAGATCGCCGGCTTCGCGCGCGTCAACGCCCACTCACGGGCCTCCGGGGCCGCTCGATCCCCGGCCACTGCGCGAGGGGATCGGTGGAACGGACGATGTGCATCCCGGCGTCCGCGAACCGCTGGAACGCCGCGTCTGCCTCCCCGGTATAGTCCACCACGCCGGGGATGACCACCGGCG
Source organism: Anaerolineae bacterium (assembly GCA_034435155.1). Lineage (GTDB taxonomy): Bacteria > Chloroflexota > JAHJIN01 > JAHJIN01 > JAHJIN01 > DAOTYG01. The sequence goes on along the minus strand of DAOTYG010000042.1, from coordinate 9,924 downwards.
AGGTGCAGTCTTCCAGCAGATACACCTTCTCCACCAGGGCCTTGTCCACGCGCATCATCTCGTCCAGCAAATCATCAATCGTCCAGGCCACACAGTGGCTCTTGGCCTGCCCGGCGATGATCACCGCATCATAGTCCAACAGGTCCATGGTGAACGCGGCGTTCCGCTGGGCGATGGCCTGGCCCGCCTGGTCTTCCAATACCTCCGGCCGGAGCACGGAATAGTTCTCGGTGAAGGGATTATCGCCCTTGACCTGGAAGTTGGGCCGGCTGGATCGGGCCACGCTGTGGAAAAAGATCGCCTCCTCCACGGCTGAGACCAGGGCATGGCCGATCCCGCCGAGCATGGCGTGATACGGCCAGATAGTCAGCGCGTACTTGCCGGTGGCCTGCAACTGGCGGGTGTAATGGAGCAGGTACTGTTGGGCATAGTCTTCGGTGACGTCCAGACTACGGGCCAGGGCCGGGTTGAACCGCCAGACGCCGCGTTCGATGTCCCCGACGGAGATGAGGGTATAGGCCGGGGGATGCTCGCCGGCCTCGTTGACCAGAAAGATGCTATGGAAGATCTGGACGGTCTGGTGAGTGTCCAGCGTGGGGCTGATGGTGGTGATCGCGGCCAGGTTGCGATAGATGAACTCACATAGGCGGCGACTGTCGTCTACCGCGCCGGTGCCGGACCGGCCGGCCACGTACAGCTCAAAGCCAGGGATGCAGAACGTGTTCTGCACGTCCACCGGGATGAGGCAGATGCGAAACGTGTCCTGGGCGGCCGGCGGGATGTTATATCGCCTGGCCCACTCCTCAGCGTCCCGCGCTCGCTCCTGATACGGCACGCGCCAGACCTGGCCCACCTGATCGGGGGCAAAGTGGGGCGGGATCGGCAACTCACTGTAAGCCATTGCGCACCTCCCTGACAGATTGCAGATTGCAATTTGCAATTTGCCATTCGCAATTTGCCTATTCCCAGCCGATGATCCAGACGCACAGGCCGGCCAGGATGATCGTGGCGATGACCAGGGTCAACAGTTGCAGCGGTTCCAGGGCCACCCCCTGGACGGCCAGCAGCAGGATGATGACCATGCCCACGGCCAGCGCAGCCCAGGAGACGAGCCGGGGATGAGCTTTCAGTCGTTCGATAATCGCGGACATGTATACCTCCCCAAAGGATGAAAGATGAAACCGGCTAGGTTACGGGTTGTTCGGCTCCCTTCGATTCCTCCAGCGCGGCCAGCTCGGTCAGGGCCTTTTCGATGGCCGGGCGCAGCGCGTCCCAGTCTTTTGCTTTGAGGTTGAACTTGTTCACCTGGGTGATGGGGCACTCGCCCGGCCCGGTGGCTTCGCGCAGCCGCCCCTTGGCGACGCGCACCTTGAGGCCCGCGCCGTCGTCAATGACGCCCACCACGAAGGCCCACTTGCCGCCCAGGGGCAGCACTTGCAGGGTGCGCCAGGTGGTCTTGCGCTCTGCATCCTCGGTCATATGTCCTCCGTCCTGTCGCTCATTTGCGAAACAGCGGCCCCAGGATCGCTCCCACCAGGATGATGATCCCGATGGCGATCAAGATCAGGGGCCAGAACGTCCAGATGTCATAGCCCCAGAACTCAAAGCCCAGGAGTCCCAGGCCGATAAGGGTCACGACCAGCGTGGAGATGATCCGCCCCCCAATACCCCGCCGATAGGCTGGCAACACCAGGCGGATCAGTATCTCGAGGACAAAGATGGCCGCCAACCCCAGGAAGAACAGGCCCAGGGCCATGGCCCAGCCGGCGATCCAGCCTTGCGTCCAGGCGAACAACCCGATCCCGAGCATGATGAGGATCATGCCGCCCACCACGGCCCCCAGTGGGTCGTGCTGGTCCTCGTGTTTCTCCTCCTTCTCGTCTTTCTCCTCTTTGTGCCGTTCCCATTGCGGGGCCTGGCCCTCTTGATCCCATTCTTCAGACACGGTCTTGGTCCTCCTTTTTTCTAATTTCCAACTTCCAATTTGCTACCCCTGGGCCACGCGGCCAGTGGGCAAATAGAACTCGCGGTTGCGCGGCTGGCGCTGGTTCGTCTCCGGTGGCGGCAGGATGCGGTCGCGCCACCGGGGCCAGGTATCTCCCGGACACCAGGTATCGGCCCCGGGCATGTCGCAGTGTGGCTTGAACCGCAGGAAGGGCATCTCGCGGCGCAGGGCCAGCAGCAACCGGCGCCCGCTCACCAGTTGTGCAGCGGTGGGCAAGACGTTGCCCATGAAAGTGCCCATCAGACAGACTCCTACGGCATAGTCGTTGGTCTGGCGGCTGCTGTGCCAGGTGCAGCGACTCATATCCACGCAGTAGTTGATGGTCCCATCCTGCTCGATGACGAAATGGTAGGGGCACTCCGGGTAGCGGGTGCGCTCGGTCTGGCTGACGTCAATGGCGACGAACTCGCGCAGGCTGTAATCGGCCGGGGTGCCGGAGTTGTGGATCACGGCCGTAGTGATGGGCTGGTTGCGCAACCGATAACGCCAGTAACGCCGTTCCGGGTCCCAGGTGAGGAGGTGCAGGTCTTCCGACGCGGGGCTGGTGCGGCGCACCGGCAGCCGGTCTCGCCAGTCCCACATCTCCAGCCCGCCGATGGTGACGCGGCCCGGCTCCGACGCAGACGCGCGCGCCGGGCGCGGCAGCCAGAGGCCGGCCAGCGCGCCGCCCATGAGGACCAGAAATTGTCGGCGAGTCCAGCGCTTGTCCACCGGCAGCTTATTTCACGGTCTCGTCCAGCAGGCGTCGGATGCGGGCCTGGACCTGGTCAACCCGGGCCTCGGCAGGTGTCTTGCGGGTGACGGCCACGGCCTGCGATAGCTCGCGATCCAGTTCTTGCAGGCCGGCGCGCACCTCGACCACCTTTTGTTCCGCGGCCGCGCGGGCCTTGTCGGCCTTGCTGGCCTGGGCCTCGGCCGGCATCCGGCCAAAGTAGTAGCCCAACACCGCCCCAGTCATGCCGTTGAGCATGACCAGGATAGCCTGGAACGGTTCAAGGTTCGCCGTGGGCCGCAGGAGCATTAGGAGAAAAGTGGCGAGCACCAATGCCAGCGTGGTCAGGACGATGAGCACCCCCAGGCAACCGGTCACGCCCTCGCGCAGGGCGGTGAGCCAGGTCTCCAATGAGGGTTTTTCGGGTTTCGCCGGTGGGGCTGGTGTGGTCGTCATGGTCGGTTCTCCTCCTTCTTTTTTGGACTGTTCTGGGCCGGGCTGAGAGGACAAGGGTGAGATCAACTCCCAGACCGCCGGGTAACGTCGGCAGAGCTCCTCCAGCCGGCCGACCGCTTCCGCCTGGGCCTGGGGGTCGCTCGTCGGGTCAAGATGCCGGGTGATGGCTGCCACTTCTTGCCAGAAGGCCGGGGCCTGCGCGCCCAACGCCGCATCTATGGCCTCTGCCTGCCCGGTGAGCATGGCGCGAATGGTCTCTATGTCCAGCATCTCTGCCCTCCCCGTTTTGGACTTTGGACGTAACTACCTACCCTCCCGCAGGTTTGGGCGCAATGGCTAGACCAGACGCCGCAGGCGCGCCCAGGTCCGGCTGCATCGGTTGCCAGCCCCTTTCTAACCTGCGGGAGGGTTCAGGGTAGGCAGTTACCTTTGGACAACGGTTGGCACACTACCAGGAGTAGAGGCTTCAGCCGGTTGATGGCCCGCCTGAAGGCTTGACTCCAGATTATACCTGGCGGGTAATTGCTCAGAGCCTACCCTCCCGCAGGTTGCTGGGAACCGTGTAAACGCACGAACCTGCGGGAGGGTGAGGAGTTACCCTGGCGGGTTCATTATAGCATCCTGGGGAAGCAAAATCAACTCAAACCGGCGCGATGGCCCAGCCGGCCAGGTCCTTCAGCTTCATGCGGCCCAACGCTTCTCGCCAGGCGGAATTGGTCAATGGTTCCTTCCGCCCCGGCACGATGGCGTCGTTCCAGCCTTCCACGAACAATAGATCGCCGCCCTGGACGGGTGTGCCATCGCTCCACTGGGTCACAAAAGAGGCCAACGCCGTACACCACTGCAGGAAGTAGCGTTCCTGCGGGTCCTGGTCCCAGTGACGATAGGCGTCGGCGGTGACGTTGGGGTTGCGCGCCAGCCGTTCCACCAGCGGGGCTATCGTCTGCCATTCCCTCGCACCCTTGAGGATGAACTGCCCGCGCTCCGCCAGATCGGCGAGGAGCGGGTAGATGGCGGCCGGGTCCGGCGGGGCGCCTGCTGCCGGCCGCGCGCCGTACTGCTGGGCGGTCTGCTGGCACAGAGCCGTCACGGTCTGGGCGGCCCGGCCCAGGCCCTCGAAGAAGGCCCGGGGCGCGGCCTCCACGTAGATTCGCGACGGTTGACGGGGAGGCATACCCCTCAACACCACCTTCATCGGCTGCTTGGCCGACAGGATGGCAAGCTCCAACAGGCTGGTGAGGTTGGCGGCGAAGGCGTTGAGTTGGCGACGCAGGAAGGGGTCTAGCTGCGCCACGGCCGGGTCGCCGGCCGGCGTGAGGGCCGTGACCGGCGGCGTCGGCAGGTCGGCCACCAGCTCGTACAGGGCCAGCAGGAATTGGTCGAAGAACGATGCCACGGCCTGCCCGCGCACCAGGGCCAGGGCTGCCAGGAACCCCGACACCCGGCCGTCCAGCAGCATCGGGATGCGTCCGCCGTGATGCTCGAAGCCGTACAGGAGCGAGTGCATGTTCACCACGGCGTAGACGCTCTCGCGGGGGATGGGTTTGCAGGTGATGTCGGGCAGGAATGTTTCCTTCAAGTGCTCGAAGATGACGCCGTGCCGGGTGAACCGCTCGGCCAGACCTTGCACACCCAGGCCCATCTTGCGGTTGATCTGGGGCACGTCCAATTTCTGAGCCAGGGCGCGCACGGTCTCCGGCTGCACGTCTGGCCGGTCGAGCAGGTGATAGATGCTCACGCAGTCCGGCTCGCCGGTGGCGACGGTGTAGAAGCGATGCAGGTCCTCCCAGCGCTGGCGCAGGTCCGGGTGCGCCCGCAGCGCGGCCAGGATGGGCGGCAGTGCCGCCCACGGGAAGACGAAATGCGCGATAGGCTGGCACCACAGGGGGTTCAGGGCCACGTCGAAGACGGATTTGATGAGAAACTGCAGGCCCCGGAAGTAGCCGTGCATCCCTTTCTCGTAGTGGCCGCGCGGCGTGGCGGCCGGGTCCTTCAGGACGCGCTGCACCCGCTTGCCCACTGCGCCGGCGCCTTGCTCCTCGTTGAGCAGGGCCAGCGCAGTGCCGGCCCAGACGCGCGCGTCGCCATCGGGCAGGATACGCTGCAGGTCGGCCATCAGCGTCTTGAGCATGGGCCACAGCACGTCCCGTTCGGTTGCCATGAACATCTGCTGGGTCTGGGCCTTCTGCGCCTGGGCGATCCAGGTGGGTGTGAGCAGCACGTGGCCGCCGCTCTCCAGCGCGTATTCGATCAGGTTGGCGGCCTGGTCATCTGCGAACAGAGATTGCCAGCTCAGGGCCGGCGGCTGAGACGTTGTCGTCATGGGGATTCCCTCCATAGGCGTGGAACGAGTCGCCAGCCTGCCCTACGCGCGCGCTTCCAGGGTCTCCAGGAACGCGGAGACCCGGTTGTCTATAGGGCCGTCGGCGTAGGCGCGACTGTCGGCCATATCCGCTTCCACGATGAGGCCGGGGACGCCGGTGGCCGCCGTGACCAGCCGGCGGATGTCGTACTGGCCCAGGCTGTAGGGCTTGCAGGAGCGGTTGGAGTGCATCACGAAACCGTCGGCCTCGAACCGCTGCACCAGGCCGATGAGGTCCTGGGCGCGGTATTGCAGGCTGCGGTTGAGGAGCACGCTGGCATAGGTGCGGGCCAGGCCGTCGAGGATGTCACCCTCATCGCTGACCGGCGCGGCCCAGGCCCCGGTGTAGGTATCGCTGACGAAGCAGGCCCCGGCGTCAATGAAGGGCCTGAAGAAGCGGTATAATTTCGGCCAGATGGCGATGTTGTCCCAGATCAGGCGATGTCGTTCGTTCAGCACCGCGCCCTCGCCCCGGGCTACCCGCGCCTGCACCTCGGCCAGGAGCTTGCGGTAAAAGCCCACGGCCTCGCGTGTGCCGCGCAGCACCACGATGGGGGCCATGGTGGTGAACAAATCGGGGGCGTTGAGCGGCGAGGGGCGGGCCTGGCACGCCTCGCGGATCGCGGTCCACAGGCGCACGCACTCGTTGCTCAGGGCCACGGTGCGCGCCAGCCTGTCTGGTTCCAGCTTGCGCCCTGTGTGCTCCGTCACCCAGGCGATGAGGTCTTCCAGTTGCGCCCGCACGTAAGTCACGGCGTGGTCGGTCAGCTCATCGTGGACAAAGGGCGTATCCAGCAGGAACAGGGGCACGTCGTATTCCTCCTGGATAGCCTGATACCATTTGAGCACGGTGCCGCAGATGTTGTTACAGGCCACCAGCAGGGTCGGTTTGGGCAGGCCGCCCATCGGCGCAATCGAGGGGTTGTAGAGGCTGCCCAGGTGGCTGCGGGCGTAGGAGCAGAGGTCGCGGCTATAGCCCCGGTTCTCCGCCTCCTGGCAGAGGGGGGCGGCCCCGGCCACGCCGCAGATCGCACCATAGTTCTCCGGGTAGGCCACCACGATGCCCATCGCGCGCAGGATCTCCACCGGCGCGCCGCTGGTGAGCCAGGCCACCGGCCGGCCCAGGCGCAGGTAGCGGAGCTTCGCATAATAGGTGGTCATGACCCGCTTGAGGTCATCGGCGGTGCGGAGTTTGCGGTAGCGTTTGCCGGTGGTCATCTGTTCACCCTCTTGGGCTATGATAAGCCAGAAGGGCGGGTTTGTCAACCGGGGCCGCCTGGCCGGCCTCGTCGTGCTGGCGCTTCTGCTGAGTGCCGGTGCCCCCTGTTTCCTCCGGGGAGACACCGGTTAAGGTGACCGCCAGAAACCGTTGCAACAACTTGTCATATGTGGTATACTAGGATTCGTACGCCTTCTTGAGGGAGAAACCATGAGTCAAACGAAGGACGATGACCTGCGTGCCCGAATCGCCCGGGACCTGGATGCCGGGGCTGATGCGCCCAATACTGAGCTGGCCCCGCCAGCGCGTTCCGCCGAGGTGGAGGCCCTGCTGGCTGCGGGCGGCAACACCATTGAACAGGCTGTGATCCTGGCTCACGCCGGGCAACGCGAGGATGCCCTGCAGATCCTGAGCCAGGTGTTAGAGGAAGACCCGACTCAGGCCCCCGGCTGGTTGCTCATGGCTGCCCTGGCCGACAACCCCCTCATCGCCCAGGCTTGCCTGGAGCAGGCCCTGATGATGGACCCGGCCTACGCGCCGGCCCAGGCTGGCCTGGCCTGGATGACCGAACACCCCGATCAGATCCCGCTCCATCTGCTCCAGAGCCTGGTCCCCCCAGTCCCCGAACTCCCCGGCGTCGCAGCCCCGGTGGAGATGTTGCCCGTCGCCGAGGCCCTGGTAGAAGAAGCGGTCATCGCCCCGCCATCAGTCGAGGAGGAGGCCGGGGCCGGGAAAGACCCCTTCGCTACGGCTCTGGCGCTGGCCCGCGCCGGCCAGAACGACGAGGCCGTGCAGGTTCTCGTCGGGACCCTGGAGGAAAACCCCCGCCTGACGCCGGCCTGGGTGCTCTTGAGCGCCGTGGTGGACAATGCGCTGGAAGCCCGGGCCTGCCTGGAGCAGGCATTGACGGTGGACCCGGCCTCTGAACTGGCTCAAGCCGGCCTGGAATGGATGGACGAGCACCCGGATGAGGTCCCGGCGCACCTGATCACCGCCCTGATCACTCCGCCAGCCGGCGAGGTGGAGATGGCGCCAATCGCAGAGGTGGAAATACCCCCGGCCGCCGAGATGGTCGCGGTCGAAGTGGAAGCGCCCCCCGTCGCCGAGATGATCGCCGCTGTGGTGGAGGATGATCTCCGGGCCCGGATCGCACGGGACCTGAAAAGCGAGGAGCCGGACCGAGAACTGGCTCCCCCACCCCCTTCCGCCGAGGTCGCGGCCCTGCTGGCCAGGGGTGGCGATCCCATAGAGCTGGCCATGGGTCTGGCTCGCGCCGGCCGTAACGAGGATGCCTTGCAGGTGCTCAGCAAAGCGCTGGAGGATGATCCTTCCTCTGTGCAAGGGTGGGTGCTCATGGGGGCATTAACCAATAACGCCCTGATAGCCCGATCCTGTCTGGAACAAGCTCTGCAACTAGACCCGAATAACCGGGAGGCCCTGGACGGGCTGCGGTGGATGGACCGTCATCCCGATGAAGTGCCCGTCTTCATCCTGGGCGAGGCCCGGCCGTCCCGGATCCCACCGGGCCGGGAGCTGGTCGAGGCAGCCGAGGTCATCGCCCGCAAATGGGAGGCGGAACTGGCCGCAGCAGAAGTGGACGACTTGCGGGCGCGCATCGCGCGGGACCTGGAGCGAGAAGAGCCGGACCGGGAACTGGCCCCCCCACCTCCGTCCGCCGAGGTCGAGGCCCTGTTGGCCGAAGGCGGCGACCCCATCGAGCTGGCCACGGGCCTGGCTCGTGCCGGCCGCAACGAGGATGCTCTACAGGTGCTCAGCCGGGCGCTGGAAAAAGACCCCTCAGCAGTACGGGCCTGGGTCCTGATGGGCGCGCTGGCCGACAAGCCGGTGGTGGCCCGGGCCTGCCTGGAGCAGGCCCGGTTACTGGACCCGGACAATTCGGAGGCGCTGGACGGCCTGCGTTGGATGGACCAGCACCCCGATCAGGTGCCCACGTTCATCCTGGGCGAGGCGCGCCCCCCCAAACCACCCCTCATAGAGTTGAGACCACCGCCATCGCCGCCCCGGGAAGCAGAAGAATTAGTGGCCTGGGCCGTCGCGGCCATCCAGGAGGAAAAGTTCGACGATGCCCATGCCTACCTGAGCCGGGCCGTGGACCTGGACCCGCAAAATGTGGCGGCCTGGTTGCAGATGGCCGCTATCGGCAAGACCCCGGATGATGTCCGGGCCTGCCTGGAGCGAGTGCTGGAGATCGATCCCTACAACGCCGAGGCCCTGACCAGCCTGCAACGGTTGGAGCTGCAGGCGGCCCCGGTCTGGCCCGGCGCAGAGGTGGCCGCTGCCCCGGCCCCGTCTGTGCCCGTGGTGGAAGCACCCCGGCCGTTCGTCTCTTCCATCCCCCTGCCAGGGGTACGCCGGGAAATTGCGCCGGCAGACCTGACGCGCCCCCTGGTACAACATATACCCTCGCGGCGGCGGCAACAACTCCAGCGCCTGGCCTCGCCTGCTTACCCGTTCGAGCGGCCGGCGGAGCCTTCCCGGCGTCGAGGCTGTCGGTCCTGGTTCCTGATGTCGCTGATCCTGGTGACCATGCTCCTGGTGGTGGGTGCGGCCACCGTGGGGCTGGCCAACGCCGGGGGTTTGCTCCAGGCTGCCACGCCCACGCCCACCCTCCAGGAACATCTGGCCCGGCTGTGGGACCAAAGCGAGGCCGCCCTGGCTCAGGGCGATTGGGCCACGGCCATCCAGCTCCTGGGCCAGGTCCAGACCCTGGACCCGCAGCGGGAGGGCCTGGCCGACCGGCTCTACCAGGCCCACCTGAATCATGGCCTGGCCCTGGTGACAAACGATCAACTTGAGGCCGCCATCGTCCAGTTCGATACGGCGCTGGCGATCCGCCCGGCCGATCCGGCGGCCAGTCTACAACGGCGGCTGACCAGCCTGTACCTGGCCGGTCGCCACGGCCTGGAAGCCGGCGATTACGGCACCGCCGCCGCTCGCTTCGCCGAAGTCTATTTTCTGGACCCGACGTATCGGAACGTCGCCACGTTGTTATACCTGGCCCGCTGTCGGTTCGCCAGCGAACTGCTGGCCCAGGGCAAATACGAGGCGGCCATCGAGCAATACGAGCTGGCCTTGCAAGTCGTCCCGGCCGGCGCGGACGCCACCAGCGGCCTGGCGCACGCTCAGGCCCTGCGCCCCACACCCACCCC
>DAOTYG010000041.1:0-2768 GCA_034435155.1 Anaerolineae bacterium | reverse complement strand
AGAGCGACTGCACAACCTGGGCCCGAGTTCGCTGTGGGTCGAGGGGTAGGAGCTGAGCCGGGGGATGGGACTGCAAGTAAGCCGGGTCATACAGGTGTGACAACAGGTGCCTGACTTCTTTCACAGTAGGGGAGTAAACAGCAGGGTTAAGCATGGGGACACCTCCGCAAGGATGCCGTTTTTGTGCCGTTTGGCTATTGACACCGATGGCCTGCATTGCTATACTGTAGGCGAAGCGTGGTAAGAGTCTACCACAAGGAGGCTGAAAAAGCAAGGTTGTGGAGGCGGTTCGCGGATGATGGGCAAAGGGGGGGCGAAATGCCAGGCGGGAAAATCGGCAAGAAAGTGAATGCGGTTCAGGCTCTTCTGCTTGCTATCGTGTTGGTGGTGGCAGCTTTGCTGGCATTCTCAGCAAGCGTTGCACGGGCCCAGGGAGGTGCACGAGCGGACGTTAACCGTGATGTCCAACCCTATCAACAGGGCGGCAATCGTCACGCTCAGGCCTACAAGAATGGAACATTTTATGGTGTGGAAGGGATCATCGAGACCGCAGATCCGAAGATCAGGGAGCCCGGTGCAGGTGGATGTGCTCCCTTCTCTTACGCCTCGATCAACATCATTAATACCAATAGTGGGATCAAATGGATAGAGACGGGTTGGACCAAATCACCAGCCAGCGGTTGTGTTCCCAAGTTCACCTGGGCCATCCAACCAGGAGTAGCAAATTTCATTAATGATGTCCAACCCACCGTTGGTGTCGCCTACAAGTATCGCATTGTGAAGGTAAGCGATGGTCAATGGCGGCTGAGGATTTTTACAACTGGTGGGTTGCTCCTAAAAACGGTCGACATCTCCAATCCAGGACTGAATTCGGGGACAATGCTTCAAGCTGTAGGCGAAGTCCATTCTCCAAACAGTCAACAGGATATGGGTGTATCGGGCATTACCTCCCTAAAATGGCGAAAGAGTGATGGCACATGGCGGCCTTGGAACGGATGGACAAAGGGGGTCGAAGATAATCCGCCCTATCACGTAGTAGCTGTTCCTTCTGATCCCAATAATGCGGTTCAGGTGTATGGGAATAATGGCAATCCCGTGCCACCAGGTGCCCCCTGCCCTTGATGCCTGCACGGGGAGCAAAGCGCGTTATCTACCAGGAGATTTTTAGTTCGTTACAAGTGAAATTCTTGCACATTGGGCGAGGATCAAGATGAAAAGACGGGCAATCCTGGCTGTTTTACTCATCGGGCTCATTGCGATCGTGTGGCTGGTGGTGCACCAGACCCAGGATCTGTCAGTGGCAAGAAAGGCGACAAAGGAAGCTGTGATCGCTACTCCCCTTGAAAGATTGGGTGTTGTGGTGATCCCGTGGGAGATGGGTGCGAATCCGGTCGCTATACAAGGCCCTTTTTCGTTTGCAGCGCACATTGTCGCGCTGACAGCCGATCAAACTATCGTCATCGCCTCTACCTCGGACAGGTCTGTTCTTGCCTCCACCACGCTGAGCGACGGCCAGGGGCGGACCTTCGAAAGCCTCGGGACGACCCCTTTGGCGCAGTTGGGGCCTCTTGTTATCGAGGCGATCGCATTTCCCCCTCGTGCAGCCGAGGCTGGGCAACTTTGCCTGCACCTGGTCCCCTCTGCAGAAGCAGGCAGCAACCTCAAACCGATGGAGGTGACGATTGCTCAGAGCAGCAACGCGCCGGATGATGTGACACACAGTTGTTACCTCTACCGGGATGGGTACTTTGAACAAGCTGGGTATCGTATCTCCTTTAATGCCTGGGCCCTTTATCAGGGTGACCGCGTAGCAGAGGCTGCCTCAGACGTCAGTGGGGCCTTCGAAGAGGCTGACGTCGCCGGTGTGGTAGCGACCTCAACCCCAATCTCACTTCCCCCTATAGCCCAGGATCTATCGGGAGGACAGCCGGTTCGTACGGAAGCCACTTTGCGGATCGAGGATATAACCACCGGTCAGGTTCATTACTTGTACCTGCTGTTTCTGCAGAACGGCGAAGTCAAGGCAGCCCTTTTGCCATAGATCGATCGGTTGTAGGCAGAGTTTCCACTAAAAACGCGACAGCCGGTGTAGGGCCAGCGATGGTTGCTATGGGGTCTGGTCTGCAGGAAGGGGATGGGGGATCCTCGCTGTTCAGTACAGCCGGGGGTGCTTAATGAAGTTGAAAGCCATGCGTTACCTGTTCGTCATCGCAGTCGCGCTGTTGGTGGTTTCCATATTCACAATGGTCGTGGTGGACGCCGATCGTTGGAGTCCGCCGTCGAAAGTTCCACCCCCTCCTCCAACTCCGACGACATTTCCTCCGCCACCCACCGAAACACCGCCCACCCTGGACCTGGATCATCTCATCGTGGCGAGCCGGGAGCAAGCCATTGATTGGGCCTTGTACTACGATTCGGCATGGGCTATCCGTGACCAGCCGCTGACGAAGGAGATGCTCGCCGCCCAGCCCGAGATGATCATCGTCGAGGAATATGCAACGCGACGGGAAGCGAATGAGGTATATGGAATGGGGATCCTCAATGAGTCGGTGAGCCCCCCGGTGTGGATCGTGATCATCAAGGGCAAGGTGTCTGTCAACATGCCAGGCCTGGCGAGTGTGGGAGGACCCATGGAAAGCGATGGGGTCACCTATTTTATCTGCAAGGTGGATGGTAGTCTGATAGGACTGTCGACCAGCATCGCCCGAAAGCGGAGCGAGAATTCACCGTAGGGCCGCGGTCCTGTCAATCGAGCAAAGACAGCAAGT
>DAOTYG010000040.1:0-3376 GCA_034435155.1 Anaerolineae bacterium | reverse complement strand
GCGGCAGTGGAGAGGGCGTGACGGTCGGCGTAGCTGGGGGTGGGTAGGCCGGCAGCGTGGGGGTTGGTGTCGGGCCACCGCCCACGTCGCCAGGATACCCCTTCAGCGCCAGGGGCAGGTACAGGTGATAGAGCGCCAGGAAGACGGACACGGTCTGTTCCTGCATCGGCCAGCCGCTGACATAGAACGATCTCCATACCCACATGTGTTGATCGTGGTCGTACTCGTAGCGGCCCATGTCGCAGCGCAGGAAGTAGGTTCCCAATGTCGTCGGACTGGTCAGGTAGAACCAGTATACGTCGGTCTCCCCGGGAGCTTTTGGCGCGGTCACTTGATATGTACCGCCCAGGCCGGCCGCGGAACCATCTTCCTTGTACCAGTAGCACTTGATTTGGGGGAGCTGCACGTCTTCTGGGCGCAACTCCCAGGTAGCCACGCTGGTGTTCTGCACCCACATGCCTACCGCCTGGGTCCCGTCAACCAACATCGCAGCCGGGATGTTGTGATCCAGGACGTTCCACCGATGGTAGGAAGGCACGGATGGGGAGAAACCCTGGAACTCCACCGCCCGGTAGTAGTGGGCCAGGATTTGCTCGGGGCGACTCCAACTCAACCGCCACGGACCGCCAGCTGGGTTGCCAGGCACCACAGCAGCTCCATTGTAGGAGCACTGCTGGCCTCGTACCCAGCGGTTGGCCCCTCGTTGGCTCATCCCATAGCCATGCCCCCTGGTGTAGACGTCGCAGGCGGTGCTGATGGGGTCAGGCACTTCCCATAGATGAGCGGTGTAAGGATCGGTCTTGGTATGCCCTGGGATGTCATCAAAGTACATGATGAACGTGGGGGTGATCTCGCCAGGACGGGAAAGATACCGTTCGGGAGGCGTGACGGCCATGCCGACGAGGTTCTGGTAGCCCAGGGATAGGGTCTCGAACGTGTAGGGGACGAAGACCTGGAAGTCCGTGGAGTTGTTGATGATGTGCCGCTCTTTGATATGCCAGTAGGCATAGGTACGGGCCGCGATAGCCTGGGCCTGCAGGGCCGGCGGGTTCGGGTAGAGGACCGGTTCCATCTCCTGTGGCACCACGTCCATCAGGTAGTCCGTTTCGATGGGCACGGTGGCTGGATTGGTAGCATAGGGATAAGCATGATCGGGATCGTTTCTAAAAGCTGTGCAGCCAAAAGAGACATTACCTGTATAACAGGGTCTGCCAGTATTTCCCCCGTTTGAATCTAGTTCATACATGGTTACTGTGATCAAACTAGGTGGAGTGTATTGGAAAGTTGGGATGGCTACTACACTTTGGTGTGAGGCTATCACAGGCAAAAGTAGCATGAGGAGAATCGATGTAGCCACCATTCGGATTTGCTGTCGTGAAGTGAATTGACCCTGAAGTTTCATTACCTGACCTCCACGGCGACAATGCACAGGTGGCTTTCAGCAATGGTAGGCTCAGTCGGCATGAGCGTTAGTCGCACCAAAGCGATGGTTTGTCCATTGGGTGACCACGCCACTCCCCAAGAACCGGTGCCAATAAATCGCTGATCGATCAGTATCTGTCTCGTATTGCCAACGTTTGCATCGAGGATGTACAAGCTGTCCCGATGGATCCCTTTCTCATCGGTGCCTGCCTTTGCAACCACCAAAAGATCACGACTGTTGGGAGCCCAGGTAATGGTGTACAAGACTTGGAGTCCGAGATCGAAGCGACGGTACTCGCCGGTGTGTGTATCTAGCAATGTCAGACCAATGAAATCTACCGGTAACTTTCCAGCCATCGTCAGCATAGCCAGGTAGCGTTCGTCGGGGCTCCACTGCGCGTCCAGCGCCCAGCACTTGCCCGGCGGTCCCCCAAGGGGACAGTCCCCCAGGTCCACTAGGCAGATCTGCCCGGTGGCTACTTCGAGCAAATAAAAGCCATCCATGCTATGGCAGGCCAGCCACTTGCCCTTTGGCGACCACGTCAGCTGATAGGTTTCCTCAAAGCCTATAGGTGCATCCGGCGTGGTTAACCATGATTTGACTGCCAGCCGAACGTCCAGAGAACGAGTAGCTTTTTCAGGTAAACTTACCATGGCTGGTCGGGCTCCTTGGTCGCGCAACAGAATGCTCACCTGTTGGCCCGCTGGATCCGCTGCTAGATAGGGGGAGGCCAGATGGGCATGCAGGGTTTCAACTGGTTGCTTCTCGCCGTAGCTCAGGCGCAGCGTCCAGCCCTCTTCCCGTGTGGCGTCCATAAAGGCCACCGCTTGCTGTGCCGCCAGCCATATCGGCTTGCTCGACAGGCTCAGCCGCTCGGCATACCATTGGCTTTCCCCAGTGGTGGTGTTATAGAGCTCAATGGTTTCGCGGGAGGTCTTTGGGATCCTGCGGATAATCAGGAGCCGTTCCCCATCTGGTAGCCAACCTACCACTTCGATGGCATCCGTATGTGTCAGCGTTACTTGGGGTTCAGAGAAAACGTACTTGTCCAAGAATACTCCAGACCCCCCAGTCGCGGGGACCGCTGCGAACACGCAGCGAGGTATCGAGGTAGACCCACCGGCGGTGGGGGTAGCCGGTGGACCAGGTGGTGTTGGTGACCCCGGTGGGGGGTATGGCTGAGCAGTGCCGGTGACCTGCACTGCTGGGGTGGGAGGTGAGCCAGCCTGAGAGCCAAAGACCAGCACCAGCAGGGCCCCCAGTACCACCAATGTAACCAGGGCTATAGTTGCTTTTACCAGCTTTGGCATCCGGGACATGATGTCACCTCCATACGTACAAAACGATGTACCGTCTCTATCTCCTCAGCGCGGGTCCACCCCCACGGCTCAAGCCGGGGGCGAGCCGGGAGCGCAGCTAAACCAGCCGGGCGGGAGTCGCCAGGGGTCAACCGCTGGGCGTCTGGCCACGGCTATGAGGTCGGCTACAATGCGGATGGCGTTCATGAATTAGCCCCTCCTCGCTCGTATAATATGTGCTCGCGCGGGGTCTGCGACCCCGCGCCCGGCGGCGGGTGACACTCCCGGTGGTCGCCGCCGCGAGCATGAACATCGCACACCTCGCTGTTGATACTCAACTCTCACCCCCGATCAGGTCATGGATAGCAAGCCAGCCAGCCGATGGTCTCGGTGGCGTGCGGGCCGTCCCAGCCGGCGTGGGTATCCTCTTCCACGCGCACCTGGAAGCCGGTGGCGGTCACGCGCCGCACGTCCACGCGCACGGTGTCACCCTCGTTGTTGGTCATGATCGTGGCCTGCACCCGCGACGCCAGGGCCAACGGCGTGGGGAACGTCACCGTGGTCCAGTTGTGATTCACGCTCACCTTTCCGATCTGACAGCCGGCCGGCGGCGTGGTCGCCGCGAACCAGGCCACAGCCTCCCGCACGTGCCCGC
>DAOTYG010000039.1:0-6603 GCA_034435155.1 Anaerolineae bacterium | reverse complement strand
ACAAGACCCGTTCCCATTGCCCGGTCAGGGTTTGCACCACACAGCGGCGGCCAGGAATTTAGCAATGTTTGCCCCACGGAACAAATATCTGTGGTGGAGATTCAAGCCCGAGAATATAGACTGGGTTGGGGCTGGTTTTGACGCTGCGGGAATTGTAGTTGGCGCTTTCACCCTTGGGTATGGAGGAAATGCTGCTAAGGCAGCAAAGCTGATCAGGGCTTCAAGGATGATCGAGGCGGGAGATATTCTGACCGGGGGCGCATTTATGCAGACATCCTATACCTATACAGGGAAGCCGCCTTCAGGCTGGGAGATGGCAGGCCTTGCCACAGATGTTGGGGGAGTTCTCTTCGAATCCCCCGGGGCAGGAATTGTTTTTTGCGTTACTGGTTTGGCTTGTAACCTCGGAAATGCAGGTCTTTTCGATTTCGGACCTTGAGTTCAGGGGAAACGGAAATTTAACCATGACCTGACTCTCAGACTGGTTACCCTGTTAAGAGGAGGATCCTCTATGGATTTCGGCCCTTTGGTTGTGGGAGTTGTCTTTGTACTGGTGGGAGTATTCGTTATAGCCCACGTTGTGCTTCGCCGGGACCGGTATTGGGATCAGTGTGCACCCAGGGGAGTTTTTGAGATGCTTGGAGAGACCCGGGTGATGAAACTTCGCATTGCTTATGGTGTGACCTTCGTGATTGTAGGTATACTCGCGATAGGGTGGTTCATTTCTCAAATGGTGGGGATTGTGCCGTCTGGGTAAGTCCGTAGGTTCTCTACCTCGTCCCGACGCCCCCGACCAAGAAATACTTGTCGGCGGGAGAGTACAAGACCGAGATCATCATCTACGACAAAGTACGGCACACTGTACACGACTACGGCGCCCGCTTCTATGATCCGCTGCTGGGCCGCTTCCTCAGCGCGGACACGGTGGTGCCGCAGCCGGGCCACCCCCAGGCCCTCAACCGCTACAGCTACGTGCTCAATAACCCGCTCAAGTACACCGACCCGACCGGGCATGCGAATATAGCTGGCACCACGCCCGATGACACGGAAGGGGGCAAGTATATACCGCCCCCGCCAGTTAAACCGCCGACATGTGACGAGAATGGGGTACCCGATCAGACGCAAGCTTGGGTATATACAGCCTTGGTGAAAAACTGGTATTATGGAGGTTCGGAAGGGCGAAAAGGGGTGCGGAGGTTCGTGAAAGCCAATCCAACGATATTCGTGTATAACGAAGCGGACCTCGACAGACTCATAGCGAATGCTCCTCCTGGGCTCCAAGAGCAACTGGAATACATCAAGACAATCGGCGCGGGACATTGGTTTGGTACTATCTACATCTCCAGCGCATGGATTGGCCGGTCGCCAGGGGCATGGGAAAGCTCCGTCCTGATCCACGAGCATGATCACCGGGTGCAGATGGGCGTAGCCTTGGGCATGGCTGGATATAGTTTTGAGAGCGGTGCTCCCCCTGCAGTCTGGCTCTGGGCGGCCACGCCCAGTATGGAAAAAGAACGGGGGGCGTTCTGGGTCCAGGGCAGTATCCTTTCTGCCTGGGGCGATCCGGGCGCGATTGAAATGTTTCTGCAGAAGCTAGGAGGAGGGCAAAAAGAACTGACAGTTGCTCTCTCAACGCTAAAGGAGGGAGGGCCAGAAGCCTACGATTGGATCCGGGGGAAAAACAATTTCTACCAACTCTGGCCACCCACTATCGCCCCCTGGACGGATACTACGCGACAGTTTCCGTTCGGCATCTAGCGAAGACCGCTTTGGCAGAGTGAGGGTAGGTTTATGAGCATGTGGAAGCAGTTGTCAACCATATTGGTGTTCTCGTCAATGCTACTTTTCTGTCTGTTTGGCACGTCTTGCCATCCCCCGCCAACCCATCCGCGGTTCCCGCAACGCCCTGGGGTGACGCTTCTCACCCCGGATCTGGGGGCGCACGGTGCCCCAACATGGTCGCCAGATAGTCAAAGGATCGCCTTCAGTAGCGCGCCCGTGCCTTGGGGGGCGGAGGAGCCAGAGATCTACGTGATGGATGCTCAGGGAGGCAACCGAATGCGCCTGACAAACGACTCGTACCACGACACCACACCGGCATGGTCCCCCAAAGGCGATCGCATCGCGTTCGTGTCGAACCGGGATGGTACCTATGCCATATACACCATGACCCCAGATGGCAGTGATGTAGTTCGGCTCGTGGAAGGGCAAAGCCCAGCCTGGTCCCCGGATGGGGAGAAAATCGCTTTCTGGACCGGCCAACAGGAGGGAGAGGAGATCTTCGTCTGGGAAAAAGGTCAGGTGACCCGTCTGACACGGAATGCATACCCTGATAGCAATCCATCCTGGTCCCCAGATGGGCAGCAGATCGTTTTTGTTTCGCAGAGAATAGACACCAATAAAAACGCCAAGTTTGACTACGACGATGCTGCCCAGCTCTATGTGATGAATGCCGACGGGACGGAACAACGTCCGCTGCTGGATAGACCCGATGAGAGTTACCTCGGTCCGGCCTGGTCTCCGACTGGCAGATGGATTGTCTTCAATCGCTATAACCGTGACAGGAAGAAAATAACCGTTGAGATGCTCGATCTGAGTACTGGGGAAATGAGGCTTCTTCTGGACCATGGACGGTGTGGTGGTTTCGCCTGGTCTCCGGACGGTAAGCGACTTGCCTTCACTGTAAGCGGAGATGCCAGCGACATCTACGTGATGGATGTGGCAGTGGTGTTGGGCACACCGGTTCCGTAAGTGATCATGCGTGACCAACCAAGAGTGCGGGCTAGTCCACGGGAGCCGGCCAGGGTAGACAGTACCAGCCATCAATGGTTCCCTGCCTCGGTAAATAGCCAAGCCGGCCTCATGGCCAGCTTTTCCTTTGCCTGGACCACTGACCCACTGAGCGCGCTGAGGACACTGATAGAACCCTCAGTGTTCTCAGCCTTATCAGTGTTTCAGTGTTCCTCAACACTGATCACCCTTCGGCTTCGCTCAGAGCTTGCCCTGAACGAAGTGAAGGGGCAGGCCTGGGCTCCACGGCCCTGGTGACCAATGCCAGTGGGGGCGTGGTGGACCAGCAGCGCTACTACCCCTACGGCGCGGGCCGACCTACCGACACCGCCCTGCCCACCGACTACCGCTTTACAGGCCAGCGCCGGGAGGGTACAATAGGGCTGTATGACTACGGCGCCCGCTTCTACGACCCGGCCCTGGGCCGGTTCATCAGCGCGGACACGGTGGTGCCGCAGCCGGGCAACCCCCAGGCCCTCAACCGCTACAGCTACGTGCTCAACAACCCGCTGCGGTACACCGACCCGACCGGGTTTTTCTCCGAAGACGAGATCATGAAGCACTTTGGGGTCAGCACCTGGGAAGAGGTCTTGGCCCTCTTTGGAGAGGGCGGAAGATTTGAGGGTCTGTGGGGTTGGCTTGCTATGTTGCGCATGGCAGATATCGATGAGCCGCTATTCCTGTTCACAGGGAAAGAGGGGCTTGCCAGTCAACGGGGCAGTCTTTATGGATACTGGACCATTAGGAATGGTCAGATCGGCCTTACCGATGCCCCTGGTAGTGATACCTTTTGCAGTGCTGATGAGGCGGCGAGATATGCTGCCACCAGCGCATGGCTGGGTATTACAGACGAAGGGTGCTATTGGCCATTGCCTGGACAAGGTCAAACTCGTACGGGAGAAGGATGGTTGGTGCTAGTTGACCCACGTCGCCAATACTTGTGGTGGAGATTAAAGCCAGAGAATGTGGATTGGGTTGGAGTTGGTCTTGATGCCGGAGGCATTGTCCTCGACATTTTTACTGGTGGAGCGGGAGGTCGGGGCACTAATGCGGTTAAGTTGGCGAGAGGAGCGTCAACAGTTGTCGGGAAGGTAGACCTCTCACGTGGTATCTGGGGTTTCCTTGACACAAAAGGAATCTTCTCTTCCCCATGGGAGGCAGCAGGCCTCGGTTCAGATGTTGTGGGGATCGCTCCTTCCCCGATTGGGACTATTGCCGATGTTGTTGGTCTAGCTGTTAACTTCGCAGATGCGGGAGCTTTCCAATGGACACCTTAAGCATTTGGATTGGAGTATAAACGATGAACAACATAACAACTAGAAATGTCAGGAAAAAATGCGATGAATGACTACTCCCATTGCATCTGAACTTCCCCGAATCACCGTTGAGAGGAGCCTGTTATGGATTTCGGTCCTTTGGTTGTAGGAATTCTTTGTATACTAGGAGGGATATTTACCATAGTCACTGTTATTCTTCGCTGGGAAGACTGGTACAAGAACCTCCTGGGCAATCGGATAGCTCGCAAGATACTTGGAGAGAGAGGCGCGATCGGGATCCAAATTCTTGGAGGGTTGATTCTCATGGGCATGGGCGTACTCATGCTAGTATGGTTCATTTTCGAGGTGATGAAGTTTATGGCATCTGGGTAAATGGTTCCTAGCTTCGGTGCATGATCAAGCCGGCCCCGCGGTCGGGCTTCCTCCCTTGCCCCCAGCCCACGACAGCGAATTGAGAAACCAACGAATCGTCTCGGCCGCCAATTCGTTCCCTTCCCAATTCGCTGTCGTGTTCTGCCAGCCAAGCGTATCCCCTCACGCCAAACCCAGCGCCGTGCGCCTCCCCCACGTGACAGCGGACTGGGGACTGAGGACTGCGGACTGATGGCCAGCGGCTTGACAGTTCCACCCAATTGCTCTATTATGGGGCCCGGTACTATGATCCCGCCCTGGGCCGGTTCATCAGCGCGGATACGGTGGTGCCGCAGCCGGGCAACCCCCAGGCCCTCAACCGCTACGCCTACGTGCTCAACAACCCGCTGCGGTACATTGATCCCACGGGGCATAAGTATGATCCAGATGAGGGAGCAACGTGGCAGGACACGCTGCGCATCCATATTGTCCTTGCTCAGGGCGGTGACATCAATGAGGAGTTCTGGGCCTCTTATCTCGAAGCGATGAAGCCACAGCTCCTAAATCGTATTGGCGACTACAACAATGATGGCGCGGTGGATGGCGATGATTGGATAACGTGGACTACTGGTAAGGACCCAAAACCAGGAGGAAAAACCTACATTCAGCACGTTCACTACAAAGCCTACTCGGCAATCAACCTCTCCGTGGAAGGAGGGCGAGGCGATCTCGTAAACTATGCGTTGAACCTGAGCGCAGGTGCGGCTGGACCTACCTACCTCATCGGGCACAGCGCGGGGGGCGGCGCCATCCTGGCCTACGTGCTGAACCCAGGAGCGGCAGCTTTCTCCGGTCACGAAGTTCGGGCGGCCAGCCTGAATGGGGCTACGGATTGGGTAGATACAAGTAATGCCGCAACCAAATACCAGTACGCCACGCAACACGGCATTACAGCGCTCACCGTCTCCAACCAAGCTGATACCCCCTGGCCAGGGTGTGCGCACGGGCCAATTGATGGCATCCCCCATTATTCATACAACTACACAGATGCCTGCGGCTTCGATCCATTCAAGAAATGTATTCACCCTCTGGTGGTAACGGAGCCTAACAGTCCTGTAGATGTGAATGGATGGACACCCTTCACATGGACCATGTGGAGGTTGGGACTATGAGCGCGCGGTCTGCCTGGTCTCTATGGTTCCGCTTCGTCTGTGCGGTCGTAGGCCTGGCCCTTGTTGGCACCGTACTTTTGCTCGGCGGTGTATACCTGATCATCGCGTCAGGGAACCAGCGCGGAGGGTCTCCCACTAACATTGCCGTTGCACCAGATGGGACTTTATACGTCAATGACCGGGGGGCCTTTGCTACGATACTCAACATCGCCAGCCCCTGTGTCTGGGTTATCGACTCCCAGAATGATCGCCTGGTCGGGCTGATCAAGATCGACCGGGGTGGTGATGGGATCGGTGTAGCTCCCAATGGCAAGGTGTACATCTTTCCTCTTTGGCCGCCGGCCGATGATCCAGAGGTGACGGTCTTTGACCCCCGAACGTCCCGCGTATCGCGGATCACCGTGCCCAGTCGTGGTTTCCATTCGATCTCGTTCGCGCCAGATGGGCGGGCGTTGTTACTGGGCGATGGCGGATTGCACGTTATAGACACGACCACAGACCAGTATGTTGAAACGATTCCGTCCGTACCTCCCTGGATCGATGGTGCCGTAGCTCCGGATGGACGACGAGCCTATACGAGCTATATTAGTGGCTCCTACCAGGCGTACCAGTTTGGCGTGCAGGTGTTCGATACCCAGACGGGCACCGTGCTCCTGGATATTCCGCTGCCTGCTCGAGTTGTGGGTATGGCTCCCTTACCCGATGGGCGATTCTACGCCCTATGCAATGAGACAGATGGCGCGTACTATATCATTGTGGTGGATCCCCAAACGGGAGCTACGCTCAAGACGATCCCGCTGGGCCAGGAACCCAACATTCATTATCAAAACCTGGGCACTCCATTGCGTCGCCGCATGGTGTTGGCACCCAATGGCAAGGTGTACATAGTACGGGGCGAGGATTTTGTGTACCATGGTAAGCCACCCGGAGAGGAACAAGGCATCGGGGTATACGTCGTGGACCCGGCTACGGACGCGGTGGTCAACTTTATCCCCTTGGAACCACCGCTGTGG
>DAOTYG010000038.1:0-10843 GCA_034435155.1 Anaerolineae bacterium | reverse complement strand
GGCGTCGGCGTGGCGGTGGGCGCGGGGGTGGGGGTGACCGTGGGCAAGGGAGTGGCGGTAGGCGGCGTCGCGCTGGGCGCAGGTGTGGGCGTCGGCGCGGATGCAGGCGCGCAGGCGGATAACACCAGGTTGACCAGCAAGAACACAAGCAATGTGCGTTTCATCGTTCGCATTCTCCTTTCGGGGGTCAAACCGCCCAACGGCCTGCGGTTCAGCCGCACGCGGAGCGGAGGGAGCGAAGCGACCGAAGCGGAGCGTGTCGGCTGGAACCGCTTGTTAACCGCACTCACTTGTACGGATAGTAATGCTTGCGTCATAGAGTTCTCATCTTCCTGTGACCAAAGCGCATACTAATCGCAATGATGCTGGCGGGAAAAAGACCTACGAAAAGGGCAAGCGGCAACGGCATGGGCGACAGGAAAATCAACTGGTATAGCAGTATCACTGCCGTGTCAACTATCCAGAAGAATAGGAAAACGTGCCACAGAGCAATCTTGCCCCCAACCCATTTCTTCGAGGCGAGAAAGACGAGGACAATGTTTACCACGAAGGCAACTACGAACATCATTTGAGTTCTCAAGTCGGAGGCTGCTGTCTCCATGTCTATTTCTGCTCTGGCAATAACAGCACTCAGGATGCTGCCAACAGCATAACCCATATAGGCGAAACTCGCTATCATCACAGCCTTTAGAACATCAGTCCATAAAGCGCTTTTATGGTGAGGTTGGTTGGGCTGGTACCGCCTTTTCTCCCACCAGACCAGTATGAGAGAGAAAGCAAGTGTCTGCAACACGATTTCTGGCAATCCGATCAAGTGATACCAGAGTGGCAGCTTGGAGTAAATAACGCCTTCCAGCGAAGAGGGGGCAGCAGCAGGAGTGCCCAGAATGCCAAACACAACAAATATGCTCCATAGAATGAGCCATCCGCGCTTGTTCTCCATGATTGTATTTCGGATAGGCCATAACCCAAGAGCAAAGAGCAGGCCTCTTATGGGCTGGACAAGAGGCCCAAGAAACATATAGTAGGAATCAATAGGGCGCACAAAGTCTCTGATGATTTCCTGCCGATAGAGTCTGCCATAGTCAAAAAGACTCGACATGAGGAGACCAAACATAAAATAGGTAATAGTATGCACAATGACTA
Organism: Anaerolineae bacterium; assembly: GCA_034435155.1. GTDB lineage: Bacteria > Chloroflexota > JAHJIN01 > JAHJIN01 > JAHJIN01 > DAOTYG01. The sequence goes on along the minus strand of DAOTYG010000038.1, from coordinate 9,697 downwards.
CTTTCCCTGTGAAATTCAAAAACTCTTTGACATTATCCTTGTCCATATCCCATCTATCTCCATCACGATTTCTGCCAACACAGAAGGGCCGACGATGTATCTGCGGTGTGCGGCTAACGGCGCGGCGGTTGAGCCGCGCGCAGCGGCGGCGCGGAGCGCCGACGCGCCGTTACGCGGACGCGAAGCATCCGCGTAACTATTAATTATACGGACTCCGTATATCCTTCCCCAGGGTTGACTTTTGCGGCATGCAGCCCTAAACCGGACCCCCCTTGAAGGGATGGCCCACCACAGGTTGACCCCGGATGGGACACAGAGCACGGATGGGACGGGCAAGCCCCGATTTTGCCTTCGATACCAGGAGGTACGCATACCACAAAGGCACCAAGACACAGAGAATCTGCCTTCCTGTCTTGGTGGTGAACATGTCATCCCTTGCCCAACTCCTGTTCGATCATCCGTGTTCATCCATGAAATCTGTGTCATCCGTGTGAATTTTTGCCGATCCTTGAACCATCCCTACAATGATTGTAGAATAAAAGAGCAGCCATGTCAAATCCCTGGCCAAAACCCTATGCCTGACCGCGCACCTCCTGTTCCAGCCGTTCGAAGAAGGCGACCATGAAGGCGTGACGCGCCCCGGCCAGCCGGCGGGCGCTGTCGGTCAGCAGGCGATCCTTGATCGCGACCAGCTTGTAGAGATACTCATGGACCGGCGTATGCTCGTGAACGGGGGCCTGGCCTTCCCGGTAGTCAGGCGGCACTTCAGCCCACAGTCGCCGCCCTTCATGCCCCCCACAGGCAAAGGCCCGCGCCACGCCGATGGCCCCGATGGCGTCCAGCTTGTCGGCGTCGTGGAGCACCTTTGCTTCGAGGCTCTGGGGGACAGGGCCGGTGCGGAAGCGATGGGCGGCAATGGCGTGGGCCACCGCTTCAACCTTTTCCGGCGGATGGCCGGCCAGCAGGCGGCGGGCCAGTTCAGCCCCGGCCTGGGCGTGATCACCCCCCTCTCCCCGCGCTGCGTCGTGCAGCAGCGTCGCGGTGCGGACGATCTCCAGGTCGGCCCCTTCGGCCAGGGCCAGGCGCTCGGCCAGAGCCAGCACGCGCAACACATGGTCGAAATCGTGGGCAGGGTCGGTGCCCTGATAGAGTTGACGGGCCTGTTCAATGCTGATCAACGGCGTTCCTCCGGTCTGGCCCATGAATCACGGAAGGCCTGAAGCTCCCCGTTGTCAGGGGGTCCAGGACAGTGCCCTGCCAGCCTCGGCCAGGGCGGCTGCCGCAGGGCCTGTCTCGACATAAGCGTTGACCCGAGCAGTACAGGGCCATTCTACCATACCTGGCCTGTATCTTCAAGTTGAACAACGGCTGGAGGGCCTTTGCCATCCTGCTGCTCTTGGGGTATAATGATTGAGACACGGATAGGGATGGTTCATACCAGGTTGGCACCTGATGGGACCCGGATAGCCCGGATGGGACAGATGGACACCGACTTGCCTCCGAGACCAGGAGGTGCGCAGTTGATCCGGTGGGCTGACCACAAAGGCACCAGGACACGAAGAATGACCGTATCTACTCAGCCTACCTTCCCGCAGGCTTGGAATCTGGTTGAAATCGTTCGTTGCGTCCGACTATTCAACGAATTTCTGCCTGAAACTGCTGCCAGGCCTGCGGGAGGGTGAGCAGCTACGAATGACCATCAAATCTTGGTGCCTTCGTGTCTTTGTGGTGAAAATGTCATCCATTGCAAAGTCCTGTTCGATCATCCGTGAAGTCTGTGTTGTCCGTACCCTGAATTCGTGGGGCCATGACGCTGGAACTTGGCAAGGTCGTACAACAGATTGACGAGATGGGCCGGGCGCTGGCCGAACGGGCCGGCCGGGAGCGGAAAGCCCTGCCTGCTGCCCGTGAGCTGCTGCGCCTGTTTGCCCATCAGCAGGAGGAGCTGCGCCGGGTGGCCGGCTCAGAGCCGGGGCAAAGGCTGCGCTGCGCCAGCCCCGGCGACGAACCGTTGGACGCCGCCTTTCCGGCTCCGCCACTGGACGGCCCGGTCACCCTCGTTGCCACCGACGGGTCGCAGATCTACCCCGACCGGCATGGCCTGGCTTTCTACTATGTGATCAATGTGGGCAGCATCCTCTTTCGCCACGGCAGCGGCCAGGCCCCGGTCGTGGCCACTGCGCCCCGGCTGTTCTACCGCGATGAGCAGGTCTACCCCGGCGGCGAACCGGTCACGGGCGACCTGGTCGGCGTGCAGCGCAACCTGGCCGAGATGCGGACACTGGCCGATCTGGCTCTGTCTGAACCGGGCGACGGACCCCCGCGCCTGGGCCTGACCGACGGCCCGCTGCTCATCTGGCTCCAGCGGGCTGCCCTGCCCGAAGGATGGCAGGAGCGGATCCTGGCCGACTATCTGGGTTGTCTGGACCGGTTGCGGGCGGGCAGGGTGCCGGTCGCCGGCTTTGTCAGCCGGCCCTATAGCGCCGAGGTGGTGGCTCTGCTCTACCTGGCCCAGTTGGAACCGGAGGGGCGCCAGGCTCTGACTACCCTGGCCGAAACCGACTATCGAGGGCTGACCGACCGGGCCCTGTTCGGCAGCCTGGCGCCGGGGGAACGGTCGGCGCTGTTTGTGCGGGGCACAGCGGCCAATCAGGATTTTCGCAGCCGGGGGCATGAAATCTGGTTTTTCTATCTCAATACCGGGGCGGACCTGGCCCGCGTTGAGGTGCCGGAGTGGGTGGCCCGGCAGCCCGACGCTCTCCACCTGGTCCAGGCCGCGATCTACGACCAGTGCCGTTTCAACAACGGTTATCCCTATGTCCTGACCCGCGCCGATGAGCAGGCGGTCATCCTGGGCGAGGAGCGGGAGGCGCTGGAGGGGATGCTGGTGCGCGCCATGGCCCGGCATGGGTTGCCGCTGCCGGAACTGTCGCGCAAGGCGCAGCAAAAGCAAAGGGCGCGGTGGCGCAGGAGGCGGTAGGGATTAGAGATTGGAGATTAGGGATTGGAGATTGGGAGATGGAGATCGAGGTGGGGCGGGTTGTGCGCTCGAATACGACCCGATTTGCGGTAGGCTGCCAGGTGTTGCGGCCCCAGGTGCCGGCGTTCGGCGCGCTGGTCAAGGTCACCGTCCTGGAGGATGAGGTGTATGGCCTGATCCACGATGTGCGCATGGAGGATGACCCCTTTGTCCGGCAGATGGCCGCCACCGATGGCCTGCCGCCGGAGTATATCGAGGATCAGCGGCGCAATCGCCAGGTGCCCATCGAGGTCGGGGTGCTGGTGGTCGGCTATCGCCATGGCGGGCAGGTTTACCACCGCCTGCCGCCCCAGCCCCCCCTCAGCCTGGATGTGATCCACACCTGCGCTGCCGGCGAACTGGTGGCCTTTACTGAACGGTTTGATTACTTTCGGCTGGTGCTCGACAATCGTGACCTGCCGGCCGATGAGCTGCTGGCCGCCCACCTGCGGAATGCGGCCCAGGCGCGAGGCGCGGCGGCCGGCCGCGACTTTTTGCTCGACGCCGGGCGGGAGCTGGCCCGCCTGCTGGCGGCAGACCTGCCCCGGCTGGATGCGATTCTACGGCGGATACGACCATGAGCGGCGGCGGACCTGTGGAGGAACGGATCTGGAAGGAGACCCCGGCCCTGGAGCCGATTTTTGAGCAGCACGGCGTGGTGCTGGCTTACCTGTATGGCTCGCAGGGGCGGGGCGATGCCGGCCCACTGAGCGATGTGGATGTCGCCGTTCTGTTCCAGGCAGGGTTGGATCCGAAGGAGCGGTGGCGGCGGCGATTGGCTCTCACTCAGGACCTGATGGGTATCTTTCGCCGGTACGATCTCTTTGTGGCCGATCTGGCTGAGGCGTCTCCGCTGTTAAAAAATGAAGTCCGGCGTGAGGGACGGCTTCTCTATTGCGCCGACGAGTCCGTCCGGGTTGAATTCGAGGTAGAGACCTTGCGCCAGTTCGTGGACACGCAACCGCTGCGCGATCTGCGGTGGCACTATCTGCTGGAGCGGATCGAACAGGGAAGAATGGGGCAATATCAGGGAGAGTTTGTAGATGGTCAAGGTTGATACCGTTTTGGCCCGTCTGGAAGCACTCAACCAATATCTGAGCGAATTAGAAAAGTTCTGCTCGCTGAGCCGCGCCGAGTTCCTGGGTGACTTGCGCAACTATCGGACGGTGGAGCGCTGCTTTCAACTGGCGGCTCAGGCAGCCATTGACATCGCCAGCCACATCGTGGCTGCCGACTTTTCTCATCGCCCTGAGGGATACCGCCAGGTGATCGAGATTCTGGGGGAGGTGGGAGTGTTGCCTCAAGATCTGGCAGAACGTTTCGCAGGGGTGGCCGGCTTGCGCAATATCCTCATCCACGAATATCTGTCTGTCAACCTTGATATCGTTTACGACCATCTTCAAAAGGACCTGGACGATTTTTACCAGTTCAGCCATCATATAGTTCACTATCTGCGCCAGAGGGGTGCATTGGGGGGTAGCCCATGACCGACGAGGAGAGCGAATTGGACCAATTCTTTCCCCGCACCCCAAAAGCTGAGGCTCGACGCCTGGGTATCGTCGTCGGCGGCAGCCTGAGCGAGGGGCTGCGCGTCAGGTTGGACCGTTCGGCTGTGGTGGAGGGGATGGCCGTGGGCCGCTATGTGGTGGTGCACGGGCAGACCGGCCGCCGCTTTTTCAGCCTGATCACCGACGTGGCGCTGGATGCCACCAACCCGGCCATCGAAAAGACACCGCCCGAGACCTCCGACCCTTTTCTGACCCAGGTGCATCAGGGCACGAGCACCTTTGGACGGCTGGCCGTGTCGCCCATGCTGGTCCTGGACCGTGAGGCAGAGGAGCCCAAGCCGGTCAAGACGGTGCCGGCCCACTTTTCACCGGTCTACGAGGCCACCGAGGAGGATGTGAACCGGGTCTTTGGCCGCGCCGATGAAAGGCATTTTTACATCGGCGCGCCGTTGGACATGGAGAAGGTGCGCGTCCACCTCAACCTGGAGCGGCTGGTGGAGCGGTCCAGCGGCGTCTTTGGCAAGAGCGGCACGGGCAAAACCTTCCTGACCCGGACCCTGTTGGCCGGCATCATCAAGGGGGGAGTGGCGGTCAACCTGGTGTTCGACATGCACAACGAGTATGGCTGGGAGAGCCAGGGGGAGGGCCGGTACCGGGTCAAAGGGTTGCGCCAGCTTTTCCCCGGCCAGGTGAGCGTCATGACCCTTGACCCTGAATCGTCGCAGCGGCGGGGCAGCAAGGTGGATTTCACGGTGCGCATCGGCTACGACCAGATCGAGCCGGAGGATGTGGAGATGCTCAGCAGCCTGATGGGCCTGACCGATGTGCAGGTGGGCGCACTGTATTACCTGCGGCGACGGCTGGGCCAGGGCTGGATCGAAACGCTGCTGACAGAAGGTGAAGGGGAGGAGGGGCCGACCGGGTTGGACCTGCTGCTGGAGGAGGGCAAGCTCCACGGCGGGACGTTGGGGGCCATCCAGCGCAAGCTGGGCCTGTTCCGCCGTTTTGACTTTCTGGTGCCCCGTGTCCAGGAGGATGTGGTGGGCAAGATCATGGACTATCTCGACCGTGGGCTGCATGTCATCCTGGAGTTTGGGCGCTACGGCAGCACGTTGGAGGCCTATATCCTGGTGGCCAACTTTTTGACGCGGCGCATCCACAGCCGCTATGTGCAGCGCAAAGAGGCCGCCCTGGGCCGCCGGACGGAGGAGCCGCGCCCGCTGGTCATCACCATTGAGGAGGCGCACAAATTCCTGGACCCGGCCATCGCCCGGCAGACGATTTTCGGCGTGATCGCCCGCGAGCTGCGCAAATACAACGTCACGCTGCTGGTCGTGGACCAGCGGCCCAGCGGCATTGACGAGGAGGTGATGAGCCAGATCGGCACGCGGGTCACCTGCCTGCTGGACAATGAGGCCGACATCCGGGCCGTATTCACCGGCGTTTCGGGCGCAGGGGAGCTGCGCCAGGTGCTGGCCCGGCTGGATACGCGGCAGCAGGCGCTCATCCTGGGCCACGCCGTGCCCATGCCGGTGGTGGTCCAGACGCGGCCCTACGGCCCTGAGCTGTATGCCGAGGTGGGCGGCGTGGAAAGCGAGGCGCTCCAGGAGAGGTTTGCCCGGAATGTCAATTTGTTGCGCGGCGAGGAATCTGGGGGGTTTGAGTAAGGAGCTCAGCGAAGGTCCCGCACCACACAGGGCAAAAATAGCTGCACCGTGTCATACCTGGTCTTGAGCACATAAAAATCGGCGGGACCGGGGATCTGATCCGGTGGCCAGGATTTCGCATCTATGAAGCCGGCCAGCACAACCCCCCCATCGGACGTGAGAATGATGGACAGAGGGTCGTCATTATCCGGGCCGCCCCAGGTGCGCGACCAGAGAATCTCACCGCTGCTGTTCAGCCTGATCAGCCAGAAATTGTCAAAGTTCATCTCCGGCGTCTGGTACACCTGGGAGTAAGCGGCCACCACGTAGCCACCGTCAGGTGTCTGCACGATGTCATAGGCGCCGTCATAGTGTCCATAGCTGGTAAAGACTCTCGTCCACTCCACATCCGCGTTGGCATCCAGTTTGACGATCCAGGTGTCTTCGCTGGGGAAATTCTCCTGCACACTGGTCGCGCCCACCATAATAGCGCCGCCATCGCGGGTGGGTTTGATCTTGCCAAACTTGTTCTTGGGCCCCTCGGTGAAGCTCTGGCTCTTGAGCACATGGCCTTCGGCATCAAGCACCAGGTAGGAGGTAAAGAGCTGCGGCGTCAATATACTGCGGCAATCGGCCGTGCACGTCTTGGCCGTGAGAATATAGCGATCCGCTCCCCAGGCAGTCAGCGAAGTGCCGCTGTCTTCTGCGCCCAGGTCGTAAGTCTTGCTCCAGAGGATCTCGCCGTTGGGGTCCAGTTTGACCAGCCACACATCCCCTTTGCCATCCTGAACGCCGAACGATACGGTCCGACCGGTCATCAAGAAGTTGCCATCGGGGGTGGCGATTGTTTCCCCGGTCCATTCATCCTGACTGCCGCCGAAGGTCTTTTCCCACACCACGCTGCCATCGGGGGCGATCTCCAACAGCCAGGCCTGGTGAGCATTGGGAAATTCGTACTTACTGCCCGTAACCCAGTAGTGGTCCCCCTTGAGAATGACCGAGGTTACCAGATCGAAACCATTGCCGCCCACCTGGCGCGTCCAGAGCAGGTCGCCGCCGGCGTTGATTTTGATGATCCAGCCGTCGGAGTTGCACCATCCCAGGCAGGGGGTGGGCCCCGTGACGCCGACGACCACCAGGTCGCCATCCGGCGTTTCTACCACATCGGCCCCGAGATCCGCCTTGCCGTTGTTGTCGAATCGTTTTTCCCAGATAATCGGCGGAGGCGCTGGAGTGGCTGCCTGGGGCGATGGTGGGGTGGGCAGCGGTGTGGTCAGCGGCGAAATAGGTGATGGGGTGGCTCTTTCCCCTCTCCCAGAGGCTATAGAGGCACAGGTGCCCAATAGAAGCAATAAGACAACGATCGCGCGTGTCATGCTCAGAGTAAAGGCTGTATGCGCCCAATGGTCTGCGTCAGTCGCGCCGGGCGCAGTGAGCGGAGCGTGTCAACTCTAACCGCTGGTTATTGCGCCCACTTGCTCTCCTATCTCTGTCAGCCCATTACTTCAGCGGTGCTATCCCAGTCCGTACGTGTCTTCCTGGGGCGCACTAACCAGCGGCGGTTGAGCCGCGCGGCGCGGAGGCGCGGAGCGCCGAGGCGCGCGTCGGCTCCAACCGCCGGTTATGCGGACGCGAGCGGAGCGAGCGGGAGCATAACGGCTCGCGCTTCAGCCGCCGCAAAGCGAGCGCAAGCGAGCGAAGCGATCGGCTGCGACGCGCGGGTTGGGCGCAATTGTGTGCCAAAAACCTACTCGCTGACTTGACGAATGCGAAATATCCCTGGCATGATAACCGCAAAGGAACGTGGAAGTTCCGTCAGATGCTCCCTGACTGCCAAAGCCACTATCTCCGCTTTGCGAACAGGCGTCAAGCCTGCCAGACGAATCAACACCACTCCATGCGTGTGAAGTCGCTGACGAAACACCATCTCACTGAAATCCCTGTCCGCAGTCAATAACAGTGCTGTCTCCTGATTCGCTCGGTGCAAGACAGCCTCATCGGGCATCCCTGGCCCCAACTCAGCAACGTACGAAACCTGATGCCCCTCTCGCCGCAGACGTTCAACAATGGGGTGGTCAACGCTCTCGTCAGCTACAAAATTCATGCAGACGCCTCAGCCAAAGGGTACACGACATCAGCACGCAGAGCCTCTTTGGCAAAGGCCAACGCCGCCAGGACGGCTTCGCGAGTCAGGTGTGGATGTGCCTCAAGAATCTGTTCTATGGTTTCGCCCGCTGCCAGTTTCTCCAGGATGAGTTCAACAGTAATGCGTGTTCCTGTGATGACAGGTTTACCCATCATCACCTTCGGATTTGATACGATCCATTGCTTTTGCATATTCTCATCTCCACGATTTGTCGCGCCGCGCCCAACGGCCATGTTCAGCCGCCGCCGGTCGCGACCCCGGACCGCACGTGACCGCGAGCCCAGGCGGTCGGCTGGAACGGATGTTAGGCGGGCCACCTGGCGGACGCCCGCCCGGCCCCCCGCCCGTGACCACCGCGCCTCTTGCCCCAGCAGCGCAGACCCCCGCGCGTCCGCGTGCTCCGCGTCGTCCGCGTCCTGTTCTGCAGGTTGCCCGGCCGTGCGCGTCTGGTGTGACGACCCGGAGCCTAACGGCTCGCGCTTCAGCCGCAGCCGCGCAGCGGCTGTCGGCTGGAAGCGGGGGTTAGGCGCAGCCCCTTTGCGATGGTTGGACGCCGGGGCGGGACGATGCCCGCCCCGGCACGTTAGCTGTCTTCATCAAGGGGGAGTGATGCGCACGTCATCGATCAGATAGGTCCCCTCGCTTCCGGCTGCGCTGAACCAGGCGCCGACGCGCGGCTCGAAATTGCTGGCAGGGATCAAAGCAGCCGCGTACTTTGAAGTGTAGCTGTCAACGAGCGCGCCGTCCAGGTAGTAGCGAAAGGTCGCCGTATTGGGGTCCACCCCAATACGGGCGGTATACCAGGTGTCATAGTTTACAGCGATGGACGGAGAGTAGTATTCCCAGTCGTACACACCTCCCTCATACGTTACCAGGTTGCAGGAGAAGTGCGGAGGAGTGCCGCTAATCAGGTGACACTGTGTCCAGAACCCACGGCCGGCAATGTCATCTGACGTAATCTGGATCTTAACTAGTGAGTATGGGCCGGCACGAGCGCTGTCTAGCCACAACCTGGCCTCGAATACCTGCAGCTCAGCAAGCGAACGCTGCGCCGGGTTTCGCATAACAAGGGTACAGTCCACAGACTCAGGCGTACCTGAGCTGTAGATCACGAGTCGCCCGTCGTGCTGCCCAAGAGACGGGATGTCCGGACATTGCTTGGACCAGAGCGCTGGGTCGTATGCACCGTCGTGTGCCGGATTGCCAAAGCTGTCGTACAGCAGTGGATCGTAGTTGCGCATCACCAGTGGCAGGTACACCGGCTGCAACGCCCGGATGTACGCGGTGCGGGTGATGGTGCTGGTATCCACCCCATCACCCACGGTCAGGGTGACGGTGTAAACGCCCCCGTCGTAGGTGTGGATCGGGTTGGTCTCGG
>DAOTYG010000037.1:0-6726 GCA_034435155.1 Anaerolineae bacterium | reverse complement strand
GCCATTAACACGAGCATAAGTCGGCCTGTTGTGGGGGGAAAGGCAATTTCAAAATCCAAAAAGCCTGCCTGAGTGGGGGATGGGTAGGAGCAGTGCCGAATTTTGAACAATCACTTGGTATGCCCGTGGAAGGGTGTCGGCGAAGGCCGACACCCGGTATGAAGTGCCCAAGCCGGACGATTTCAATCGGCTGAACAGTTGCCAGCCGGTTCGCGCCGGCTAGAGCCTCGACTCCGCCCCCGAATTGGGATTTGCTTCGAAATCCCGGCAGCGAGCGTCACGAGTTTGGGACAGTCCGCATCCATAGTCCGTAGTGCGCAATCCGTGCTAACGCAGGGATTTCTGCGCTGTGAGAGGTCCAAACCCGATCGCCGTCCGCGTTGCCGGCCTGAGTGAGTGCTCCGGCGAGAGTCCGGCCTGTGCCGTCCGATTTTCAATCTTCACCACCAGCGGCAGATGGACCATTGCCGCCGGCTGCCAGAACTCGTACGCTCCGATGTCAGGCCGGGCATCACGAGAACGGTTCTCCAGGTCCACCGTGGGCGCGCCGTCGGCGGTGCCGGCATCTATGGCCGGACTGCCCGCCTGCAGGTGGTAGTCTCCTTCTTCACCCCACGCCGGGCGGACGAAACGCGGGTCGCCGCAGAGGTTCCCCGCGCCCAGCGAGGCGATATTGGCGCAGGTGTAGGTCGTCTCCCCCTGGGTCAGGACCGTCTCGTTCTGCGGCAGGTAGAAGAGGTTGTGATCGGCCACCAGGGTGCTGTTGCCGTGAACGTAGATGGGGCATTCTGGCCCGCGCCCGCTGAAAACGCTGTTGCGCACCATCACCTGCACCGGCACGGGGTTGTCGTACTGCACGTACATCAGGTAGTTCTGCCCCACATAGTCGTCCACCGTCACGTTGACGATTTGGAAGCGGGCGTCCGCCTGCTCTACCCCGTCAATGACGATGGCCGCCCAGGGGGAGGGTTCGGGGTTGCCGTCGCCCCGGCCGTAGATGAGGGTGTTCTCAATGCGGCTGCCGTCGGCCCAGACCTTGACCCCGTCGCAGGAGTTGTTGGCGACGACGCAGCGGCGGATGACGGTGTTGGCCGCCTTGGAGTCCAGCCCGTCGCCGTAGTTGTGCCCGGCGCGGGTGTCCTCAATCAGGACCGGCCCCTGGGAAGGCTCGATGCCGAAGCCGTCAGGCCGGTCGTAGGGGCGGCAATCGGGCGGATCGGTCGGCTCGCCGGTGCAAACCACCGAGCCGTCACTGCCCCGATAGTAGTGGCCGCTCCAGGAGAGGGAGCAGCCGCGGATAGTGACGTCCCGCCAGCCGCCGTGCTCGCCCGCCGGCCCGCCCAGCGCGCCAAAGCCGCAGTACTCTATCCGGCAGTTGAGAATTTGCAGGTCCTCCACGTCCTGGATGTTCATCCCGAATTCGTCTATGTGGTGGATGTAGAGGTCCTGGAGGACGATGTGGGCGGCGGGTGCGCCCAGGATTTCCACCCCCTCGCGGAAGTAAAGCGCCTCGCCCTGGGCCGTACCGTCGTGGGTGATCTCCAGGTTCTGGATGCGGGCGTACTGGACGCCGCTCAGGTTGATGGCGGTGGCCAGGTTGTCCCGCCCGACCAGGACGGGGCGGTGGCCCTCTTCGCCCCGGATGGTGATCCAGGCGGAGGCGGTGCCGGAGGGCGGGGTGATGACGTCGGTGTCGTAATCGCGGAGGACGTAGCGGCCGCCCAGGATGATGAGGGTATCGCCGGGTTGCAGTTGCCGGGAGCCGTAGCCGGGGGTGGCCCAGGGGCGGTCGCGGGTGCCAGGGTTGGTGTTGTCGCCGTCCGGGGCGACATAGTAGACGTTGCCGGCGGCGGTGGCCTGGCCCGTGGCCGGGGGAGGGATGTGAGATGGAGGCAACGTGGCCGGCCAGCCGGGCGTGGGCACAAGCGGAGTGGAAGCGGCCGGCAGGATGCAGGAAAGGGCAAAAGAGAAGGCGAGAAGCAGAACTGCAGCAAGACGGATAGTTTGCATGGGAGCCTCCTTTACCTCACCTCATCCCTCTGGCCCCCTTCCCCTCTCCCGATGGGAGAGGAGAAGGGGGTTGGGGGTGGGGGACGAGGTCAGAAATTCCTCAGCACCAGCGGCAGGTAGATGGGCGCCGGTACATCCAGTGGCTGCGAGAACGGACCGTAACGCTGCTCGCCTACCTGCGCCCACGCCCGCACGATGAATTGGCCAGCCAGGTTCACCGTCCAGGTGAATGTAGAGGTCGCATAATCTTCAGCGGGTGCTGTAACCGGCCCGCTAACCTGGCTGGCGATCACTTGATTGCTCAGGTTCAGAATCTCCAGCGTCATGGTCACTGAGACATCGCCGCCACGCAGGTTCTGGAACGTGGCGGTGAAGGTGCCCGTCTGGCCAAGCTGTAGCCGCTCAGGCCCTCTCACGTCGGTGAGCTGACCGCCAGCTACAATGACATGCGCCGTCCCCTGCGCAACCCGGATGCCGGCCTGCTCCACGCTCAGCCGCATTAAATACGTTCCTTCGGGAACCGTCCCATCGGACGCAACGCTTACCTCCACACTGCCCCCGGCTGGTATGCTCACCGGCACTCCGCTCCAGGTGCCCACGGTCGCCCCCAGCTCATCGAGGAGTACCAGCGTCGGGGTGAGGACTACATCCGTGCTCCCCACGTTCATGGCCATAGCCAGCGCCTGCACCGGCTGGTCGGCTGGGACGGGGTCCTGCGCCGGCCGCACATTCTCCAGAACGAACGGGTGGGCGGCGGTATACATGAGGGTAACACTCAAAGTGCGGTGCAGGGTGGCCTGGTCGGCGGCCGGATCGTAGACGGCGGGCATCAGGTAGAGGCTCACCCGTTGAGCGTCCGGCAGGGTCGTCACGTGGTAGGTATAAACCTGGGTGGGGTAGAGGCCGAAATCCGTCGGCACTTCCTCGAATCCACCCTGGGGCGCGCCCGGCATCGGGATGCCCGGCGCCCGCCGTGGGATGTTCAGGTCGTTGATGACCACATCGTTGCCCGGCGCGACATACACGCCGACGACCGACGCGTCCACGGGCAAAGTGATGGTCAGGAGCCTGACGGGCAGAACCGGCATGAAGGCATCTTCCGATTGGCGCATGCCCGTCACCTGGAGCAGGTGGAAGCCGGGGATGTTTGTGTCATCCACCGCATACGCGGAGGCATCCACGACCGCGTGCACAGTGTAGGTGCCATCGGGTGCGATGGCCGGCCGGCCGAGTTCTGGTGCCAGAGGCGGCTCGACCGGGGCCATTTCGGCCGGCGACATCGCCGCGGCGCGCCCCGCGCACCCGGCAGGGGGCCGAGGCAGATGTGCCCAGGGCAGGCCAAAGAGCGTGAATTCCATGATGGTCTTCTCGTCCTGGCCGTCCCACCACCACCCCTCATCGTACTCTGCCCGGGCCCGGCGCAGCGCCAGCCCCACCTGCCTGCGGTAGCGGTCTTCCAGCAGGCGCACCCAGAACATCTGCGGCAGGACTTCGGACCAGGCATCGTATTCTACACCCCATACCGTGCCTTGAAACCAGCCGATGCCGGCCGAGGCCAGGACGGCCGAGGCGCCTTCGTGGGCGAGAGCGTTGACCATGCTGCCGTTCGAACGCCCATCCAGGCTGAAGCCGACGCGACATGCGGTGAAAGCGAAGATCGGGTGGTTCTCGTCCAGGTTGGCACCGTCGCGGCTGATAGCGGCGATGTCTCCGGACTCGATGTCCCCTCCGACGGGCGTGGTGATGCTGTTGCGCTCACCGTGCCCGCAATAGCCCATGGCGCTAAAGCCCTGTTGCATGGCGCCGACCAGATCTTCCCGATTCCAGTCGTTCCAGTCGTCAATGAGGTCTATCGGGTCTCCCCCCATACCATCGTAGAGGATGTTGAATCCGAAGCGGCGCAAGGGGCCTTGCACGTCGTATTCCTCGTCGAAGTTCACCTCGGCCCAGCTGGCGCCCACGAAGTGGCAGTTGGGGTTGGGGGCCCGGCCGCTCTCGATGAAATGGAGCATGTCGTTCGGGTTCGCTCCCACGATGCGGCCCACGGCCAGATCGGTAGGGCGATGCTTCCAGTTGTGATCATCCAGGTCGGCGTATTTGGCGTCGGAGAAGAAACCGTCGTGTCGGACGAGCTCCTGCAGGACCAGGTGTGTTCCCATCCCGTATGGATGGTCGTCCTCTACATCTGTCGGATCGTTCACGCGATAGAAGGGCACGGTGGGATCGTCGCCCACGATGAGCAGGTATGTGGCCCCGCTATCTTCCGCCCAGTCCTCGATCAGGTCATCCACGATGTCGGCCACGGTGTTGGCCCGATCCCAGTTCGCATAATCCACGGCGAGTGGGTTCCAATCGTGCGCCGCCTGGCTGTAGTCGTCTACATAGTAGACCGCGGCGTGCCCGTTCCCTGCCTCGAGCTCGTAAATAACCCTCAGCAGGCGGATCACCTGGCCATCGTCGAAGTCCTGTAACAGGCGATAACGGTTGGTGATCACCAGGGTGGGAAGACCGTTTCCGACCCGGAAGCGTCCTCCTGCTTGATCACAGGCGCCGTGGTCCGACGTGGCCTCGGTCCAAACATGCACGATATACTCGCCTGACCGGGCGCCGGGCCGCAGGCCAAAGCGAAGCACCAATTGATAGGGCGTGGCCTGAAAAGTGATCGGGCTGATGAGAAAATGGTTGGCTTCCACGCGGGACCAGCCTGAAAATTCGCTCGGCTGACAACCTGAACATGCACGAATCCACACGTGCTCCGGCGTTCCCAGGTCTTCGGGGCCTTCCAGGCGGACGTGCATCTCCGCCGGCCAGACCTGGCGGCTGGCGCTATACTCCACTACGACGTCCACCCAGGTGCGGTTGGCCAGGCCTTCGGCGTCGGGCGCCTGTTTGTACACCACCGTGTCCGGCGCCGCGTCGTCAATCCACAAGGTGAAATTGACGGTTGCCGGCGTGGGCGTGGGCGTAGGGGTAGGGGTCGGCGTGCGGGTGGGCGTAGGTGTGTGGGTAGGCGTGGGGCTTGCCAGGTTGACCCGCAGGGCGTAGCGGCTGTGCGCATTCCAATCCCCGGACTCAGGATGCTTGCCGAAGACCTGCGCCCGATAATCGCCGGGCGTCGAGGCACTCCAGGACAGGGTTTCAGGCGTTGTACTTAAATTCCGCGAGCAGGCATCCTGCGGGTTGGGGTAGAGGCTGCCGCCCGGCCCCCAGAGGCAAAGGTCGTAGTCGGCGGGGAGGGAGGACAGTTCCAGGTTCATCTGGTAGTTCTGAGGGACAGTGAAGCGGAAGAAATCCACATCTGGCGTCGGGTACGGCGGACAGATAAGCCCCAAGACCTGGACGCCGGGGGTGACGGCAGCCGCGGTGTCGAAGGTGTCGTTGGGTTCCCATTGATCATAGTCGCAGGTGACCGGGGTGGGCGTGGCGCCGGGCGTAGGCGTATGATGATAGGTGATGTCCAGTTTCAGCTTGTACGGGGCATACGCCGTCTCGCCAGCCGGGCTGTACACCTCCACCCGGTACGCACCGGCCCATTCGAACGCAGTATATGCGATCACCTCATCCGCAAGCCCTGAATTTTGAGAGCTGGCCACCTCGGTCCCCAGAGGATTGTAGAGCCGCAGATCGAAGTCGGCAGGCAGGTTGGTGAGGGTGAGCTGGATCACGTCGAACTGGTGAACGTCGAACTTAAAAAAGTCACTGTCCCCAGAACTACAGATGTAGCCCTCGTAGGTACCAGGCGTAATGCCGTAGGCTGTGTCGAAGGTGTCGTTCGGTTCGTAGGGATCGGGGCAGGCCGGATACTCATAGGTGACGACCAGGTAGGGCCAGTAGGTGTGGGCTGAGTCGTACTCGTAGGTCCGGTAGAAGCGCTCCCAGTCGCCTTCTGTCCCAGGCAGGAGGACAAAGCCGTAATTGGGCAAACCTTTCAGCCAATCTGCCACCATGTCGGTCACGTCGTAACTGCTCCAGCCCTGTCCCGCACCAACCTCCACGATTTTGGAGTCACCCACACACTTCGGGCGAGTGTTCCAGGTGACCTTGAAGGGATCCCACTCCGTATCGGCCTGGCAGATGCCCATTTTCATCTTCTCGCCAGACAGTGGGCCATCCTGGAACAACCAGAGAGTGGCACTGACATATGAGGCTCCACTGGGGTAGCCGCTCAGGTCAAATTGGACCAGTGCCCAATGGTCATACCCTTTGTATCTCCCGACCTTCATCCCTGTAGCGCCGCCATAGTTGTCGTCAGGGTAGAGTGCGTCAATGTAGGTGTCACCGGTGGCATAGAAGGTCATGGTACTGCTTGCGGTGCTGGCGATGTCCGGACTTTGGGCCAAGGTCAGGCCCACTGCCAGCGCCAGCAGGAGTATCATCGCCACGCCACCCACAAGAATCCATCTGCTTTTCATTCCGCACCTCCTTACCTGTCACCGCGTAGATAAGGTCGCAGTGAGCATCTCCACCTCAACCCCACCCCCTGCCCCCTCCCTTCTCCCATTGGAAGAGAGGGAGGGGGTTGGGAGTAGGGGAGAGGTCAGAAATTCCTCAGCACCAGCGGCAGGTAGATGCGGTAGGACACGGCCGCAACCCCGGTGATACCGCACCAGTAGCCCAGGCAGCCGCCATAGCTGGTACTGGAGGCTATGCCGATGGCCGCCTGGCCGACGGTAAAGTTGACGGCGTGGTGGGCCGAACCGGCCGGCCCGCCGCCCC
>DAOTYG010000036.1:0-8810 GCA_034435155.1 Anaerolineae bacterium | reverse complement strand
ATCCCTGGGTGACCTGTTCTGCTGTCGAGAAATGATCGAGGAAATTGTAGGCGATGGGCTGGACGATGCGCGGCTCGCCCCAGCCGGCCCAGTCGTAGTCACAATTGTCGTTGGGACCACAGCCGGTGGCGAAAGTGATGGTGACGGTTTGCCCGGCCCAGGCGGAAAGGTCCACTTTGTAATCGTGCCAGCGGCGATCGGCAGGGATGTTCTTGGGGTCAATGTAGCGGGAAAAGACGTTCCGGCGGGCATGACCGTCGTCAATGTAGATGTCGAACTGGACGCCGTCGCCTTTGCCGGGCTGCCAGACGGCGGGGGCTAAGGCCAAATGAAATTCGAGTTCGGCTGAAGTTGGAACAACTAACTGGTAACTGATCAGCGAAACAGGATGCTGAAAAAAGACGCCCCTAGGAATCCCGCCAACTACAAACGCCCCACGGTAAACCCCAGAAGATTGACGCGGGTATATTCCAAGGCGTTCAAGAAAATCGTATACCACCACAAAGTTGTTGTGGGCTCCATAAGGGGTCTGATAGTTGGATCTCTTTGCAAGGTACCTACCTAAGTAGCCTAAATCGATACCCAATTGAATGTGCTGTAATGTATTTGATGGATCAGGGGACAGCTCAACCGCTTTAGAGTAGCTGGAAATCGCTTTGTCCCATTCTCCTAGAGCGTAGTAAACATAACCCAGACCGAAGTAACCTGCGGGCTCGCTGGGATGGAGTCGAACTGCCAAGTTATATTCTAGAAGGGCGTCATTGTACCTTTCTTGTTTGAGTAGAGAGTTACCTACAATCACATGTGAGGGTACTAAGTCTGAGATTACTTCAAACAAGATATATGTCTCGTTCTGATATATCGGGCGAAAAAAGGATGTTAGCAATACGAACTGACATGTGGAAGGGAAATCTCGTCTCCAAATTATGTACTTAACGTCATACTGGCGCATGAAAGCTATGGCATCTGTGTCAAAGAATTCAAGTTTCTGAAGGCGGGATATCTGCTTGATGACTTGCTCCCGCTCATCTCCCAGTTGAGCGAAGATCAAATTCGTCGTCTTGGCACTAAATGTAGTTAAGTAGCGTAATGTCCTATAATCAGATAAAACTGTTACTTTGGAGACCAACTGACGAGCAAGAAAAGTGCTTATATCACGCAGATCCCGTTCTTCCGCTGGGCTGAGCATCCAACGCTCTTTTTGCTCTTGGAAATAAGAAATTCCTCGGTGGATCTCGCCACGCCAGGCGAATGCACAAACTGCCACTATCACCAGTGGCATAAAAGATGGAATGTAACGTTGTAAGGCTTTGTTTTTGCTTGCCCAGAGCTTGCTTCTTATCAAAGAAAGCAGTTGGTAAAAAGCGTATCCAACTACCTGGGATATTGGAATGATCCAATTGATTCTGTAGAGAACTCCGGCAGGGATCAAGCGGCCCAGAAGAGTGGCTGTCGATGGGATGTAAAGTAGGACAAGCGGCCCAACAAAAGCCCCAAGCAGATACTGGGCAGCAATATCATAGCGAGTAAACAGCAACAGCACTGGGATCAGAACAATGGCCCACAGTTGCACTTGATTCTGTACCAGAGTAGGAGCAGCCACGTAGCGGTTACCATCCAACAAAACCATGTGGCGATCCAAGAACGTCTTACGCATTGTTTCGAGTCCTAAAGGAGACAGTTGAGGGTTGTACGACTGAGCAGCCGGTCCCATTTCTCCACTGCTTAGATATTCTTTCCTCTGCCACAGTGAAAACACGACAAAGATGGAGATTACAGCTAGTACAGTGGCGAACTTGATAATATCTCCATGTGATAGACGGGAGATAATCCCTTGTGCGGAAGTGAAAGGCCAGCACTGCGTTAAGATACGAACTAAGCCAAAGAAACCGATAACCATACCGAAAAGGAAATAACTGACCGGGTGTGTACTGGCTTGAGCGGCAGCAAAAACCGAAAGTAAAAGCAGATATCGCCAACCAGGACGTGCTATATAAGCTGTGATCAATGTTAATGAGAGCGGAAAGAATACGAAAAGCGTAATGCATTTATCCTCGATAACCCCAAAGAACAGTCGGTGTCCGCCGCGATCAACTATAACGCCTATGTCTCTACCAAGTGTGGCTAACAAGTACAGTACGTAGATTATGGAAACAAATAAAGCTTGCTTGCGATTTTGGAACAGCTTTTTATGTGCAAGATGGAAACTAATGAGACTGGTCAACCAAAGCAGAGGAGGAAAGTAAGTTGTGTACACATCAATGAGATGAACCCCCGAGTTTTTGGTCAGCAGAGCCAGCACTGCGGGCCAGCCAATACAGTTCATACGATTCGATTCAACAGGACGAAGTACGCCTATGGGATCCAAAAGTGGGAGATCCATATAAGCACGGATGTATGGCATATAGTTCCAGCGATCCCCGATCAGAGCCCAGGGGGTAGAGCTACGCCAGTAAATAAATACCAAGGCAACGATACATACCCCATAACAGGTCAATAACAAACCTTCCTCAAAATTGAACCTCTCAAGCTGATAAAAGCTGGCAGCGGTTGATGCTCTGGCAGGTTTTGATCCACCCTTCAGCTCTCCAAGCAGGTACAATACTACCAGCCCGATATTTAAAAGCAGAGAAATGCTATTTAAAGTTTCCAGTCGTCCTTTGAACCCCACAAGAAGCGAAGCGGGCAAAGTAAGCAGAGCCATTCCAGTGCCGAATGAGAAAACTGCTCTTTCCACCCACGTCCAGCCATTGTCATACAGAAGCGTATTAGTTATCACGAAACCGGGCAGGCCGAAGAGCGCCAAAGCAGAAACGCATGTGGCAACAAAGGGGTTAGAAAAGGTGATTAAGCGCAGGTGAACAAGAATTGAGAAACACAGTAGGACCAATAATACAGTAACCCTGTTTACCCTACCCCATTTCAGGTTAACAATGGACCACCAATCGATTTTCATATGTTTTCCTAACCGGAGTGGGGAGGACGAAACAAGCGAGCGGCTAAAAGGTCAAAGCGATAAAGGCGTAAAGCGACAAGGCATAGTAGTCCTATAAAAGGAATTATCAGGATCAGCGTTGAGACATAAGGGGCCAGTAACATGATCACCACACCTACCCCAAGTCCTAGCAAGGGCATAACCAACAAACGCCAATAGTGCACCTTTACCCCAACAACGGGGTGAGTCAAAACTGTCCAGAGTGCAAAAGCGATTATGCCGCTTGCTGCTGTTCCAGCAGCGATACCGGGCATCCCCCATCCACTCACAGCCAGGACTATGGCGACTACAAAATTCACAGCAAGCGTAACAGGCGCTGTTTTGAGCTCCACATCAGGGCGTCCTACACTCGCAAATATCGAGACGATTGTCATCCCAATTCCACGGAATACAAAGCCTGCCAGTAGCACATTGAAGGCTGGTCTAGCGCTCAGAAAAACATCCTGTTTTGGATACAGCAGCAGGATGATTTGTGGGAAGAGCGCCGCCATTGTAATAGCAGCCAGCGTCAGTATAACCGCCATCACTTGCATTGCTTGGTTGATAAAGTTTTCCAGTGCAGACAGGCGTTTTTTGGCATAAAGTTCGGCCATCAGTGGTAGAGCGATCTTTTGGAGCGCATTTGGGAATACCGTCAATCCACGAGCGAGCATCAACCCGACCGAGTAGGTTCCCACTTCCCCTTGGCTGAGAAAGTAACCTGTTACTGCTAAGTCCAGGCGCGAGTCCATTTCGCCCATAATCCTTAAGAAAACGACTTGTACTCCAAACCGGAGTAATTCCCCTGCCCTGGC
Organism: Anaerolineae bacterium; assembly: GCA_034435155.1. Classification (GTDB taxonomy): domain Bacteria; phylum Chloroflexota; class JAHJIN01; order JAHJIN01; family JAHJIN01; genus DAOTYG01. Next base: position 5,021 of record DAOTYG010000036.1, on the reverse strand, counting down.
TCTGAAATTGCGCAGACTCGCACTCCGATGCAATCGGGTCACATGTGCCACATAGAACGCCAGCATAATCTCTGCGATAAGTAGAGCCACGACCGTCAGACACAAACGTTCTGGATACCATACAACTCCAGCTATTGTCGCCAGAATTGCGAATACGTACCGCAGGCTTTCACCTACTGCGAATGCTCTCATTCGGCGTAATCCAGCTAAGTGGGCTAGACCCACCTTATTCAATTCGAAAAATGGGACTGCGATGGATAGAATTACCAAAAATTCGGCAAGATCGGGCATACAAAAGAACCGAGCCAGGCTGCCGCTCAAGACAAGCAACACCGTTCCCGTCAAGAGTCCAGCAGTTCCTGCTAATATCAACGAGGCGCCAAAATACTCCCGCTCCAGGTGTGGCTCATCAATGTATTCAGCAGTGTACTTGACTAAAGCAACATACTGCCCTAGTCCAGCTACTGTTCCCAAAAACAGGTAAATGGCAACCGCCAGAGAATAGACACCTAAGCCTTCGTCTCCAAATACATTGCCTATTATCAAATTGAGCACAGTAGCGGCGACCACCAGAAAGATCGTGCTACCAGTAGTCCAACACATACTGGTGGCAACAGCTCGCAGGCTGTTCCGATCCGCAATGGTATCCCCCCGAAAGATCAGTTGTTCGTCAACTGTCACGCAGATACTCCCAGTAAAGTTCCAGCCCTTCTTCCAACGACATCTGATGCGCAAGCCCAAACACTAACCGGGCCGCTTCGTTACTGCTCCAGAATTCCAAGGGTCGTTCTTCCGAGTCGCGATAGTGTACGCGTACCTCTCTCCCAAAGAAATGTCCTACTCTCTGCACAATTTCGTACAGAGTCATAGGGGTTTCACCGCACAGATCAAAAGTCTGGTTAGCGACAGAGCTTAACACCATACGCCCCAATGCCTCGACAACATCCGAGATATACATTGGAGCCATAAATGTCTTGCCAGTACCATTGATCGTAAACTCGCTACGACCTTCCTTGCCAAAAGCTTGCATCAGTTGCGGAATTAAACGCCGCCGTGGCTCGCCCGGACCATAGGCGTAGTAAAACCGAACAATAAGGTACTCACGCAATATCCCACGCTCTTGGAAAGAGCGAATGTACATCTCCGAGGCGTACTTAGAGATAGCATAGGGAAAGGTGGGAAACACAGGTGTGAGCGGTGACACAGGCCCTCGCAATCCATAGTATACTGCGCCAGAAGACATAAAAACCAGCCGGCCATGAAATGTGGCAAGAAAATTCAATAAGCTTATAATATTGGACTGCACATCCATCACGGGGTCATGAAGCGCCCGGGTGTGGTTAGCGTTGCCAGCTGCGTACAGGCATACATCATAACCGCTGAGGTCTGGGCATTCATTCAACAAGTCGCATTCCAAAGGCGTCACGTTCGGATAGTTCCGACACCATAACGGGAAATCACTCCCCGGCCCGTCAAAACGCGAGCAATAAGTTGCCGTAACAGAATAACCCCGATTAGCAGCCCATTGGACGAAATTGCGTCCAATGAAACCACTCCCTCCTACGACTAAAATCATCATTTCAACTCCGTCCGCTTCAATACCGTCCTCCGCTGCCAGGCAATAGTTCGCTCAATTCCCTCTTCAACAGGAATGCGTGCTTCGTAACCCAAATGCTCTTTTGCCTTGGCAAACGAGGCATCTTTGATCGGGGTGACAAAACGCCCCGGCTCAGTATACTCAATCAGTGAGCGCGGTTTACCCGCCAAGTCACAAATCAGGGCAGCGATTTCTTCCATTGGACGAAGGTCATCGCGGCCGATATTGTACGCCTGGTAACCCCTCTTAGGATCGTACTTCTCCATAGCCAGAATACATCCCTCTACGATGTCGTCCACGTAGCACCAGCTCCGCCATGTACCTTTGTGCACAGGCATAGGCTGATCGGTCAGAGCCTTGTAGATCAAATTAGCCATAGCGCTGCGGTAGTGGTTAGGCCATTCCCCCTCGCCGTAACACATGAAAAAGCGAAAGCTCAGTGCTCGCAGACCATAATTCTCGACAAAGTGCCTTATATACTGCTCAGCCTGTAATTTGGAAATCCCATAACAGTTTGTAGGCCGCACGGGTTGTGTCTCCACCAAATCTTCAGTTAGTTTGCACTTACCTCCCCAGTCACCGTACACCTCAGATGTGCTGGCGTAGTAAAGGGTGGCATCATGCTCCAGGCACAACTGGATCAAATTGAGCGTGCCACTGACGTTAATGTCCACACAGCGGCGTGGAAAAAGCTCACCATTCTCACGTCCGACTTCTCCAGCCAAATGATATACATGCTTTACATTGTATTTCTTAAAAATGCGATGCATCTCGATAAATTGGGTCACATCGCCTCGCTCGTAATTAGGCTCCTTAAGTATTCTCAAATCGGAACGAACCACTTTGTAGCCACATTCCTCAAGTTTTTTACTTAGATTGGAGCCAATGTGGCCTAATGCACCCGTGATTAGAATTGCCATTTAACATATCTCCTATAGATTGTAGTGACTGGCTTTGAGTGTGTTCAAAGTATCACATCGAAATTGTCCATATGCGCTGATACAGAGTATGCTAAAGACCGCCAACGAGAAGTCTGAGATGCTTTGCTTTTATTTTTACCCCGGATTTGGTGTCCGGTTGAGTACAGGTGTGTCGCTATAGGAACGCCCTCCCATAAGTATAGTTGAAACTCCTTTGCCAATTCCATCACTCCATCCATTACTCTGCACTCCGGGCGAATCTGGTCGGGCAAAAGAGCTGTATCAAACACCCTACCAGAGTAGCCACGCTTTCTCATGAGGCGGATGACTTGCCATCCAACATCTTTGCTTGTACAGCCAAATACCTTTCTGGCCCAATATCCTCCCCGGCCCACAAAAAAAGCCGGCCCGAACAATTGGCCCATCCAGTGAGAAAAAAACCTGGCTGCATTTCGCATGATAAGGTCTTTAGCAGCGACAACTTTATTAGGTACACCACGGGGCATCCAGTCCGCCCCAAGTTCTTTGAATAATTGTGGTTTAAACAACATACAATAGGCCACCGGAAACCCATGGCATTTGTTAAGCATAGTAGGAGGATATGGTGCACCTACAGCGACAACCCTGTCGGACAAAGCGGATTTGCACACAATATCCCATCCATTCATCAGCATCAGGCAATCTGGGTCAATAAACAACCCCAGTTCTGTATCCATGTTCGCCTGTAATACATGTAGCCCTTTGGCATGCCAGCATTGCGGCTGACGCCCCTGATCGTTCGGAATAATCCGACACGTCCTGCCCAGTCTCAAATACAGCTCTCTATCCTGTCCATTAGTGTTATCACAAACGATAAAGTTGAGTCTGGAATCGTTGGAGGTTTTGTGAATCAAGTTGGAAACTAACCCCTCGACCAAATCGGCCTCGTACCAACTCACTATTCCAACCGTAATCTCGTCTGACATGTGAGGTCACTCCCGGAATGTGAAAGTATATCCTTCGAGATAAATTCAGTCCACGCACTCTACAGCCACGGTGGCTTGATTGTGCAGCAACTTGTTGACATTGATCATCAGTTCACTTCCGCAGGTGAACCTACCATACCATCGCCTCGTCAACTCACGCTTACTGATCGGTTGAAACGAAGCTCCGCTGGCGGGCTAATAAATGTGCTTCGCTGAATAGCCCTAACGCTTTAAACATCCATGCCTGCCCCCAACGAATAAAAACCGTTTTATTAACTTGCCCGTTTGCAAATAACTTGTAAAAGAACTGATTATTGCCATCAAAGAGATTATCCAAAGCAAACCGTGTTACCTGTGTTGCCCAATCAAGCTGTCCCAATTGCAGCAAAGTAATAATTGCTTGGGCTACATCATGAATGTCCACTGGATAGGTTTGAGTAGGGCTCCACTTGGGTATAGGGCCATCAAACAAAACCTGTTTATAGTAAGTCCAACCACGCTCGATAGCCTTCTCAATAGCCGCGTCTCCTAAAATATCCGCTGCAATCTTCAGATGCTCCAATACAAACCCGGAGTGGCGATTATCAATTGTGGTGATTAACCCACCTTTTCCTCTCGGATCTGAATAGAACCATGACCCGTCTGGGTTCTGTCCTTCAACAACAAAATTCACTGCCCTGGAGGCAAAGGTCACTAGCCCTTCATCCGCCGTAATGCGACTGAGTCGCAGCAGAAATGAGGCTGCCATGATATTACCATTGTAAGCCAAGGTCGGGTTGCCTGGAGCATAATACAGACATAACGAGTCACCCAGATCTTCATAGCCGTTTTCATTCATCAAGTACAATGCCACATCATTTAACATAGTTAAGGTTTCATCATTCGGTGCTATCTCGTAATAGTCCAATATACCATGCGCAATCGGGCTGGTGACACAAACTGCTGGCGTATAAGGCGGGTATCGGATCGAGCCTCCCCAGGCGAAAGGCTGGCCCCAGCACAGGTGGCTAAAGCCGGGGCTTCTTTGAACCTTTAGCAATTCAAGTAGCAAGGCGCACTCGCTGAGGCAAGATTCATCTCTGTTGACCCGGTACAACCGTGCTGTTCCACTCAGGATCAACCCTATCGCTTTCGCCATCACAACTGGGGAGCAACTGGAGAACACCTGTCGAGGAAAATACGGATGAAGCGGCTTGAGCAACTGCCGCATAGTAACGAGCAGCCGTCCAATCCCTGGCAGACGTCGAAGGCCAAACGCCTTGGCGTCCAACAAATATGGATCAATACCGGCATAGTTGCACTCTTGAAACCATCTCCTCATGCGGTTGCAAATCTCAAGGCAACGTTTAGCCAATTCGTACATTCTGGGATCAACCTCTCAGACCACGGTAAATAATACGTTCACAGCCGTCTCTCAAGCAGGTTCTCAGCATATCTTTCCACAAAATCCACCATCCAGGCCGTCACATCAATTTTGTCTGCCAGCATTCGAGCCCGTTTTTGCTGCCATTCCTCCCGCAAATTTGCCTTGTTCAAGAG
>DAOTYG010000035.1:0-4386 GCA_034435155.1 Anaerolineae bacterium | reverse complement strand
ATCGCTGCACCAATGATCGCTTCAGTGATTTGATTAACCTTCATTTGGCCTTCCTGCGCGCCCGGCGTCTCTGCGGTGGCTATCTGCTCACCGCTGAGGCGCAGAGGACGCCGAGGATTCTCTCTCTGCGCGCTCCGCGTCTCTGCGGTGCCCATCTGCTTACGCTTCAAAGACCGAGCCGGTCACCTGGATGACCTGCTGCGCCTCTTCCAGCAGCCGCATCCAGCGAATGTTGTAGTATTTGGGGTTGTCAAAGTCGGTGTAGCCATAGCGCCGGACCTTGTCCACCATGTCCACCACCGACTCTTCGATGGTCACCTGGGGACGCACCCCCAGCGTCCGCTCGATCTTTAGCGCCGAGACCCGGTAACTGCGCACGCCCTTGTAGCCATAGTCGGGCCGGATGTCCACCTGCACCCCCTCCTGGCGCAGCGCCTCTCGCACGCGCAGGGCCAGTTCCGAGATGCGCACGTTCTGGAAAGAGACGTTGAAAATCTGACCCCGCACCTTTTCCTCTTCGGCCTCCAGGCAGGCGATGTAGGCCCGCGCCGCATCCCGCACGTCCACCAGCGGCCGCCACATCTCCCCCCCATAGTGCAGGGTCAGCACTCCTTTGGACAGCGCATCCTTGACAAAGGTGTTCACCACCAGGTCATAGCGCATGCGCGGCGAGAAACCGTAGATGGTCCCCTTGCGCAGGATCACCGGACAGAAATCCCGGTCGGCCATCTCCAGCAAGGCTCGCTCGGCCTCGTACTTGGAGCGGGAATAGGCGGCGCGGGGCGTAACCTCGGCGCTCTCGTCCTGCAGCATGTCCTTCCGATCGTCCCCCACCCCCCGGTCGTAGATGGAGCAGGAGGAAGCAAAGAGGTACCTCCGCACCCCCTGTTGCTTGCAGAACGCGGCCAGCGTCCGCGTGGCTACAGTGTTCATCTCATAGTTGGCCCGAGGGTTGTACTCGGCCGTGGGGTCGTTGGACAAGCCGCCGATGTTGATCACGGCATCCACGCCCTCCAGCACCTCCGGCCCTGCCGTGCGCATGTCCCCCACGATCAGCTCGACCCGGTCGCGGATGTCCCGCAGGCCGTCCTGGCCGTAGTAGAGCCGGTCGAGGACCTTGACCGCGTAGCCGCGCTCCAGCAACTCTTCGGCCAGCACGGCGCCCACGTAACCGGCGCCGCCCACCAGCAAGATTTTGCTCATAGGACTACCGTCCCTTCACCGTCCACACGTCGCCGAAACTGTCGGGCGGGATGCGCACCTCGTCGGGGTGCTCGCGGTTGTAGGGATGGCTGGCGGTGCTGACCATCAACACGTCGTCGGTCAGGCTCATCCAGCCGTGGTAGACGCCCGGCGGGACGACGATGAGGCGGGGGCGGCGGTCGCCGACCACGATCTCCATCATCTCCTGATAGGTGGGGCTATCCTGGCGGTCATCCCGCAGCACGAACTTGGCCGCGCCGTGGACAATGCAGAACCAGTCCCACAGTTCGGCGTGCTTGTGAAAGGCGCGGATGGCGCCGCGCACCGGGTCGCCAACCAGGTAGACCTGGCCAAACTGGTGGATCACGGCGTGGGGTTCAGGGCCGCCGGTCGCGCGGGCGATTTCGAACAGATAGCCCCGGTCGTCCATCAGAACCGGCAAATCAATGATTTGCACTCCGTCTATCATGAGATTCTCCTTGTATTGCTATTGGATCAGCCTTCGCTGAAACGCACGCGCGGCCGGTAACCCGGCGCGACGTAGAAGCCAACTGTCAGGCTATCGCGCAGCGTCTGGTAGCGCCTGCTCAGATGCTCGATATGGATGGCCATGTCGCTCACAGGTCCTGGAGATGTGACAAGATCAGGCAGGCACCCCTTCAGCAGGTGCGGGCGTGAGCGCCACCTCGAATTGGACCCTGTCCCGCATCACTTCTGAAGCATCCAGAATTTCAATGCCGATCAGGCGCCCCTGCCGGTCAAAGTCGGCGTGCATACCAGGGACTATGGTCTCGGTCCTGGCAGCTTTCTCGCCAGGAATGCCAAGCCAGATATATAACAAATCCCGCGCCACATCGTATTCTATCTTCATTTGCTCATCTCCGTGGAAAACCCTGCCCATAGCGAGCCTTGACCGTCAGCAAGACGATCCCCTCCTCCGTTCGTTTGTAGTACACCGTCACCTCTTTCTCCAGGTAGAACTCGCCTTCCCACTCCGCCTCGTAAGCAAATACCATCGTCTTGCCCAATGTTCCGATCCTGGCGTCAGCGGCCTGCCAACCCTCCCTCAAAGTCAGTTCAATATCCTCCAACGTGATGTCGCGTTGTCTCATTCGAGCCAGCAGGTGAGGATGCAAATCCGCCTCGGTCACTGCCAGGTCTTGGTCATTATGCCGCCCGGGCTTGTTCATTATCTACAATCATCCCCTTCTGCCAGCGTAGCGAGCGACTCTCCCTCAGTTTAGAAAGCAATGTGGAGATTGTGCCCAAATCCACAGGAGGACAGGCAGTCCAGCCAGCGGAAAGGTGTGCGCCGTTTCGACCAGCGTCTCGCTTGCGGCCTGCAATCCCACCTCTTGTGTATTATACCGCCAGCCCGCGGCGGGCCAGCTCTTGCCGCGCCCGCTCAAAGGCGTCCAACACCTGCTGGTGTTGCAACCAGTTTCCCGACCCCTTCTGGGTTTTCCACCTACATGGCAACGTCAATCATGATGGCCTTTAACCGGACCAACGGATAGGCAGACGACGCACTCGTACCGTTACATCTGCTACCGTAACGGCGCTTCCCTGCCGCAGCGCCTCCTCTACCTGAGGTAAGACCTGTAATAACCGACGGGTGACAGTTTCAGGACTACTAACCAACAACCGCAACGTAAGCAAGCTCGGTTGATGATGCCCACCTAACGCTAACAGTGCTGAAAAGTCCAGGTCCTGTGTGACCAAAACCCGACCCTCCCGACGAGCCAGTTCCAGGATTTCCTGATCCGTAGCATCTACGGGAAGCAGACTCGAGACTCGAATGATGTCCCAGCCCTCTCGTCGCAGGGACTCGACCGTCAAGGGTGAGAGGTTCATGTCTGCAAGGAATCGCAAGACTGTCATTTCAATCCGCTATGCCGGCACCATCTGGATTTGGTCTGAGACAACCCAGGCTGCATATTGGACAGCCTGCTGTATGTCTTCAGCTTCCAGTTCGGGGTAAGCCTCAAGCACATCTGCCGTGGTGTAGCCACCGGCCAACATCTTGAGTATGACACTGATGGTAATTCTCATACCGCGGATTGTTGGTTGCCCCAGGCACACCTCAGGATTAATGGTGATTCGATCCAGCCTTTCCATCATGTTGCTCCTCTCCGGGTACCCTCTCTCGAACAACAGCCCGCAAAACGCTGGCATTGCCCACTGCTGGCACACGCAATTCATTCACCGGATGCAACCCTATCACCATGCTGGCACTATCCGCCAACCCCCGGCGGGCCAACTCTTTGAAGCCGGCTGCCGGACTGTCGCGCAGCGTCTGGTAGCGCCTGCTCAGATGCTCGACACGGATGGCCATGTTGCTCATAGTCCTTGGGAGCCTTCCCCCTGGCGAACTCTAATACACCTCATCGTGAGTCCCCATGGCCAGCAGGTGGATTTCCTCTTCGCCCGATTCCGGGTTCTGGACAAACTCGAAAAGGATGCGGTTGTCGTAATCTACCGTGCATGCCCAGGCCCCGGCCAGCTCTTCCTTCAACTTGTGACTGTGAAGTGAAGGGTGAAAAGGATCTGTTGCTAACTGTCGGAGAGTATGTTCAGCTCTTGCACGCAACTCAGGTTGTCGTCGGATCGCGCGCCGAAAGGCACGGGTGAAGCTGGAACCCCAGCCCAGAGTCTTCACGTGTCCAACTCCTGCAGCAAATCGTCCACCGTGCCTCGTCGCACATTCCCTGTCTGGTAAGCCTCCCGTGCTTCGGCAACTTGGGAAATCAGCTCAGAACGCCGATGCTGGATCAGGCGTTGGCGGATGATTTCGATCAACAGCATCTGATCGTCAGGAGGCAACATCTCAACATTCTCGATCACCTTCTGAAAGTCCGAAGACCTGGTCCGTGTATCCATCGTCAATACCTCCTCTCGGATCGCCGCCCAAACGTGGGCTCCAGGTGGCGACTACGACAGAAGAGCAGTGTCTCGCGGATCGTCTTGTAGCCTGTCTGCGGCCCACCGATGCGGTAGCGCCTGCCCAGGCGCTCGACACGGATGGCAATATTGCTCATAGAGGCCTCAAAACTTCACTCCCTCTGGCAGCAAACCCAAGATGAACTCTGTGAACGATTGGGCATGTTCCAGGGCAGCCTCTGCCTCGCTTTGCTCAGGCTCCAGAACATCGGTGGGGTAGCGGAACTGCACGGCGTAGGGCGT
>DAOTYG010000034.1:0-3656 GCA_034435155.1 Anaerolineae bacterium | reverse complement strand
CGGGGCGCATCCCGTGGCACGAAAATACGCCGATGTGCTCGCGCGGGGTCTGCGACCCCGCGCCGGCGGCGGGTGGCACACCCGCCGCGAGCGAGGGGGCTATTTTCGGAGGAGGTCACATGAACCTGATCGTATGCATCAAAGAAGTGCCAGACACCGAGTCGCGCATCGAGGTTCGGGATGGTCGGATCGTCGAAGAAGGGTTGCAATATGTGCTCAACCCCTACGACGAGTATGCTCTGGAGGAAGCCTTGCGGTGGCAGGAAAACCTGGGCGGTCAGGTAAAGTTGCTCTGCCTGGGACCAGAACGGGCGCGCGAGAGCATCCTCAAGGGCCTGGCCATGGGGGCCGACGAGGCTTACCATGTGGTGGCTGAGACTGGTCAGGGCGACGCTTACGCCACGGCCCGGGTGCTGGCGGCTGCCATCGCCAGACTGGGCGACTATGACGCCATCTTTTGTGGCAAGCAGGCGGTAGACGACGACAACGCGGCCGTGGGGGTGATGCTGGCCGAGCTACTGGACCTGCCCCATGTGGCCGTGATCACCAGACTGGAGATCACCCCAGATGGCAAATCAGCCCGGGCCGAGCGGGAGATCGAGGGTGGCAAAGAGGTGGTGGAGACCCCCTTGCCGGCCGTGTTCACTGCCCAAAAGGGCCTGAACGAGCCGCGCTACCCGTCCTTCAAGGGCATCCGCATGGCAGCCAGGAAACCCATGACCCTGTGGCAATTGGCTGATCTGGGGTTGGGCGACGTGCAGCCGGGCGTGGAGCTGGTGACCTTCATGACGCCACCAGCGCGCGCGGCTGGCCGGGTCATCCCCGGCGAGCCGGCCGAGGCCGCCAAAGAAGTGGCCCGCCTGCTCCGCGCCGAAGCCAAAGTCATCTAGGAGGCGACGATGAGCAACAACGTACTGGTCTTTGCGGAACAACGAGACGGCGTGCTGAAACGCGTCGCCCTGGAGATGCTGGGCGTGGGCGCGGAATTGGCCCAGATGCTCGGCGGTCAGGTCGAAGCTCTGCTGTTGGGCGCGAACCTGGACCATCTGTCGTCCACCCTGGCCCAGTATGGCGCCACTCGCGTCTACGTGGCCGACGACCCGGCCCTGGCCCTCTACTCCAGTGAGGGGTACACCAACACCCTGGCGGCCTGGATCAGCCAGGCTCAGCCGGCCATCGTCCTCCTGGGGGCCACGGCATTGGGCAAGGACCTGGCCCCGCGCCTGGCGGCCCGGCTGGGGGTGGGTCTGGCCGCCGATTGCACGGCTCTGACGATTGACGGCGGTCGGCTCCTGGCCACGCGCCCGGTCTATGCCGGCAAGGCCCTGGCCCAGGTCAGGCTACCGGGCGACCCGCAGATCGCCACGGTGCGGCCCAACGTGTTCCCGGCCCCAGCCCCGGCTGCCAGCAAGACGGCCCCCGTGGAGCGGATAGCCGCCGCCGTGGGCCAGGTGCGGGCGCGCGTGGTAGAGGTACTCCAGGCCGGCGCCGGCGAGATTGACGTGGCCGAGGCACGCATCATCGTGGCTGGCGGGCGGGGGCTGGGGACCCCAGAAGGTTTTACCCTCATTCGCCGCCTGGCCCAGACGTTAGGGGCGGCGGTGGGGGCCTCCCGTGCCGCCGTAGACGCCGGCTGGATTGACCATGCCCACCAGGTGGGGCAGACCGGCAAGACCGTGACTCCGGACCTTTACATCGCCTGCGGCATCTCTGGGGCCATCCAACACCTGGCTGGCATGAAGACGGCCCGCTGTATCGTGGCAGTGAACAAGGACCCCGACGCGCCCATCTTCCAGATCGCCGATTACGGCATCGTGGGCGATCTGAACATCGTGCTGCCGCTTTTGGAGCAGGAATGCCGGGCTTTGCTGGCCGATTAGCACCTGAACCCTCCCACAGGTGAGTAGGGGAGCGACCCAACCTGCGGTAGGGAGAGAGAAGTCATGGTCGTAGACATCCATGTGGCCCGTGAACCTTCGCCGGCCGAGGCTGAGTTGCTCAGCCGCCTGGACTGGTTTATCCGCCTGCGTTGGCTGGCCGTCAGCGGGTTGCTGATCACCATCGGAGTCGTGGGCTTTATATTCCCGGCTGTCTTTCCCCTGCTGCCCATGCTGGTCATCGCCGCCATCATCGCTGGCTATAACCTGGCTTTCTGGCTCTATGCCCGGCGGCTGCGACTGCCCCGATCTGAAGATACATATCGGCGACGCTATCGGGAGTTCATCCATCTACAGATCGTGCTGGACCTGGTGGCCTTGACGGTGCTGCTGCATCTGGCCGGCGGCAGGGAGAACCCCTTTGCCTTCTACTACGTGTTCTATGTCATCATCGTCAGCATCCTGCTCCCCCAACGGTCGGCCTTTGTCTATGCCGGTCTGGTAACGGCGCTCTTTGGAGGGTTGGTGTTCCTGGAACACATCGGGCTGCTGCCCCACACCGACCTGGCCCCGGTTACCGGTGTTGCCTCCACCCGCAACTCGCTGTATGTGCTCGGCGAGATCGGCGCCTTTGCCTCAACGGTCTTTCTGGTTGTCTATATGGCTTCAGGGATCGCCCGCCGCCTGCACGAGCGCACTCAGGTCTACCTGGACACCGTCCGCTCATTGGAGGAACGCACCCAGGAGTTGAGCGAGGCCAATGCCCGGCTGCGTCAGGCGGACAAGGCTCGTGCCGATTTTGTCCTGGTGGTGACCCACGAATTGCGCGCCCCCATCGCGGCCATCCAGAGTTTCTTGCGGGTGATCCTGGAGGGTTATGCGCCGAACCCGGCCAAGCAACGTGAGCTTCTGGAACGGGCCGATGCCCGCGCCACGGAGATGTTGGACCTCATCGCCAACCTGCTAGAGTTGTCCCGTCTCACGGCGGGCGAGCAAGGCGAGTTAAAGTTGTTGGATATGGGCGAGGTGCTCCTGAACATCGTGGATGTGATGCGGGTGATGGCTGAGCACAAGGGGTTGATGTTCAGTGTGGAGGTGGATCCTCATCTACCCCCGGTGCGGGCCAACGAGAGCCGACTTAAAGAGGTGTGGACGAACCTCATCAGCAATGCCATCAAATATACTCCCAGCGGTGGGATCGTGGTGGTCTCGGCATATCAGACCCCGTATTACGTGGTGGGGTCTGTGCGCGATACCGGCATTGGCATCGCGCCGGAGGATCAGGCCCGGCTCTTCACGCCCTTCTTTCGCACCGAAGGGGCCAAATCCCTTACCAAAGAGGGCACCGGCCTGGGCCTGTCCATCGTGAAGCAGATCGTGGAGAGCTATGGCGGCCGCATCTGGGTGGAGAGCCGGCCTGGTCAGGGCAGCAAGTTCAGTTTTGCCCTGCCCCGGGCGCACCCGCCGGCCACCAGCTCAACGGGGTAGATCACCATGCGCGTGGCGCACCACGTAGAACGAAAATATGCTGCGCGCCCGTGCTCGCGCGGGGTGTGCCGCCCCGCACCGGCGGCGGATTGCACTCCCGGTGGTCGCCGCCGCGAGCCAGGCCAGCCCGCTGGCTGGCGGTGCGTATGGAAACGCACCCTACGACCGGGGGCGCGTATGGAAGACTTTGTTGAAAAACGATTTGAAGCAACTGCAATCTGTGGTTCAGCTGTTTCATCTGCCCCAATATAAATGGTAATATGTCAACTATCCGCCGTGGACACATCCCAT
>DAOTYG010000033.1:0-10579 GCA_034435155.1 Anaerolineae bacterium | reverse complement strand
CCGCAGGTTTGGGCGCAATGACCAGGCCAGACGCCGCAGACGCGCCCAGATGATCGGCTGCATCGGTTGCCAGCCCCTTTCTAACCTGCGGGAGGGTTCAGGGTAGGCAGTTACTGAGAAAGTTTGTATTCAGCGATGAATCCGATCAGGATACCCCGCAAGCTAGGGCGGGAGACAAGGATTTCGTTCAGTTCACCGAGTGTGATGCCCCACTGTTCCAGTAGACCCATTTTATACTCTTTTCCGCCGGGGATTTTCTCCATCCGTCTTTACAAACACCAGGAAATAGGAATGATTTTTCCGCGCATGTTCTTGCTTTTTGATGCGACTCACCGCTGGTCTGTTAGGCCGCACAAGGACAAAGAGGTCCTTGGCGTAGAATCCAAGGGATTGGTAATGCACGATGATTTCCACATGCGTTAAATGTTGAGTATTGGCACTTACCTCATCCTGGCATTTGACAATCAAGATTCCATACTTGCGTAGAACACGATGAGCCTCTTTCCCGGCCTTAAAGTAAAGGTCAAGAACAGCATCATGATACTTTGGCCCTTCAACGGTCGGTTCACCATTTGAGTATGTTGAGCGGAAAGCCGCATACGTTCCAGAACCTGCCATATGAGTCTCTGAGCGACGGTAAAGACCTTCCATGTAAGGGGGGTCCAGGACTACACAGTCAATAGTACCGTCTTCGTAAGGCAGACTTCGGCAATCAACGCCATCCTCTATATCCGTAGCAAGCAGAGTATACTTGTCTTTCGGGACATTTTTCCAAAAAATACCCTTACCATAGGTTACATCTGCTACTACTGAGCCTGGCGGAACATGTAAGTCCAATATCAATGGGAACACTTCCTCATTGGTGCCAATATGGGCAGTACAAATCAGTTTGCTGGTCGCGACTCCAGCGGGAGATTTGCGTTTGCTCGCGTCATCAGACTTTGGAAAGAGTGCTAATTGTTCCCTGATTCGATGGCTCATCATCAAATTCCTCTAAACTCCCATGACGATGCAAGGTGACGAAGAAGCCGCATAACCACTATCAGCTGGAAACGCCACCCCTGTCACCTCATCGGGCTGCCCGTCTCAGCCAGGGTGACGGCCGGGTTGCGTGACCGGGCGAATCCGCTACACCTTCTGCGGCCGGGGCTGGCCCAGGATGCCATAGGGCCGGAAGATCAGCAGCACCAGCAACAGCGCAAAGGCCACAAAGTCGCGGTAGGTGGACGGGAAGAACGCTGCGACCATGATCTCCACCGCCCCCAGGATGAACCCGCCGATCATCGCCCCCCGGATGTTGCCGATGCCCCCCACCACCGCCGAGATGAACGCCTTCCACCCCACCATGATGCCCATGTACGGATCGATCACCGGATAGGCCAGGCCATACATCACGCCGGCCGCCCCGCCCAGGCTGGTGCCCAGGGCGAACGTGGCCGAGATGACCAGGTTCATGGGCACCCCCATGAGCGGCACAATGGTCTTGTCCCACGAGATGGCGCGCATCGCCATGCCCACCATCGTCCGCCGCACGATGAAATCCAAAAGCACCATCAGGGCCAGAGACAGCACGATGATGAGGGCCTGTAGCGATGAGATGGACACGTCGCCGATGTTCCAGGTGATGACGGGGATGAGGGTGGGGATATGCTGCGGATACGGGTTCAAGGCCAGGGTAAAGTTCTCCAAAAAGATGCCCACCCCCAACGCCGTGATGACCGCCGAGACCCGGGGCGCCTGACGCAGCGGCCGGTACGCCAGCCGCTCGATGGTCACCCCCAGCAGGGCCACTCCCATCATGGTGAGGAGCAACGTGGGCACGAACGGCAGGCCCAGGGCCGTCGCCAGGAAGAAACACACGAACGCGCCCACCATAAAAAGATCGCCGTGGGCAAAATTGATCATGGTCAGGATACCATAGACCATCGTGTAGCCCAGGGCGATCAACGCATAGATGCTGCCCAACTGGAGAGCGTTGAGCGCCTGTTGCAGGATATAAGTCATGTCCACCCCCACCGGGATCAACCCTCCCGCAGGTTTGAGAACCTGCGGGAGGGTATCATGTGGCGCAGAAGGCTATGGGTTGGCGTTGGCGAACCAGACGAACTTGCCGCCCTTGATCTGCAGGATCACCGCACTCTTGATGGGGTCGCCGGAACCCTCCTTGAATTGCATGGTGCCGGTCACGCCCTCATACTTGGGGATCTTGGCCATCGCATCGCGCACGGCCTCGCGATCCACCTTGCCGGCGTTCTTGAGGGCCGTCCACAGCAGCCCAAAGGCATCATAAGTCAGCGCGGCCACGTCATCCGGGGTGGCGCCATACTTGGCTTTGTAGGCCTCGATGAACTTGATCGCCACCGGGGTGGCCGCATCGGCGGCGTAGTGGGTGCTAAAGTAATAGCCCTCGCAGTCGCCGCCGCACAGCTTGATCAGCTCCTCGCTCCCCCAGGAATCGCTGCCCAGGAACGGCACGGTGATGCCCAGCCGCTTGCCCTGCTGGACCTGCAACGGCACCTCGCTGTAGTAGTTGGGCAGGAATACCACATCCGGCCCGGCGTTCTTGATCTTGGTGAGCTGGGCCGAAAAGTCCTTGTCGCCGGTGGTGTAGGTCTCAAAGGCCACTACCTGGCCACCGCTCTCCTCAAAGGTCTGCTTAAAGATCTCGGCGATACCCTTGTTATACTCCGAGGCCACATCATAGAGCACGGCCGCCTTCCTGGCCTTCAGGTTATCCAGGGCAAACTTGGCGACCACGCGGCCCTGGAAGGGGTCAATGAAACAGGCGCGGAAGACGTACCTCTTGGCCGCGCCGGTCTTGGCGTCCAGGGTGGTCTTGGGGTTGGTGGACCAGGGGCTGATCAGGACCACCTTGGCACTTTCGGCGATCTCGGAGGCCGGGATGGCGTAGCGGCTGGCATTGGGGCCGATGATCGCCACCACATTCTGCTGGGTGATGAGCTTTTGCGCCGCTGAGGCGGACTGATCGGCCTTGCCGGCATTATCCTCGATGAACAGTTCGATCTGGTACTTGGTACCGCCGATTTCCAGCCCGCCGGCGTCGTTGATCTCCTTGACGGCCATCTCGGCAGCGTTCTTGCAGGATGCGCCCACTGCCGGGATGTCGCCGGTCAACTCAGCCACCACGCCCACCTTGATGGTGGCCGGGGCGCCGCCGGGGCACTGGACCGCGATCATGCTGGCCGCGAATACGATCGCCAATAGAAGCGATGCCTTTTTCATAATCTCCTTCCTCCTGCTCAATGGTTGCGATTCTGATGCCAACTATCACCGCCGGGCTGACCAGGCCCCAGTTGCCAACCAGGTGTCTCCCTCCTCACTCCCCGGAATCACGAATACGCCTGGAGCAGTAATGGCTAGATTCTATCACAAGCCCGGCTTACTGTCAATATATTCGCACCCGGCTCTGCGTGGGTGCGGAACGCCGGGTCCTGCTGTTTTGCTCGCCCCCACGCTCTGCGTGGGGGCGAGACGGGGGGGCGCGCGGCCGGGGTGGCCTGGCCCTGATGCGTGCCCACGCGGAGCGTGGGCACGAGGGGGAACCTTCAAGCAGACTCCTCCCTCCCGCTCCGGCTATACCGTTTTTATCAGCAAGTTACATAGATATAATGAATCAAATAACTTGATAATATTCCACTAAGACCACTTGACAAGTTCGCCGCTTTGTGGTAAGATCAGCCCATCAATTTAGCACTCGACTGTCTGGAGTGCTAACCCGGTGATTGGAGACAGATATGGAAGAACTGACGCCACGCCAGCGGCAAATCCTGGAGCTTATCGTGCGCGAATACATCGCCTCGGCGGTCCCGGTGGGGTCGGCGACGATAGCCGGCCGGCTCTCGCCGCCGGTCAGCGCGGCCACGATCCGCAACGAGATGGCGGTCCTGGAGGAGCACGGCTACATCGCGCAGCCCCATACCTCCGCCGGCCGTATCCCGACAGACCGGGGGTATCGGTTCTTTGTGGAGAGCGTGATGGAACAGACCCCGGACCTGACCCTGCTGGAGCGGCGGATGATCCAGCACCAGTTCCATCAGATCCGCCTGAACCTGGACCAGTGGGCGCGCCTGGCGGCGGCTGTCCTGGCGCAGACCGCGCAAAGCACGGCTCTCGTCGCCACGCCCCAGTCCCGTGAATGCCGCTTCAAATACACCCAATTGATCGGCGTTCAGGACTTGATCGCCCTCCTGATCCTGGTGTTGCAGGGCGGAATGGTCCGTCAGCAGATGATCGCCTTTCCCAGCCCCATCGGGCAGGAGGTGTTCGTCCAGGTGACCAACCACCTGAACGCACTCTACCATGACGCGACCCGGCGGGAGATCCGCGAGCGCGCGGTGGGCCTCTTGCCCCTGGAAGAGGAGGTGACCAATTACCTGCTGGACATGATGGCCCGGGTGGACGAACGAGAGAGCGCTGAGGTCTATCGCGATGGCCTGATCCATATCCTGAGCCAGCCCGAATTCGCGCAGACTGAACGGTTGCGCTGTATATTGGAGATCCTGGAACAGCGCAACCTCATTAACCAATTGCTGGCACCAGCCTGGTCGGCTCCGGGCGTTCAGGTCATCATCGGCAGTGAGAGCACGCTGGATCAAATGCACGATTACAGCCTGGTCCTCAGCCGTTATGGGGTGGAAGATGTGGCAACTGGGGTCCTGGGAGTGATGGGCCCCACACGTATGCGCTACGAGCGGGCCATCTCAGCGGTCCGTTACATGGCGGAAATAATGAATACCCTGCTGCGAGATTTATACGAATAGAGGTAAGCGAGATGACGGAAGACACGATAACTGAAGTTCGAGAGGAGGAGGAACCGACCCTGGCACAACCGCAGAGCCTGGAGGAACAACTCCAGGAAGCCAAAGCCCAGGCTGCTGAATACCTGGATGGGTGGCAACGCGCCCGCGCCGAGTTCGCCAACTATAAGAAACGCATCGAAGCGGAGCGCGAGGAGTGGACCCGCCTGGCCAACGGCGCCTTGATCTATCAGTTGTTGCCGATCCTGGATGATTTCCAGCGGGCAGAGAACACCCTGCCAGACAACCTGCGTCGCCTGACCTGGGTAGATGGAGTGCTGCTGATCATGCGCAAGTTTCAGGCGATCCTGACCGCCGCCGGTCTGGAGACGATCCAGGCCCAGGGGCAACCTTTTGACCCTCAGTTCCACGAGGCAGTGCTATATGAGACGGTGTCAGACCCGGCATTGGAAAACCAGGTGCTGGAGGAATTGCAGACCGGCTATATGCTGGGCGGCAAAGTCCTGCGTCCGACCCTGGTCAAGGTCGGGAAAAGCGAATAAAACCCCGGCCGGGGGCCAGACAGCCCCCAGTCCAGGGTAACGAGTATTAAGGAGGATATAAATTATGGGCAAGATTTTAGGTATTGACTTGGGAACCACCAACTCGGTGATGGCCGTGATGGAAGGCGGCGAGCCGGTGGTCATCCCCAACGCTGAGGGGGGGCGGCTGACCCCTTCGGTGGTAGCCGTCACCAAAAGCGGGGAGCGACTGGTAGGCACAGTGGCTCGTCGGCAGGCTATCACCAACCCGGATAACACCATCTTTTCCATCAAGCGCTTCATGGGGCGTAAACTGAACGACCCGGAGGTGGAGCGCGCCAAAAAGATCGTGCCGTACAAGCTGACCGCCGCCCCGAACGGTGATGTGCAGGTGATCATGGGTGGGCGGGCCTACTCGCCCCCGGAGATCAGCGCCATGATCTTGCAAAAGATGAAGCAAGACGCTGAGGCTTATCTGGGCGAGCCGATCACCCAGGCCGTGATCACCGTGCCAGCCTACTTTAACGACTCGCAACGCCAGGCCACCAAAGACGCCGGGCGTATCGCCGGTCTGGAGGTGCTGCGCATCATCAACGAGCCAACGGCCTCCAGCCTGGCCTATGGCCTGGGCAAGGGCAAAGACGAGACCATCGCCGTCTATGACCTGGGCGGGGGCACCTATGACATCTCTATCCTGGAGCTGGGAGAAGGCGTCTTTGAGGTCAAATCCACCAATGGCGATACCTTCCTGGGCGGCGATGACTTTGACCAGCGCATCATTGACTGGCTCTGTGACGAGTTCAAACGTGACCAGGGGATCGATCTGCGCCAGGACCGCATGGCCCTTCAGCGCCTGAAGGAAGCGGCGGAGAAGGCCAAGATCGAGTTGAGCACCACCTTGCAGTCAGAGATCAACCTGCCGTTTATCACTGCCGATGCCAGCGGCCCGAAACACTTGAACTACACCCTCACCCGGGCCAAACTGGAGCAATTGGTGGATGACCTCATCGAGCGCACGATCCCGCCGATGAAACAGGCCTTGGCCGACGCGGGCCTGAAACCCGGTGACATTGACGAGGTGGTGCTGGTGGGAGGGCAGACCCGGATGCCCAAGGTCGTGGAGATCGTGCGGAACTACTTTGGCAAGGAGCCGCACAAGGGGATCAATCCGGATGAGGTGGTGGCGATAGGGGCCGCCATCCAGGCGGGGGTGCTGGGCGGCGAGGTCAAGGATGTGCTCTTGCTCGACGTGACCCCCCTGACCCTGGGCATCGAGACCCTGGGCGGGGTGGCGACGCCGCTCATCCCGCGCAATACCACCATCCCCACCCGCAAGTCGCAGATCTTTTCCACGGCCAGCGATATGCAGACGCAGGTGGAGATCCACGTGACCCAGGGCGAACGGCCCATGGCCGCCGATAACAAGACCCTGGGCCGGTTCATCCTGGATGGCATCCCGCCGGCTCCGCGCGGCATCCCCCAGATCGAGGTGACCTTCGACATTGATGCCAACGGCATCTTGAACGTCTCCGCCCAGGATAAGGCCACCGGCCGCGAGCAACGGATCACCATCACCGCTTCCAGCGGCCTGTCCAAAGAGGAGGTGGAGCGGCTGGTACGTGAGGCCCAGGCCCACGCTGCCGAGGACGCCCGCCGCAAGGAGGAGGTCGAGACCCGCAACCAGGCTGATACCATGATCTACCAGACGGAAAAGACCCTCCGTGAGTACGGCGATCGTATCCCGGCCGACGTCAAGTCCCAGGTGGAAGGCAAGGTGGCCGCAGTGCGGTCGGCCTTGCAGAGCGGTACGGTGGATCAGATCAAGCGGGCCATGCAAGAACTGGGCGAGGTGGTCCAACGTATCGGGGCCAGTATGTACGGCCAGCCAGGTGGCCCGCCACCGGGCGGTGGGTATGGCTATGGTCCGGCCGGCGGGCCTCCCCCGGGCGGTGACGAGGGCACGGTGGAAGGCGAGTTCCGCGAGGTCTAGGTTTCACCCCATCAGGAGAGTTGGAGTAGAGAGGGCCGGGTTGCCTGTTGCAACCCGGCCCTCAAGTTGTTCACTCGCCGGTTATGATGTAAATCCGACGACGATCCTCCCTGTCCTCACTGCCAGGTCGTATTGCGTACCCCCAAAGGTCTAGTCGCACAGACTAGACCTTTTTTTAGACCAAAGTCCAGTGACAACCACCCCCGTTTTCTGGTAAACTGGGGGGCAGAGTCGGCGACTCAAGCATAGGACCGCGTGACCGGCCGGTGGCCGGCGCTCACTATGAGCTGGACGATCTGGACTGGCTGATGAAAAACATCCTCCTGTGCGGAAGTTCAATCTTCATGGCCGGGCTGGCCGCCTCCCTGCAGGGCGTGGCGGGCCTGGCCGTGACAAACGCCGACCTCGGAGGTCTCCCAGAGCAAGGTCTGGCCCCTGACGCGGTCATTGTGGACCTGAACGACGCGGACGCCGGCCGCGCCATGGCGCGCTTTTGCGCCCGGCCCGGCTTGCTGGTGCTGGGCGTAGATGCAGCTCGCAGCGTGCTGACGGTGCTCTCCGGCCCCCAGATGACGGTGGCGGACACCGGGGATCTGGCGCAGTTGGTCCAGCGGTTTGTGCTGAGTGAAGCCGGGGATGGAGGAAGATGAGAGCTGTCCAGATAGCTGATGACGACAGATTGACACCCGTCGGAGCCATATATACTCCTCGTGTAGCGGGGCAGTGAAGAAATCTCAGCATCGGAGATGTGGGACGCCTGGCAAATAGGAAGGAACCCAGGTCCACTGTACTCTTCCCTGAAGAACCGTAATCCAGATGGAAAGGAGGGTTACCCATGACAAGCACAGCGTTGAAGGTTCTGAGCAAGCTGGCGCGGGCAGTAGATGCATCTGACCTGCACTGCGTGGATGCATCTGACCTGCACTGCGTGGATGCGTCGGACCTGCACTGCGTGGATGCGTCGGACCTGCACTGCGTGGATGCGTCAGACCTGCACTGCGTGGATGCGTCAGACCTGCACTGCGTAGACATCTAGCAGGGCCTGGCGGATGCTTCCGCCTGGCGCTGCACAGGCAGCGAAAACTGGCTGGCAAACTGCGGTAGGGGAAGGTTCCCTCAAGAGGTTGTACCATTCTCTCCGTTGCCAGGGTTCTAAAACGGTTCTTCAGGGCATAGTGCAGTGGACTTTTCTGCTGCAGATGAGCGAAGTCAGATGTCCCGCCGTCAGCACAGGCGCGAATCGCCCGGCGCTGACCCGATGATGGGGTCGGCGGCCCGGATAGGAAGACTGTATGACAGTGGAGCATGAAGCAATAGCCAGTGCTCTTGAAAAGATAAACGATCTCACGTTCAGGGCCAAATTGGGCGCATTGGCGAGCGACTGTCCCGCCTGTGGCGCGTCCAGGATGCGGGTGGCTCTGCGGGGAATCTGCGCGCCAGGAGATGGAAACTCCTGTGCGACGTGTTCAGGTGAACAAGAGGAACTCGCCGCCACGTTGCTGCGCTTCTGGGAACTGCTCGGTTCCCCCCGGCAAGAACTCGAGGCCGTACAGCCATCACCTCGATTGCGGGCCTCCATCCAACGTCTGATCCGGGTGGTCAGCAAGTGGGGGCTGCATTACCCACTGATCATGCCGATGACGGTCAAGTGGGAAGTCACCAATCGCTGCAACCTGAGATGCCAGCACTGCCTTGTGGATGCCGGCAAGGGCATGGCTCAAGAATTGAGCACTGCAGAGGCATTGGGATTGATTGACGCGTGCGTCAGTCTGGGCGTGCACAACCTGGGCGTCCTGGGCGGCGAGCCTCTCTTGCGCGATGACGTGTTCACGGTCATGGAGTACGCCATTTCTAAGCGGCTGGCCGTTACCCTGACCACCAACGCCATTGCGATAGATGAAGCCGTAGCGAGCAAAATTGCCGCGCTGGGCTTGCGAGATATCGCCGTCAGCGTGGATGGGATCGGTGAGGTGCACGATAGGTTCCGGGGGGTAAGAGGGGCTTTCGACAGGGCAGTTCAAGGAATCAACAACCTGGTCAGGCATCGTGTGCCTTTCGCCATCTTCACGGTGGTTTCCCGGCACAACCTGCATCAGCTCGGCGAGATCGTTGACCTGGCCGTGGCGCTGGGCGCCGCCAAATTTGCCGTCAACGACCTCCAACCTTCCGGGCGCGCCCAGGCCCTTCGTGACATGTGTTTATCGCAAGAGGAATACGACCGCCTGGGCCAGATCATGGATGAGAAACGGGCGGAATATCGAGACCGCCCGATCCGGCTGGTCTGGGCTGGCGTGGGCAAGAATCCAGCCACGCCTGACACCGAGCGCGGGCCTCTGTTGATGAGCAAGTGTGGCGCGGGACTGACGGAGTTGACCGTGGGCGCCGATGGCACGATCAGGGCCTGCCCATTCCTGCCGCCTACGACTGAGAATATCCGTCAGCGTAGCCTGGAGGAAATCTGGTTCGATTCGGACCAGCTCGAACTCTATCGAGACAGAACCCTGTTGAAGGGCCGGTGCGGCATCTGCAACCTCAAATATGCCTGTAGCGGATGCAGAGCCAGGGCCGAGGCTTTCCTCGGCGACCCGCTGGGGCCGGACGTCCGCTGCCGTTTGGACGATGCCTTCTCTCCTGACGAGATAAGCGTCTGGAAAGATGGGGGTTCTGCTCAGGCCAGTCCCTTATCTCACCACAAAGGACACGAAGGACACAAAGGATGGTGATAGTTTTCATATCTTCGTGTCCTTTGTGTCCTTCGTGGTTAGTATGAATCTGTGTCCTGGCGCCAATGGCGGAAATGAGTGAGCCGCTACAAGATGGGAGGGAAAACATGAAGGCCAGGCTAGACACTGGCGAGATTGAACAGACCATTGCCTGGAACACGGCCCTCCAGATGATGGGCGCGATTTTGGCCGGGCCGCAGTTGAATTACCGCCTCACTGCGTTGTTTCTGTCTGGCGAGGATAGCAGGCAGTTTGTCAGCGATTTTACGCAGTTGGTCCAACAAGAGGCATTCCCTCCGTATTGGCAGAAATGCCTCCTGACGGTAAAGCCGCGCGCCGAGAAAAGCGCGGCGATACTGATCGTGGGTTTCAAGCAGACGAACCGACCTGACGGAGTGGATTGCGGCGTGTGCGGTTCTGCGCGCTGTGAGGACTTTTTCAATCAAGAGGCGGGCCGGGAAGCCTTGTGCCCATTGGGATTGATGACTTTTTGCGATGCCGTCTCGCGAGGATTACAGATGGCCCATATGACCTATCTGGCGAGCCTGTCCAGTTTGACCATGTCTC
>DAOTYG010000032.1:0-15033 GCA_034435155.1 Anaerolineae bacterium | reverse complement strand
CTGCTTGCCGGGCCTTCGAGACGGGCCTCAAAGCAGAAAGATGCCGTTCTCCCGGCACGCCTGGACCATCTCCGGCGGCCAGATGCTCACCTGGATCTCCCCGATGTGGGCCTTGCGCAGGTAGTACATGCACAGCCGCGACTGGCCGATGCCGCCGCCGATGGAGAGCGGCAGTTCGTCGTTCAGCAGCCGCCGGTGGAAGAGCAGGTGCTGCCGTTCCAGGGTGCCGGTGAGGGCGAGCTGTCGCAGCAAGGCTTCCTTGTCTACCCGGATACCCATCGAGGACAGCTCATAGGCCCGCTTCAGTATGTTATTCCAGATGATGATGTCGCCGTTGAGACCCCGGTAGCCCGGCGCGGTCTCGGTGGTCCAATCGTCATAGTCCGGCGCGCGCCCATCGTGCGGCAGCCCATCGGCCAGCGGCGCGCCGATGCCGATGATAAAGACGGCCCCATGGCGCCGGGTGATCTCATCCTCCCGCTGCCAGGGGGCCAGGTGCGGAAACTCGCGTTGCAAATCCTCGGCGTGGACGAAGGTGATCTCTTCCGGCAACTCCGGCTCGATGAAAGGATAGTGGTCGTAGACGTAGAACTCGGTGCGTTTGATGACCGCGTAGATGCGCCGCACGATGTCTTTCAGAAAATCAAGGGTGCGTTCGCTGCGGTCAATGACCCGTTCCCAGTCCCACTGATCCACATAAAGGGAGTGCAGGTTATCGAGCCTCTCGCACGGCCGGACGGCGTTCATGTCGGTGTAGAGGCCGTAGCCGTGGGGGATGCCATAGTCGGCCAGCATCATGCGCTTCCACTTGGCCAGGGACTGCACGATCTCGGCCACGGTGCCGTTCATGTCGGCGACGGGGAACGAGACTGGCTGCTCGACACCGGTCAGGTCGTCGTTGACGCCGGTGCCCTGGAGCACGAACAGGGGCGCAGTGACGCGGGTGAGCCGCAGCTCCGTGGCCAGGCTCATCTCAAAAAAATCTTTGACGAGCTTTATAGCCCGCTCGGTTTGCTTCACGTCCAGGGCGGATTTGTACCCCGGGGGGATGATCAGTCGCTCGTTGGTGGACATCTCAGACCCATGCGCGATCAGTAGCGGATTTCTTTCACCGTCGGCATCGCCAGGAGCTGCTGGAGCAATCGCTCGTGTTTGGCCGGCGATCCGCTGGTTCCCCGGGTGACGATCACGTCCGTACCCGATTTGATACACTTGTGACTGGTGAGCGTCAAACCGCTTTCGGTAAAAGCTTTCTCCAGTTCGGTGAGGGTTTCCGGGGAAAAGATGGCGACCACCTGGTAGGTCTGGGTCTGGCGCAAGCGGTCAATCCAGTGCTCTAGCGGGGGAAAGCCCCACAGCACGATGAGGATGATGCCGGTGGCGACGAGGACCAGGATGGTGTGGCCGCCGCCGATGCCCAGGCCCAGGGCGGCGGCCAGCCAGATGGTCGCCGCGGTGGTCAGGCCCACGACGCGGCCGGCGTCCCGCAGGATGGCGCCGGCGCCCAAAAAGCCCACCCCGGTCACGATCTGGGCTGCGATACGCGCCGGATCCTGCGGGCCGCCGATCTTGATGGAGAACATGGTGAACAGCGTCGAGCCGAGACAGATAAAGATCATCGTGCGGAACCCGGCGGCCTTGTCCCGGTACTCGCGTTCGGCTCCGAGCAAACTCCCCACCAGCACAGAGATCAGGATACACGCCACATCTTCTAGCGTAAGCACCATCGGTCACTCACCTTAAAACCGCCCCCTGGGAGGAGGCATCGCGCCGGCCAACCACCGGCCTGGTTGGGGCATTTTCCGCATAATGGGAGGACGCCCGGCCAAAAGCCCTTGAGGCGTCGGGTGGAAATAGTCTCCCTGCGTCAGTTTTGGACTTTGGACCACACTACAAGGAATAGAGCCGGTGATCACCAGATATGGCCCACCTGAAGGCTCGACTCCAGGATTGTCCAAGTCAGTGCGTCAAGATCTGGCTCAGGAACAGCCTGGTTCGCTCCTCGCGGGGGTGGGCGAAGAAATCGGCCGGGCACGCCTGTTCCACGATCTGCCCATCATCAAAGAATACTATGCGGTCAGCCACCTCTTTGGCAAAACCCATCTCATGAGTCACCACGATCATGGTCATACCGGAGCGGGCCAGCTCGCGCATCACATCCAGCACTTCCTTGATCATCTCCGGGTCCAGGGCCGAGGTCGGCTCATCAAAGAGCATGATCTTGGGTTCCATGGCCAGGGCGCGGGCGATGGCCACGCGCTGCTGTTGCCCGCCGGACAACTGGCCGGGGTACTTGTGAGCCTGTTCCGGGATACCCACGCGGGCCAACAGTCGCAGGGCCGTCTCTTCCGCCCGGGCCTTGGGCCACTTGCGGACCCAGATGGGGGCCAGGGTGATGTTCTGCAACACAGTCAGGTGGGGAAAGAGGTTGAACGACTGGAAGACCATACCGATCTCGCTGCGGATGGCGGCGATGTTGCGCACATCATTGGTCAGCTCGATGCCATCCACGATAATGTCGCCTTTCTGGTGCTCTTCCAGCCGGTTGATGGTGCGGATGAAGGTTGACTTGCCGGAGCCGGATGGCCCGCAGATCACCACCACCTCGCCCCGTTTGACGGTGATGCTGATCCCCTTGAGCACGTGAAAGTCGCCGAACCACTTTTCCACGTTGCGGCAGATGATGATGTCGTCGCCGCAGTCTATTCTCTTCTGCTCTGGCATACTATCTCTCCTTGCTGGGGCAGGACCCGTTTGCTCTGCCGTGTCAGGTGACGGTCTTGTCTGTCTCCTGGTCGGGCATCGCTCCCGGCCATCATCTCCCACGTCGTGCACTGGTACAAGCGCGACAGAACGACTGGGTGGGACATCCGCACTGGCGGACCGGGGATTTTACAGCTCCGGGAGCACACGGAAAAGCCTTCCCGTGCTGACCGTGATGCTGTGCGATGGCAATTCTAGGAGGCCCGTCCTACCACGCTGGCTATAGTTCCTCACACCTGCTGCCGGTACGCCGGCCTGGGAAAGACGATCTTCACCGGCTGCCGGTAGATGGAATGGCTGAGCAGCAATTCCCCCTTGGACAGGCGCGTGAGATTGCCGCGCACGTCTTGATCCAGGAAGCGATACGCCGGCGCGGCCAGCTCGGCGGACCCGCTGCGACCCACGACCAGCGTGGCCGCGTTGCCGGTCACCCGCCCGTGGACCGCACTCATGAACTGCTGGGCCGAGATGAGGATGACGCCCAACGACCGCCCGCGCTCGGCGATGTCCAACACCTGGTCCAGGATGGGCGAACCCTCGTCTCGTGCCGGGGCGTACTTGTTCAACTCGTCCACAAAGATGATGACCTTCTTGGGCAGTTCATAGTCCTCAGTGCCCTCCTCGGCATAGAGCGCGTACACCGTGCGCAGGATGTCGCCAAAGACCAGCGTCTGCTCCTCGTCGGTTAGCTTGGCGATGTCCACCACGTAGGTGTGCCCGCCCTGGAGCCTGGCGATCTCCCTCGACAGATCCACCGTGTTCCGTGACAACTGGCGCACAAAAAGGCCCGACTGACGGGTCTTGACGATGCGCCGCAGGTGCCGTCGGAATTTGCCTACCGACGAGGCGTGAATGTCGCCCACGCGCTGCGAGCGCCCCTCCTTGACCAGCGGCTCGCCGTTCAGCAGTGAGTCCCAGTCCGTCACGTTAGCCCACTGACTCGATTTCTGCTCCAGCCCATTGGCGATCTCGCCGACCATGGATTCCACGGTGCCAGAGGGGTCTGCCACCTGGGAGAAAAGCAGGTCGAGCTTATCGTACGTGTTGGCCAGGGCATAGGCGTAGATCAGGAACCGGTCGGGGACAATAAAGCTGTTGGGCTTGCCAGTGCTGGAGGTATCCTTGCCGTGGGGGAGCAGATAGTGAACATGCTCAAACGGTCGGGGCTCCAACGCCAGCTTGTCCCAGAGCTCGTGCTGCTCTGGCTCCAGGCCCACCGCTGGCTGGTCGATCATCAGCAGGTCGCCATGTTTCACGTTGAGGATGATCACCGCGATCTCGGAAGCGTCGCTGTTCTGGAGGATGGACTGGATGAGGAACATGGCATACGAGGTCTTGGTAGCCAGGCCGGAGATGCCCGAGACGTTCACGTGGGCCGCCTCTGGCCCCAGCACATAGTCCCGGTCAATGTAAGTCACCGCCCGAGTGCCGTTGCTCATCTCGATGAGGCCAGCCGGAATGCGACGATCTGGGCGCATCTCATCAATGCCCAGCGCCCGGTGGATGCCGGTCTCGTCGGCAAAGCGCACCAGTTGCTCATTGGGAACCGGCATATAGATGCCCGCGTCGTTGCTCAATACGCCGGCCCGCGCCACGGTCGTGCCCTGGCGCAGGGTGTTCGGTTCGTCCGCCAGCTCCCCAAAGTCATTGGAGATAAAGTTGGAGAGGTGCGAGGGCGCGTCAGTGCGGTGCTCCAGCCCCAGCACCAGCCCATAAGTGCGGCTGTCTTCGTACTGCTCCGCCTCCACGATGTCAAAGGGGTTGACGATGATCTGCGGGGCCAGCCAAAAGGAGAACTCGTCCGAGGTGTTCGGGTCGTGGTCAGTGGCCGAGGCTCGCCCGATGGGGGTTCGCTCACCAGGTTGCACGGCTGCGGTTACTTGCTCATCGCTCATCAGGACTCCCTCCTTACCGTAACGCCAGCCAAGCGGGGCCAGCGGATGGCGTTGCGAATAACCTCTGGCGATAGAAAGCTGTTCTTGATGACCTGCTCGGCCAGGTAGATGGGATAAAGATGCACGTGCCAGCGTCGGTCGCGTCCGTGGGGCGTCACATGCCGTTCGGCGACCAGCGCCCGTGAGAGCGTGTTCACCAGCTCGCTGTCTATCGGTTCGCCGTCGGCCGGCAGGGGGATCTCCACCTTGACGACGCCCATCATCGGGTATTCCACCTCGCCCTGTTCCCGCAGCCGCACGTACCAGAAGCCAATGTCACCCGTGGTAGCAGTAAAGACGCAGGTGCGATGCTGGGCTGGCAGCCCGGCCAGCAGCCGACTCATGGGTAGCGTCTCCGCCCGGGGGCCTCGTCCATAGCGGAACACCGGGTTCTTGGTGAAGGACTTGGCCACGCCGATGAGGTTGGGCACCTGGGCCAGTTTCTGGAACTGGAACCGCAAGAAGCCATCAATCACCAGCCATTCGCCCTCTCGCCGGCCGGCCAGGTCCCGGGCGGCTTCGTACTCCCGGGTGCGCATGACCCCGGAGGCCTTGTTGACGGCGCGGGTGCGCAGGTCCATCTCAGAGGACAAGGACAGCGTCACATCGTCGTGCTCGGTGATGTCCACCAGTTGGAACCCGGCTGCCGTCGCTGCTTGCTCCACCCGAGTCCACACGCCCTCCGAGAGCCGGCTGCGTGCCAACAGCAACAGGGTGTCCTGACGCGAGTGAGCCGCGTGAACGGTGCCGTCGTCACGGCGGTGGACGATGGTCGTGCCCACCTGAGCGATGTGGATGGGCGAGGTGCGTTCACCTTCCAACGTGGAACCGATGAAGTAGCAGCGCTGTGCACCGTCCAGAAAGTAGCGAAACAGGTGGCGTTCCGTGCGAGGTAGCGGGAGCGTGGAAACGTAGAGGTCACGGTTGGGCCGCTCCCCGATGACCTCCAGTCGTTTGTCCTCACGGCTGAGGATACTATCCTCCACTTCCTCGTGGTCCGGGTGCAGGAGTTCCTCCACGGCCTGCCCGGTGGCCGGTAGAATGTCCACGTTGCGAGCCAGCACTTCCAGGGCTGGTTTGAGGTTGGACAATGGGTTTGCCATCCCAGACTCCGTACTACAAATGTGATATGCTACAGACAATCCGTTTAGCGGGGGTGGATGGCCTTAGGCCATCGGGAGAACACGTGCCGATCGCCTGTAGGCGCAAGCCGGCTCCACGCCGTGCGCTCGGTATCCGAGTCTGGCCTACAGGGGACTGGCTTTTCCCTGTCAACTTGCGGTGGATGGCCATTGGCCGCCGTGTTCGCTGAGACGTTTGGATCACGAAATGCCACGAAATGCCGCGAAACGCGCGAAACTCTTGTGCGCCTTTCGCGTTTTTCGCGCTGTTTCGCGTCTTTCGTGATTATTCGCGCTGTTTCGTGGCTCAACCGTCCCAGCTCTTGCGTGCTTTATCTGGCGGCGTGTGCACAAAACGGCGTATACCCAACGGCTTTTCACCAAAGTTGACCAACAGGCACAGCTGGTAGCCGCCCTGGTGCAAATAGAGCAGGCATTGTTCCACGTCTTCGGGCAGGATGACGCTCCGAGCCTTGGTTTCCAGGATCAACTCGTCGGTGTCGTTCCAGATGACGAAATCCACCCGGCGTTTGGTGACCACCACCCCATCAAAGGTGATGGGGATCTCCACCTCGCGCTGGAACTGCAAGCCGCGTTTGGGCAGCGCCAATTCCAACGCACGTTGGTAGTCTACCTCCATGCAGTGGACTCCCAACTGGCTTTGCACGTCAATGCAGGCGCCGATGGTGTCATGGGACAACTGGTTGAACTCGTAACCCCTGGTGGAAGATGGTTTGGTCATGGCCGTGTCCCTTCTCCTCGGAGCACGTTTGGATCACGAAGATCACGAAAGGTCACGAAAGGCCGCGAAAGGACGCGAAACTCTTGCGCGCCTTCCGTGCTTTTCGTGTCTTTCGTGATTATTCGCGTGTTTCGTGGTCCAAACGCCTCCTCACCCCAGCTCCGCCAGGCCCCGCTGGATCTCCGCCAGCTCATCCTTGCTCAACCCCCATAACTCCGCTGCCAGCTCATCTATCTCCGCCTCGATCTCCCGCACCCGCGCCGTGTCCCCGGCCGCCGTGGCCGCGTGCGCCTCCTGGGAGAGATCTGCCAGCCGGCGGTGGGTGGGGTTGGCCGCGTCGTAGCGGGGAACGCGGATTCGCTCAACTATCTTTGGCGATGCGATACCGCCCCCACCACCTGAGTACGATGCGACGGCAGCGAAGTTGGCCGGTGTAGAATTGAAACAGGCGCAGAAGAAATGCGCCTCCTCAGCACTATTGAAGGCAACTAGCGATGTGTTGTGTTCAGGCACGATCACTTTGCCCATCTCATCGCTGCCGACCACAGCCGACACCAACGAGGGCGAAATCCACGGCCACACCACCTTGTACGGCGCAAAGGTGTAGTCGCTCACGTCGAACATCGAATAGAATGGATCGGTCTCCCGGAAGTAACGGCGGTAGCCGGACCGGCTGCGCAGATCGGCCTCGAAGCGTTTGAGGTAGGCATAGGTTTTGGGGTATCTCGCGCTCAGCCAGTTCTCGTCGTAGCCCCGACGTTTTTCCGGGTCTTGCACCATCAGGATGTAGGCCTGGGGTGTGGCCTGCCAGCGGCGCACATCCCGCCCCCGCAGCAGGGGATAGAGCAGGTCCGGCTCGATGGCCGCCTGTAAGTTCTCTACCTCTCGTTTGACCCCTTCCGTGAGATTGTTGACCACCACCAGCCCGTCCGGTCGTCGCCCCACTATTTCCAACCAGTAGACGCCGTTGAGCCACGAGCAGACACCAGCCCGGGCCTGGTAGTCCGACGCGCCCTGAATCTTCCTCGCCGCTTTCAACGCCCGCTCCCGGCCGCTGATCCAGGGCGAGGTCGGGTCGGCCTCGTCCACTGGCTGAGCCACGAACTGGCGGTAGGTGGCGATCTTTTCCTGAGTGATCTCCTCCAGAGTCACGTCCTCCGGGATCACGCTGCCCCCGCCGGGCTTGTACCAGTGGGAGTATGGCACCGGGTAGGTCGTCGGCCGGCCCCGCTCCAGCACCACGATGGCGGTGCGGTTGCTGGCCCCCTCGAAGGGCTTGAGGTCGGCCAGATCATCCACCAACGTCACCGCGATGGGCGTCCCGCTCCCCAGGCGGAAACGGCGGAAGCCCTGGCCGGCCCCGGCGGTCTTGAAGACGCTCTGGGTGATGACGAATCCCAGCCGGCCCCGGTCCTTCAGATAGTTGTCCATCGCCACGTAGGACATCAGCATGGAGATGTCTTTCTTGCCCTTGCCCAGGATGGTATCCATCCCGCCGTGGGGAAAGAGGCCGTGGTGCACCCACAGCGGTTTGGTCTCCTGGCGATAGTCACCGGGCAAACTCTCCCAATTCACCCAGGGCGGATTGCCCACCACGTAGTCGAACCGCTCCAGGAAGACCGGCGCAAAGGCGTTCTTGATGATCCGCGCCCACAGGCCGTCCAGTCCCTGGCGGTGCAAATCCGCCAGCCGCCCGTAGAGGGCCGTCAGCGCGGCGTCGGCAGCGTAGAACTCGGCGGTGCTCAGGCCTACGCGCCCGCGCACCTGCGCCATGAACGCCGGCGGTGGGTCGTGGCGCGCCAGGCACTCGTCCAGCAGATCGGCCAGGGCCGCGATGCGCTCGCGGGTGGCGCAGGCCTGGGGGATCTCGAACGCGCCCACGGTGGTGCCCACGCGGTAACGGTCTTGCGTAAAGAGATCGCTGCCCCGGCTGGGGGTCAGGATGGAATCGGCCAGGTAGACTGGGACCTCGATCTCGCGCCCGGCGCGGGCCGTCAGCAGATCGCCCAGGGCCAGCAGGTAGTTGGTGCGCGCCGCGATGACGGCCAGCGGGTTCAGGTCAATCCCCACCACATTGCTCAGGATCAGTTCCAGGGCGTCCATGTCGGCGATGCCGTGCTGCCGACAATAGTCGCGCGTGGCCCGGATCGCCAGCACCAGGAATGTGCCGCTGCCGCAGGCCGGGTCCAGCACGCGCTTGCGCGGGTCGCCTTTGTACGTGCCGCCGTCCACCATGTTCAGCACGCGCTGGGCCAGCCAGTCGGGGGTGTAGTATTCGCCCAGGTCGTGGCGCAGATGGCGGGGCACCAGGTATTGGTAGAGCTGCTTGAGCAGGTCGCGGGTCAGCTCTGGTTCGTCTTCCAGCGTGGCCGGGTCGTAGCGGACCAGGGCCTGGAGCAGCCCGCGAATCTGCTGCTCCAGGGGGTCGCTCCAGGCATTCAGATACCAGACGAAAAAGTCGCCTTCCAGCAGGTTGCGCACACCGGCGGCGCGAAAGGTCTCGCCGCGTTCCATCTTCCGCAGGGCTGCGCGCAACTGGTCCGATGGCAGGCCGGACAACTCGTCAAAGGACGCTTCAGCGCTGCCCAGGTAGCGCGAGACCGTGAGCCAGGCGATGAACTTGATGAGAAGGGCAAAGTAGGTGTGGACGGCGAAGAACAGGCGGGGCGGGTCCACGTCCTCGGCCGGCAACCCCATCCCCCGGGCAAAGCTCTTGAACTCGGCCTTGCTGCGCAGCCGGGCCGCGCTCTCCTCGTAGCCGGTCACCTCGCCGAAGAAGGCCTGCCACTGCGTAAAGAGCGCGCGCACCAGGGGGGCCGGGTCGGTTTGCAGCGCCGTATAGAGCGCGCGGGTGGCCCGCTGGGCCGTGAGGGTCTGCGAGCTGAAGTCCTCGATTAGGTTGGCAGGGACCATGGCCGCGCCGGCCTGCAAGCGCACCAGCAGAGTGAGCAGCCGCGTCACCGCGCTGACATCCACGCTCACCGGCGGCTCTATCCGCCAACGCCCGGCGACGTGGCGACAGTAGATCATCCGCCGCCCGTCGGTGACCACGCCCACCAGACGGGCCTTCTCGATGCGCTGCACCCGCTCGATGTCTTCCAGGTAGCCTTTCACCTGCTCGACGGCGGCGAGGTTGTTGCGGTGGCTGAGAGTTTCGCCCAGGGAGCCGGGCCGTTTGTACTCCACCACCAGCCGATTGTAGACGGTATCGGCCCGGCCGGTCGCCAGGGTGTACTCGTGGTGGGGGTGCAGCGGCACGCCGATGGCCGCCGCAAAATCGTCCAGCAGTCGCTCCACCGGGCGGCGAAAATCGGCTTCGGTGGGGGCGCCGCTGGCGGCGGCCTGGATCGCCCGCGTGATCTCCGGGGCGCGTTGTGTGACCAGGTCATCGGTTGTTGGCAAAGTTTGCTCCCGCTGTCTGGCTTGGGGGGTGTTGTCAGCCGTCTATCTATCTGATGGGTTAGTCAGGATGCGTTGCATTCCACACAACACTGCGGCATTCCCTGCGCGCCGACGCAAGCAGATCACCGCTCTCCCACGCCCAACGCCCGTTCCAGCCGCCGGCTGGCATAGCTCATGGAATAGGTGAACACCCAGAACACGGCCGCGATGAACAGATAGACCTCCATGTCCAGGAGCAGCCAGTCCGGGTTGCTGTTGATCACGGCCCGGCCGATGGCCAATAGCTCCACCAGGCCAATGATGATCGCCAGGGTCGTATCCATGAACAGGGCGATGAACTGGCCCACGATGGCCGGGATGACAGCCCGCAGCGCCTGGGGCAACACGATGAGCAACATGGTCTGGAAGGTGTTCAGGCCCACGGCTTTGGCGGCCTCGATCTGACCCTTGGGGATGGCCTGCAACCCGCCGCGCACGTTCTCCGCCATATACGCCGCCGCAAAGATGGTCATGGCCAGCATGGCCCTTACCACCCGGTCAATGCGCACATCCTCCGGCAGGAACAAGGGCAGGATGATGGACCCCATGAACAAGATCGTCACCAGGGGAACACCCCGGATCATCTCGATGAACAGCACGCAAAAGACCTTGAGCACCGGCAGGGAACTCTGCCGACCCAGGGCCAGCAACACGCCGATGGGGAACGAGGCCACGATGCCCACCAGGGCCAGCAGGAAGGTCAACAACAACCCGCCCCACAACCCCGAATCCACCGGCGGCAGGAACGGCATACCCGGCAGCCCGCCCAACAACAAGATCGTCAGACCGAAGGACAGCAGCCAGCCCAACACGACCCAGCGCCCTTTGGGGGCCAGCCTGCGTCCCAGGAGGTAGCCCAGGCCGGTGAGAGCCGGGTTGGCCAGGAACCACAGCCGTAACCCCAGGTCCATCCGATCCAGCCCCACCGGGGTCAGGGCCGCCAAACCCAAAACCGTGGCCAGGGCACGGGCAAAATTGCGCAGGGTGCCACTCCAGACCCCCCCACTAAGCCCCATGAGGAACGAGACCATGAGCAGGCTGGCACCGACACGCCAGAGCTGATCCGTGGGGTACTGGCCCACGGCGAACAGCTTGAGGCTACTCGTGACCGGCGTCCAGTTGGCGCGGAACAAGGCCCAGGTGAACACCTGATACAACACAAATAGCACAAAAGCCCCGGCCACGAAGGTCAGCAACGTGTTGTACCAGGTACTGAACAGGTTTTTCTTGAGCCACTGTCTCAGGCTCAAAGGGGCCGGCGGGCGAGACAGGCTCATCGTTACCTCTCCACCAGCCGGATCCGGCGGTTATAGATGTTCATGATGATCGAAGTGATCAGGCTCATACTCAGATAACAGGCCATGACCAGTATAAAGACCGGCACCGCCCGCCCGGCCTGGTTGATGGTGGTCCGGCCCACGAAAAAGAGGTCCGGGTAGCCGATGATGATGGCCAGGCTGGAGTTCTTGGTCAGGTTCAGGTATTGGCTGATCAAAGGGGGGATGATCACTCGCAAGGCCTGGGGAAACACCACCAGGCGTAGCACTTGCAACGGGGTCAGGCCCAGGGCACGGGCCGCCTCGAACTGGCCCCTGTGCACGGCCAGGATACCGGCCCGCACCACCTCAGCGATAAAGGCCCCGGTGTAGCACACCAGCCCCACCAGCAGGGCCGTAAATTCGGGCGTGAGGCTCAGGCCACCGATAAAGTTGAACTTGCCCAGCTCCGGCACCGTCAGACGCAGGGGATTGCCACCGGCCACCAGCCAGCCCACGGCCGGCAACGCCACCAATATCGCCACTGCCATCGCCACCGGATAAGTGGTCCGCCCGGTCTGTAACTGGTAATTCAACAATATCCGATGCAAGGCCACTGCCAGCACCACGCCGGCCACCACAAAGACCCCCCACAGCCCACAGGTGGAGGTGGGTTCCGCCCACACCATGTTCAGGCCGCGTTGGCTCAGGTAGATGGGGCCGGGGAAAGAGAGGCACTCCTGTACCGGGGGAAGCTGTTGAAAGACGGCAAAATACCAGAAGACCAGTTGGACGGCCAGGGGCACATTGCGGATGATCTCGATGTAGACGCTGGCGATATGGCTGACCAGCCAGTTGGTGGAGAGGCGGGCCAGGGCAGTGACGGTGCCCAGGATGGTCGCCAGGACGATACCCACCAGCGAGACCTTGAGGGTGTGCAGGATGCCGAGCAGGAAGGCATACCAGAACGGATAAGAAGGCTCGTATTCCAGGACAGCCTCCGGCAGGGGAAAACCGGCGGCCTCGTTCAGAAAGCCATAGCTGAGCAGGCCCAGCCCGCGCAACTCGGCGGCCCGGATCACATTGCCCAGGAAAAAGAGCAAAAAGCCGATGACCAGCACGGCTGACACGATCTGGGCGACCCACTGCAAGACCACTACATCACGCCAGAGGGGCACGCCCCGGCGGCTCAGGATACGCGCGAAGGCGGGTTGGCTCCCAGTCATACCCCCTCTCCGGTTACAGGTTGCTGTTCCCCGAAAGGACCTCGGAGGTCTGGCGACCTCCGAGGTCTCTCAAGGGGAGGTTAGCGGAGCGGTGGCGCGTAGATCAGGCCACCGTCTTTCCAGAGCTTGTTCAGCCCCCGGTCCAGGGTGAAGGACAGGCCCTTTGGTCCCATGTAGCGGTCATAGATCTCGCCATAGTTGCCCACCTTGCGGATCACGTTGGCGGCAAAGTCCTTGCTCAGCCCCAGGTCTTCCTGGCCGAAGGTGCCCTCCACCCCCAGCAACCGGCGGATCTCGATGCTTTCGCTGTTCATCATCTGATCCACGTTCTTCGAGGTGACACCCAGTTCCTCGGCGTTGATCAGGACCCACATGACGGTCTTGACCACATCCAGCCACTTGTCATCACCGGCGGGCACGGCCGGGGTGAGCGGTTCTTTAGACATGGTCACGTCCAGGATGATGTGGTCTTCGGGTTTGGCGAACCCGCTGCGCACAGCGGCCAACTGTGACTTGTCACTGGTGGCGCAGTCACAGCGGCCCTCTTCGTAGGCCTTGTAGACCGCCGAGGTCTCCTCAAAGGTCACGGCGGTGAACTTGAGGCCCTTCTGACGAAAGACATCGGCCAGGTTCTTTTCCGTGGTGGTGCCGGTGGTTACGCAGACGGTGGCGCCGTTCAGGTCCTCCAGCCTGGTAAAGCCGCTGGCCTTGCGGACCATCATGCCCTGGCCGTCGTAGAACATGATGTGGGTAAAGTTGCCCCACTGGGCATCGCGGCTGGAGGTCCAGGTGCAGTTGCGGGCCAGCATATCAATCTCGGCGGTTTGCAGGGCCGGACCTCGCTCGGCCGCCGTCAACGGCACGAACTCGACTGCTTCAGGGTCGTTAAAGAGGGCCACGGCCACAGCCCGACAGAGGTCAATGTCAAAGCCCATGTTGCGCCCGTTGGGGTCCAGATAGCCAAAGCCGGGCAGGCTGGTATGGATGCCGGCGACGAGTTTGCCCCGCGCCTTGACTCGTTCGAGGATAGCGCCGGTGGTGGGTTTGGGCGTGGCCTCTGGTGGCTGTTGCTGGGTCAGATTGCACGCTGTAAGCACGAAGGTGCTCGCGAGCACCAGGGTCAGCAATACGTACCAGAACTTGCGGTTCATGATCCCTCCTCCTCATCAGGTTCTATGAGCGTGTCTCGCTTCGTCGAACAGTTGGGTTCTGGATCTGAATTATCCCGCTCATCACCTCCTCTCCGATGTGCTGGCTGGCGCGAGCACACCGGCGTATTTTCGTTCCTGGGGGTGCGCTCCGCGCGCCAGGCCCAGGCTTGAATGGGTGGAACTCCTCGCCGATGGTTACCGCATTATGAGAACCGGTGAGCGTCATCGCCATTATAGCATATTTTAACCGCCTGCGGAAGACCTTCGGGAAGCGTTATACATTGGAGACCCAGGAAACAGGCACCAATAGCGATTATGCGCGCTGGAGTCGAGCCTTCAGGCGGGTCTTGGAACCGGCTAAAGCCTCGACTCCAGAGCCGTACTGTCCCCAACGCGATACGCTCACTTTGACGGCCTGGTCATCACTCAACCCGGCTCCCGACGTGCCGATCGATCCAGTCACCGACCCGGGTCAGGACCTCTTCTTTATCATAATCCTCGGTGACGATATGGTCGCTCCGGTTGAGCCAGACCATCTCTTTATCGGCGGCGGCGACGTGCTGGTAGATATAGGGCATGTTCCGGGGCGATACCACCCGGTCCTGGCGGCCCTGCATGATCAGGATCGGCGCGGTGATGCGATGCAGATCGGCCTGGGCGACCTGGATGAGCTGGATCATGCTGCGGGAGGCACGCAAAGGGATCTGCCTGTAGGTCAGGTGGCGGGCCCGGGCCACCGGGTCCCGCAGACCACTGCCGCCGGGCTTGGGGAGCAAGGGCAGGAGTCGGCCCCCCAGGTCCACGATCAGGCGCTGGAGCCGGCCGGTGAGGACCGGCGCACCCATGACGACCACGCCGGCCACCGGGCGGTTGGCTGCCAGGTGTAGCGTCAACGCCGCCCCCAGCGACAGGCCCACCACAAAGACCTCCAGGCAGCGCCCGGCCAGGTCTTGCCAGTCGGCATCCAGCGAGGCATACCAGTCGAGCCAGGTCGTGCGGTTCATGTCTGGGGCGGTGGTGCCATGGCCGGCCAGCCGCGTGCCCCGGACGGTATAGCCCCGGGCGTGCAGATGGGCGCCCAGTTCCCGCATCTCGTTGGGTGTGCCCATGAACCCGTGGGAGAGCAGGCAACCGACATGGTTCCCGGCCAGGAAGAACGGCTCGGCCCCGGGCATGATCACGGCCATATTACCCCCAGCAAATTGGCCGGCAGCGGAGGTCCTTGTGCCCTACCCGCAGGCGGAGATTCTAAAGATACTGTGTAGGACAAATT
The DNA here is from genome assembly GCA_034435155.1 of Anaerolineae bacterium. Lineage (GTDB taxonomy): Bacteria > Chloroflexota > JAHJIN01 > JAHJIN01 > JAHJIN01 > DAOTYG01. The sequence continues at coordinate 126 of DAOTYG010000032.1, read as the reverse complement.
TGAAATTTGTCCGTAACTGCCTACCCTCCCGCAGGTTTGGGCGCAATGACCAGACCAGAGCGCGCCCAGATGACCGGCTGCATCGTTCGCCAGCCCCTTTCTAACCTGCGGGAGGGTTCAGGGTAG
>DAOTYG010000031.1:0-6034 GCA_034435155.1 Anaerolineae bacterium | reverse complement strand
GGGGCTGACTGGCGGGGCCGGGGCTGGTTTCGCCGCTGGTGCTGGTGGCGCCTTGGGCCGTTCTGGTTTGGCCGGCGGGGCTGGTGCAGCCGGGGCAGGTTTCGCCGCCGGTGCTGGTGGGGCCTTTGGCCGTTCGAGCCTGGTTGGCGGGGCGGGTTGGGCCGGTGCAGCAGCCGGGACCGGTTTCGGCTGAGGGGCTGGTTCTTTCCTGGCCGCCTCCAGCGGGGGTTGCCCGGCTGGTTGGGAAGCCGCCCGCCGGATCACGCGCCGGACCACGCGCCGTTGCACCGGGGCCGTCTCCCCCGGTGGCGCCTGGCCGTCCTCGGTGGGATAGAAGGTCCGCCGGGGGCGGATACGTCGGACACGCCGTGTCCGCACGATCGGCGTCCCGGCAGGGCTTACTTTTTCCTCGGCGAGGTTGGTTTCATCTGTCATCTTGCCCCTCCCAAATCTCGTGTGGAGCGTGGCACGGGGGGCGCCCCTATTGGGCAACGCCGGCCGTGGGCAGAGTCAAAGCATAAGCCGCCAGCGCGGCCCGGTCTTCAGCGGTCAGGCTGGTCATGAGGGCATGTTCCAGGCTTTTGCGCTTCAACGCCAGCTCCCAACAACCCGCCGTCCGACACAGATAGGCACCCCGACCCGCTGCCCGGCCAGAAGGGTCCACCCGCACCTGCCCGTCCAGGGCGCGCACGATACGCACCAACTCCCGTTTGGGCCGTACCTGGCGGCAGGCCACGCAAGTGCGTTGGGGGATGTGCCGTTTTCGCGGGGTCATCGTCACGCCCCAGGTCACGCCCACCCTCCCGCAGGTTCAATGGGTGCTAACCTGCGGGAGGGTTCAGGGCAAACGCGGGTCACAGACCCGCTTTGAGCGATTTTTCCATCTACCGATACTGGCTACGCCAGTCGTCGTCTTCCACCTCATATAACTGGCGGAGACGGCGTTTCTTACGGCGCTCGGCCGGCCGTTTGCCGCGCTCGCCGCCCCGGTCGGTTTCTTCCTCTTCTTCGTCTTCGAAATACAACTCCACCGGCCCTGGCCCGGCCTCCAGGGGCGGCACCGGCGGCGCGGCTACCTCAGGTTGGGTGGGCGGCTCCACCTCTTCCACATACTCGATGATCTCCTCATATTCCCCGGCTTCCAGGGGCGCGCTCTCAGCGTACTCCAGGCCCTCTTCCTCCATGGCGATCCATTCCTCGTCTTCGCGGGCCTCGGAGACGCTCTTGATGTCAATGCGCAGGCCGGTGAGCCGGGCGGCCAGCCGGGCGTTTTGCCCGGCGCGGCCAATGGCCAGAGACAACTGGTCATCCGGCACCACCACGATGGCGGTGTTCTCCTCGGTCAGGACGGTCACGCTGGCGACCCGGGCCGGGGACAGGGCACTGGCCACAAAGGCCCCCGGGACCGGGTTCCAGGGCACGATGTCCACCTTCTCACCGCCCAGTTCGTTGACCACATTCTGCACCCGCACGCCCCGGATGCCCACGCAGGCCCCCACCGGGTCCACGCCGGACTCGCGGGCCGCCACGGCCACCTTAGACCGCGCCCCAGCCTCCCGGGCGATGGCCTTGATCTCCACCGCCCCGCTGAACACCTCCGGCACCTCGATCTCTAACAGCCGTCGCACCAGGTCCGGATGCGTGCGCGAGACGATGACCTGCGGCCCGCGATTCGCCTTCCGCACCTCCAGGACATAGGCCCGAATCCGTTGCCCGATACGATAATACTCGCGGGGGATCTGCTCCGACGGGGGCAACAACGCCTCGGCTTTGCCCAGGCTGATGACCACGCCCCGTGGCTCAACCCGATACACCGTGCCATTGACGATGTCGCCAGCGCGGCTCAGGTACTCACTATACAGGCTCTCGCGTTCCGCCTCGCGGATGCGTTGCAGGATCACCTGTTTGGCCGTCTGCGCCGCGATACGCCCAAAATCGTGGCTCACCTGCATCCTGGTCACCAGGTCACCACCTAACTCGATGGCGGGATCGCTGGCGCGGGCTTCCGCCAAAGAGACCTCCAGCCGGGGGTCCGTCACCTCTTCAACCACCCGGCGGTGACGCAGGATCTCGAACTGCCCGGTGTTCTGGTCCATATGCACCGAGAGATCCAGCCCCGACACATTAGTGCCGCGCAGGCTGCGCCTGTACGCGGAAAGCAGGGCCGCCTCTACGGCCTCAAAGACCACATCGGTACTGAGGCCCTTCTCCGAGCATAACTGATTTATGGCTGCGATGATCTCGCTTTTCATCCGCCACGAACCTCCCAGTCCGCACAACAAGAAAAGTGGGGGCTACCCACTTTTCTGTAACAAAGAAGCATTGGTACGTGTCTATCAACCGACTACCGACACGTCAGCCCGCGCCACAAGGGGAAATCAAGCAACGGGCCGTCTGTGTGAAGCAATGGTATTATACCCCATCGTCTGGCAAATTGCAAGCGTCCGTAGCTGCCCACCCTCCCGCAGGTTTGCTTTCTGATCTGCGGGAGGGTAGCCGGGTAGGTGGTTACAAGCGCCCAATAAGAGCCTATCCGAAAAAGGTGTAGGACAGCCTTTCCAGGCTGTCCAGGCAGGCTGGAAAGCCTGCCCTACAGTTTTTCTGATAGGCACTAATTGGCATCCGTGCGTAATTAAAAGCACGAGGGCAGGGATGGTTCAATATCATCCCGCAGGCGGGGCCATCGAACGTCAGGCCGGGGCAACCTTCCTGGTAAAAGCTGTTTATTCTTTCACCGTGCGATAGACCGTGATGGCGATGTCCGGACAGATGCGGGCACAGAGGGCGCAGCCAGTACACTTGCCTTCCGGGTCCACCTGCGTGGCCGGACGATACCCTTTCGCGCTGAAATGATCGGCCATGACTACCAGGTCATAGGGACAGGCGGTGGTGCACAGTTCGCACCCCTTGCAGCGATTCTCGTCAACCTCGATATGACTCATGTCTGACTCCCTTTACATTTCTCATCCCGCCTCGTGCCCACGCGGAGCGTGGGCACGAGACAACCAAACGTCCGCTGCGTGCCCACGCGGAGCGTGGGCACGAGACACCCCCCCTTTGCTCGCACCCACGCTCTGCGTGGGTGCGAAACGCCGGGTCATGCGGAGCGTGGGGACGAGGCAACCAAACGTTCACAGCTCCCACGCCGGGTAAAAGTACCGCTTAAGGTATAGCACCGGCGCGCCAAAGTCCGCCTCGCGCAACTCGTTGGCCAGACGGTCCTCCACACAGACGAAGGCGATGGGCAGGCCGAGAGCGTGACCGGCCTCCTGGACCACCTGATGGCCGGCCAGCACCAGGCCCGGTGTGGTCTCGGCGATGAGGTTGGGGTTGCTGATGAGGCCGGTCACTCGCAGGCGCGAGGTGGCCTCGATGTCCTGGATCGCCGAGTGGATGCCCATCACCTCGGCGGTGAAGGGCCGGAAGGGGTTCACGGCAAACAACATCTGATGGGCCAGATCGCGCAGGTAAAGGGCGTACTGGCCCAGCGCCCGCGCCCCCTGCGGGTCGCCGCCCACGTCCACGACCACAGTCCGGTCCGGGTTCTGGATCGCCCCCAGGATCTCTGGGATGACAGCCGGCACATCCACGGCGCGGGTGAGGGGCGGCGGGGCCACCACCGTCACCCCGGCCGGGGCCAATACCTCCCTCATCTCCCGGCTGCGGAAATAAGGCGTCACCAGGTCCAGGTCAATCAAGACCGCCTGACCGCGCTCCCCGGCCAGCTTGCGGGCGTAGTTGATGGCGATCTCGGTCTTGCCAGAGCCGAACCGGCCGGTGATGATGGTGATCCGGGCCTGGCTCACTGGGCCCCCTGCGCGGAGAGCAAGACCCCCAGGGCGATGGAGACCAGTTTGCTCTCATGGGGGTCAGCGCGGGAGGCCACCACCAGGGGCACTTTGGCCCCCACCACGATGCCGGCCATCTTACCTTTGGCGAAATAGGTGATGGCTTTGGCCAGGGCATTGCCGGCCTCGATGTCCGGGGCGATGAGGATGTCGGCCCGGCCCGCCACCTGACTCTTGATGCCCTTGATCTCGGTAGCTTCCTCAGAGATGGCATTGTCCAGGGCCAGCGGGCCATCCACGATGCCGCCGCGAATCTGGCCCCGCTCGGCCATCTTGCTCAGGTTGGCCGCGTCCATGGTGGTGGGGATCTTGACGTTGACCATCTCCGTGGCCGCCAACACCGCCACCTTTGGCTCCTTCACGCCCAGGGCCCGGGCCACGTCAATGGCGTTCTGCACGATGGCGATCTTTTGCTCCATGGTTGGAGCGACTACCACGCCGGCATCGGAGATGAAGAGCAGCCGGTCAAAGCCGGGGATCTCCATCACCCCCACGTGGCTCAGCAGCTCACCCTTGCGCAGGCCATGTTCCCGGTCCAGCGCCGCCTTGAGGAACTCGCTGGTCTCCACCCGGCCCTTCATGGGAAAGTCCACGTGGCCCAGGTTCACCAGCTCCACCACGCGCCGGGCCGCCTTGCGTGCGTCCGGCTCATGGACCACGATCATGCCGGTGATGTTGATGCCTTCCTGGCTGGCGATCTCGCGGATGAGCGGCTGATTGCCCACCAGGATGAACGAGGCGATCCCCTGTTGCTGAGCGTCGGCAGCGGCCAGCAGGATCTCCTTTTCATTGGCCGCGGCCACACCGACGGTCTTGGGACCGACGCGCCGGGCCGCCTCGATGAGTTGGGGAAAAGTCTTGATGTGTTCCACGTATTCCTCCTGCGAATATACGAATGCACGAATCTACGAATGCACGAATTGGCGAATCTAAGAGCTTGTCTGAAAACCACCAAGGACACCAAGGGCACCATGCGGTTTTTATTCGGTTCCCTCGTGTTCCTTTGTGACCTTTGTGTCTTTATGGTAAGCTTTTCAGACTGGCTCTAAGAGCAGTGACTCAGCCATTCGTCCATTCGTCCATTCGTCCATTCGTCCATTCGCCCATTCGTCCATTCGTCCATTCGCTATCCCCAGAGTTCCTTATAACCCCGCGCGGCCAGCACCACGCCCAACGCCAGGCAGGCCAGGCGCGTCTCGTGGTCGTCGGCACGGGACCCCACCACCAGGGGCACTTTGGCTCCCACCACAATGCCGGCCATGCGCCCCCCGGCGAAATAGGTGATCCCCTTGCCCATGATGTTGCCGGCCTCCACGTCGTGGGCGATGAGCACATCGGCGTGGCCGGCCACCGGGCTGTCAATCCCCAGCAGCGCGGCCACCTCGGCCGACATGGCCGCATCCAGCGGGAACGGCCCATCCACCAGCCCCCCGACGATCTGCCCCTGCCGGGCCATCGCCACCAGCGCGGTAGCCTCCATCGTCGAAGGCACGGCCGGGTTCACCCGCTCCGAAGCCGCCACCAGGGCCACCTTAGGCGTCTCGATGCCCAGTAACTGGGCCACGCGGATGGCGTTCTGGATGATCTCGGCTTTCTGGGGGGCGGTGGGGTAGAGGACCACGCCGCCGTCGCTGATGAAGACCAGGCGGTCTACGCCGGGGATCTGGTATGGCCCCACGTGGGTGAGGAGCCGGCGGCGCAGGTTCGCCTCGCGGGACAGGGCGGCGCGGAGGAAATCGTCGGTCTTGACGTGGCCCTTCACCACCATGTAGGCCTGGCCCCGGCCGGCCAGGATCATGGCTTCCAGGGCCACGCGATCCGGGTCGGTTACATCCACGACCGTCATGGGGCGCAGGTCCACGTCGGCCGCGGCCGCCACGCGCTCGATAGCGCGGGCCTCCCCAACCAGCAGACAGTCGGCGATGCGTCGGGCCACGGCTGCGGCGGCCGCCAACAGGGTCTCCCGGTCAGCGGCCCCGGCGATGGCCGCCGTGCGCGGGCCTAGCTCCTGGGCCGTGGCGATGAGTTGGGCAAAGTTATGAATGGGGGCTATGGACATCGTTGTCCTCAGGTAACTACCTACCCTCCCGCAGGTTTGGGCGCAATGGCTAGACCAGACGCCGGTAGGCGCGCCCAGGTCCGGCTGCATCGGTTGCCAGCCCCTTTCTAACCTGCGGGAGGGTTCA
>DAOTYG010000030.1:0-22405 GCA_034435155.1 Anaerolineae bacterium | reverse complement strand
GCGCAGTCTTTGCCCCGGGTTTATCCTCTCAGGAGTTTGGACCATTTCTCTCTCCCTCTCGTAAACAGCGTTCCGGCCACTGCTCGCGGCGGGTTTGTCGCCGCCGGCGCGGGGTGGCACACCCCGCGCGAGCACAAGATAGCCGCCGGCGCGGGGTGGCAGACCCCGCGCGAGCACAGCAGCCCTCCCGGCCCCCGGCGCGTCCACGCAGAACGTGGGCGCGAGCCAAAATAACCCCCTCGCTCGCGGCGGCGACCTTAGGGAGTGCCACCCGCCGCCGGCGCGGGGTCGCAGACCCCGCGCAAGCACAGCAGCCCTCCCGGCCCCCGGCGCGCCCACGCAGAGCGTGGGCGCGAGCCAGCGCCGGGCCGGGGCCGGTAGGGGCGACCCTGGCGGTCGCCCTGGGCCGGGGCAAGCCCTGCCCCTACTCACCCGATCCCGGCGGCGCGCACGGCCCGGACCAGAGTCCCCCCTGCCACCAGCTCCCGCACGGTCTCCAGCAGGGGATACAGCACGCAGTCCTGGTCCACGAAAGGCACCTGCCGGCGAACCAGATCGTAGGCCACCGCCGTGCCCCGGCCCAATCGCGCCGTTGGCCCCAGCACCTGGCGCCGGAAATCAATGCCCTGGCTCGCCGCCAGCACCTCGATGGCAACAATGGTCTCCGTATGGCGGAGCACCTGGGTCGCGCGGCGAGCGGCGATGGTGCCCATGCTGTTGTGGTCCTCGGTGTTCGCGCAGACCGGGATGTTGTCGGCCGTGGCCGGGTGAGCCAGCCCCCGGTTCTCCGAGGCCAACGCCGCCGCCGTATAGTGAGCCAGCATAAAACCGCTGTTCAGGCCGCCGTGCGCTGTGAGAAAGGGGGGCAGGACGCCACCGTTGCTAGTGGCGTCCATCAGCCGGGCAATGCGCCGCTCGCTCATGTTGCCGAGTTCGGTCAGGCCCAGGGTCAGGTAATCCATCGCCAGCGCCACCGGCTCGCCGTGAAAGTTGCCCCCGCTGATCGCCTCGGCCGTGCCATCATCATTCACAAAGATGAGCGGGTTGTCCGTGGTGCTGTTCAACTCGATCTCCAACGCCCACCGGGCATAGAGGACCACATCGCGGATGGCGCCGTGAACCTGGGGGATACAGCGCAGGGTGTAGGCATCCTGCACGTTGTGGGGGTCGTCGGGGCGGAGGAAGGTGCTGTCGGTCAGCAGGTTACGCAGGTAGGCTGCACATTCGACCTGGCGCGGATGGGGTCGAGCCGCATGGATGCGGGGGTCCAGGGCGCGAGGGGTCGCGTGCAGGGCCTCCATGCTCAGCGCCCCGGCGATGTCGGCGGCCTGGCAGAGGTTTTCGGCGTCCACCGTAGTCAGCGCGCCGATGGCGGTCATGATGGCGGTGCCGTTGGTGAGAGCCAGGCCCTCTTTGGCAGCCAGCTCCACTGGCGTGAGGCCGGCGCGGCGCAGGGCCTCGGCGCCCGGCAGCCGTGCCCCCTGGAAAAAGGCTTCTCCCTCACCGATCAGGACCAGAGCGATGTGAGCCAGGGGGGCCAGGTCCCCGCTGGAACCCAGAGAGCCTTGCGCTGGCACCACCGGGACCACGCCCCGGTTCAGCATCGCCAAAAGAGCCTCCAGGGTGGAGACCCGGATGCCACTGTGACCACGGGCCAGCGTATTGGCCCGGATGAGCATCGCTGCGCGCACCACATCGGCCGGGAGCGGGTCTCCTACCCCGGCCGCGTGGCTTGTGGCGATGTTGCGTTGGAGGGTGTGGACATCCTGCGGCGGGATGACCCGGTCCTTAAAGGCCCCAAAACCGGTGGTGATGCCATAGACCACCTGGCCCCGGGCCACCCAATCCTCCACCGCCCGGCGAGCCGCAGCCACCCGGGCCTGGGCCTCATCTGCCAGTAACACGTGCGCGGCCGGGTCCCGGGCCACCCGGGCCACATCGTCCAACGTGAGACCATCCCCTTTGATGACCAGCCTCGTCGCTGCCATGCTCACCTCCGCTCATCATCGCAGCTTCAGGAACAGGTTCAGCGCACGCTCCAGGCGTTGTTTGTCCGATTCCTCCGGCGAAGCCGACCGGACGCACTCCTGTACGTGGTGGGTGAGCAGATGGATACCCACCTGATCCAGCGCAGCACGCACCGCCATGATCTGGGTGATGATGGATTCGCAGGGCTGATCTTGCTCGATCATGCGCTGGAGGCCCCGTACCTGGCCCTCGATACGCCGCAGGCGGCTGAGCACTTCCGCCTGCGCCGGGGAAGACTGCTTCTCCGCCGTGTCTTCACTACTCATGTAATGCTCTCCGTTCCGGTTCAGGTTTTTCCCCTTCGATCACCTCCGCCCCCGGCGTTCCCGGCGGTAAACACCTGCGGTGGTGGTTACGGGGTTTTAGGGTTGGAGGCCTGGCGCAGGGCCTGGGCCTGGCGGTAATACTCCTGCGCCGCTGCCTCGTCGCCGCTGGCCAGGGCCAACTGGGTCAACTGCTCCAGGGCCACCAACTCCTGGGCCATGTCCCCCAGGCGGTGGAAGGTATCGCGCACGCGTTCCAATTCCCGGCGGGCATTATCCCGTTCGCCGAGTTCTTGCAGCAGGAGGGCCAGATTGCCGGCAAAGGCGGCCATGTCCCAATCTTCGCCAGCCACCTCAGCGGCCCACCGGGCCTGTTCCAGACGGCGGCGCAGTTCATGCCAGTAGCCATGGCGCCAGAGGAACCCCTCCTCGTTGCGTTGAGTGCTGCTCAAAGCCCAGGCGTAGCCGCGCACGGCGGCATAATCCATCGCCTCCACCGCCCGGTCCATGCCCAACAAGAGGTTGGTGCGCACCGTCTCCAATTCGTCGAGGCGACTCCGGCGGGCCAGGATGTAGGCCAGATAAGAGGTACGATGGGCATGTTGGGCAGTGGCTGTCTCGCCAGCCTGGTCTAGCAGGGCGGCCGCACTCAGATAGAGCTGGGGATGGAGGCGATAGCCCCAGCCGGGGGCTGGTTCCACCAGGCCCCGGTCGGCCAGGCGTTGCAAAGCCGCTTCTACGGCCGCCGTGGAGGATTCGTCCGGGGGGATATGCCCGGCGGCAGTCAGGACGCCAGCCACCTCCGCTACGGAGAACACCCCCGGGGCAAAGACCCCCAGCCAGCGCCACAGCCGGGCATCCGCCGGGGCCTGGGCCGCCAGGAGAGCATAATTGGCCGCCAGGCAACGGCTGAGGGCGTCATCCGCGCCGTGGGTGGCCTCGCGCAACACGTCGAACCAGGGACCGGGGTCGCGCAGGCAATCCAGCACGGCCGGCACCCCATCCAGGGCAGCAGCGCGTGCCGCCAGGAGCAAGGCCAGGGGCCGGCCCCCGGCGTAGCGGGCCACACCGTCTGCTAAGGCCTCGGTCAAGGCCCCGGCACTCAGGGCAGCGAGCAACTGGACGGATACGGCCAGGGGCCAGGGGTTCACCGGCACGACCGTGGCCTCCAACATGGCCGCCACGGCGGCCTCGCTGGAGGTGACGAGCAAGGTAGCTGTATCGGGCAGGAGCTGGACCAGGAGTTGGAGGCCCTCGAGCCATATGGCCCGCGCATCATCCAGGATCACCAGGAACGGGTCACGGACCCGGTCCAGGGCGCGACGCACGTTGCGCAGGCGGTGAGCCGGGTTGGGGGGGTAGTCGGCGATCAGCCCCAGCATCCGGGGCCAGGCTACCAGGATGGGCCACGGATCGCCGTTGACAGTGGCCAGATCGGCCCAGACGACGCCACCGGGGAACTGAGGGGCCTGGTGGGCAGCCAGATACGCCGCCAGGGTGGTGGTGCCAACGCCCGGCGGTCCATGCAGGACCACCGGCCTGGGCCGGGCCGGCGGGGCCAGCAAGAGTCGCCGCACAGCCTCTTGTTCGGCCTGGCGATCCAAAAACGGGGTGATGGGTTGCGGCGGGCCGGCCAGGACGCGAGTCCAGGCTGCGGCGCGCCGACGAGCGGTTTCACTGCTCATGGTCAGGGCCTATACGTCTCCACGGCGCGGCGAGCGGCCGCCAGATGTGCCGGTGGGGCCGCCGGTGGCACCACACAGCCCGGCCCCACGATGAGTCGCCGCCCCCCGGTCTGGGCGATAGCCTGGTGCACCTGGGCCTCCACCTGGGCCGGCGTCCCATGTAACAGCGGCCCCCATTCGTCCAGGCCGCCGATGAGTGCGCCGGGAAAACGCTGCCCAGCCTCGGCCATGGTCGGGGCAGTGCGCCGATCGTGCCAGTTGATGGCCTGGACGCCCGGCCAGCGGGCGATACGGTCGAACAGGATGTCCTGACCGTGGATGTGGACCACCACCAGGGCCCCGCGTACCGCCTCTAACACCAAAAGGTCATATGGCTCACCGAACACGGCGTATTCATCCTCTGAGAGCAGGGCGCGGGTGGCGCACTGGGTGGCAAAGAACACGCCGTCAGCACCGGCATCCACGCTGGCTCTGGCCAGGCGAGCCGTGGTCTCGGCGATGGTGTGTAGACCGGCATGGAACAGGGCGGGTTGTTGACGCAGGTCGTCGAGGAACCGGGGACCGGCCAGCTTTTGGGCCAGCGACAGGGGACTGAAAATGGTGGCGACGACCGGCACCTGGCCCCCCAGGGCCAGGCTCAGGCCGCGCAGGGCCTCCAGGACGATGCCGATCATGCCCCGATCCAACGGCAAGGGAGGCAGACGTTCCCAGTCGGCTGGTTCGTGGATAACGCGGGTGAGATAGTCCCGGGTCCCCTCCGGGCTGCCTCGGAAGGCCGTCTGCACGCCCCAATCCTCCACCGCATAAGAACCGGCCGGCGAAAACTTGAGCAGGTCCCAGTCATAAGCCTGCTGGAAAGTCAGATGGGCGCGGATCAAACCGTCCACCTGCTGGTCCTCGTGGGGCCAGTGGCGCCACAGGCTAATGGCCGGGCGGTCGGTATCCTGGCCGTGTAGGGTGGCCTCCAGACGTTCGTGGTGCTTCATGATCCCTGTCTCCGCTTATCCCTTCGCCGGGGTCAGATCAAACCCGGCCCCGGCCAGGGCCACGATCCAGTTAGCCGTCTGGCCGGGACTGGATGGCAGGTCGCCGAACCAGTTCCAGCCCCCGTCCGGGCGCTGGGCCGCGATCAGGTAGCCCAGGGCCTCCTGCACATCGGGATGGTCCAGCCCATAGCCGAGCAGGAGAAAGGTATCCAGAGGATTATCCACCGGCGCGGCCCACCGGTCACGGTGGCTGCGGATGGCCGCCAGGGCCCGATCAATCGCGGCCCGACACCGGTGGCTATCGTTCCAGACCTTCAAAGCCCGGATGACCGGGAACATGCTGGCCCAATCTGTGCCATAAGGATAGGTGGGGCCGACATGGCCCGGCCAGCCCCCCTCCTGGTTTTGGCTCTGGCACAGGAAGCGCAGCCCCTGCTTCACGGCCCTGTCTTTCCGCTGCTGGCCGGTCAGAAACAGGCTGTACAGGACATAGGCAGTAGTGCCAGGGCTGCTATAGTCCACGCTATACCACTCCCAGTCCCAGGGGATGTGATTGCGCAAGGCCGAGCTTTCTGACCACCCCCCGTCCGGGCGTTGGTGGGGCAACAAGAACCCCAGGGCCAGTTGGAGGGCCTGATGGGCCGGCGGCAAACCGGCACCGACGAGGGCATCCACCGTGCGCGCTGTATCCGTGATGCTGCTGGGGCGACGTGGCTCCATCCGCCACGACCAGCCACCGTCCTGGTTTTGCAACGCCAAAAGCTCTTGCAGGGCGTGCTGCGCCTCCCGGGTCTGGGAGCGGCCCAGGGCCGTCCATACTCGCAACCGGGCGCGCGGATCGCCATGGGTAGTGATGTATCTCAAAGCATCGTAGTGCAAACGGAGCATGGTCTCTTTCCGATGCTGAAGCCTTAATGGTAACGGCCTATCCTCCCCAGATTTGGGCGCAACCAGGGTGAGGGTTCAGGGCAGAGCGGGCCGGTTACAGTATACCGCAAAACGAGACGCCAGGCAAGGGATAAAGGCTGACCGCCATGCCGGGGGGTGAGGATACTCAGTAGATGAAATTTGTGCTCCCAGGCAGTCTGCCAGGCCCACCCAGTCCGGCCCCCGGCCCAGGCCGGACTGGGTGGGCCGGGGGCCTAAGGCTTCGCACTGACCGCCGTATAACGCGGGTCACAGACCCGCTTTGAGCGACTTTTTCTGCCCGGCGGTCAGAGGTCAAGCCGGCCCAGGAGGTGTTGCCGATACCAGGCCACTTCTTTTTCCAGGCCAACGCGCGGCGGCGTCAGCGGGTTGTAACCCAGGAGCTGACGGGCCTTGGCGATGTTGGCCTGGGTCTGGAGTTGATCGCCGGCGCGCCGGGGTTGGCGGGCAATCTGGACCCGCCGGCCCACGATCTCCTCCACGATGCGGATGCCCTCGCCGGTGGTGATGGCCTGGTCGGTGCCGATGTTCAAGATCTCGCCTGTGCAGCGCTCCCACCGTGCCAGGACCGCCACCAATCCGTCCACTGCATCATCCACATAGGTATAACTGCGCCGATGGTGCTCGCTACCCTCGAACAAGGGGAGGGGCCGGTCTTCCAGGATACAGCGGATCAGGCGGTGATAGAGCTTGTCTGGTCGCTCGCGGGGACCATAGACGGAGAACAGCCGCAGCGAACAGGCCGGCAGCCGTTGGTCCCGGGCCTGAGCCAGCACGAGCTGCTCGGCGGCCAGCTTGGTCACGCCATAGTACGAGGTCGGCCGGGGTTCAGTGGATTCGTCCCCGGTGGCGATGGCCCCATAGACCGAGGAGGTGGAGATATAGATGAAAGCCTGGAGTGTCGCCGAGTCCTTGATTGCTTCCAGCAAGCGATACGTGGCCGTGATATTGTTGCGGACATAGGTCTGAAACGTAGCCGTGGAGGCCAGGCCGGGTTGCGCTGCCGCGTGATAGATGACCTGGACATCCTGAACGGCTGGCTGGAGGTCATCCACTGCCAGATCCAGAGGCAGCACCGGGATGCCCCGGTCCCGCAGCGCGGTCACGTTCAGTTCTTTGAGGGCCGGGGCATAGAAATCCGTCAGGCAATCCAGGCCCCGGACGGTATGGCCCAGGGCAGCGAGTCGTTCCGCCAGATGCGAGCCGATAAAGCCCGCTGCTCCGGTGACCAGGATATTCATGGTTGGCCTCCGATGCCCAGAAGGCTACCCTCCCGCAGGACCTGCGGGGCAGGCAGTTACAGGCCGGGCGACATGCGGGTGTGACGGGCGGTTACCCATTATACTACAGGCCGCCGGCCCCGGCAACCGCAGGGGGCTTTCAGGGGGTACCAGCTTTTCCCGCTCGCCTTCGGCGGCAGGAGGGGGGAGGGGGGAAAAGGGAGGATGCCAACGGCCAAAGGCCACCGCTCCCCATCTTAATCCCCCCTCTCCTCTGGCCGAGGCCCAGGAGGGAGGGAGGACAAAGGGGAGTGAGGGGCAGTGAAGGCCCGAAGATACAACTGCCTATCTTCCCGCAGGTTGGGGCATAATGACCAGCAGTAACCTGCGGGAGGTTTCAGGGTGGGCAGTTACCTGCTCTGTACCCTCAACCGTGATCATCGGCCCACCAGCCGGCGCACCTGCCGAATCACCTGACTCCGGCGCATCCGCCACGTGCCCACGATGCCATAGGGGAAGAATAACACCAGCAGGATGTAGCCGATGCCCAGGAGCAGGGGCCAGCTCTTCTCAAAGGCCGGCAGATCGGCCAGGGTATGACTGGCCAGGCGTTGCACGGCCGCGCCCAGCATCGGCCCGGCCAGGGTGCCGATGCCGCCGATGATGGTCATGAGCAACGCATCAATGGTGCGCCCCACGCCCAACAGGTCCGGCGTGGCGCTGCGAAAGTACATGATATATAGTGCGCCGCACAGGGCAGCCAGCATCCCAGAGATCATCAGGATCACCAGCTTGTAGACAAAGACGTTGTAGCCGATGGCGGCGGCCCGAGCCTCGTTCTCACGGATGGCGGCCAGCACCTTGCCGGTGGGCGAGTTCACCAGCCGCCGGGCCAGGATGTACATCAGGATCATGAACCCCAACGCCAAAAAGTAGAACGTGGTGCGTTCCGTGGTGGGGCTGATGGCATCCGGGATGGGAATGCCGTGTAAGCCCTCGTCGCCGCCGGTGAGGGGCCGCAGCTCGGTGGACGCGCTGAGGATAAAGGTCATCTCGGCAAAGGCCAGCGTGATCATGGCAAAGTAGACGCCTTTGACGCGGAGCGAGACCACCTGCAGGAACGCGCCGATGGCCGCGCCGATGACCATGACCACCACCAACACCACCGGCAACGGCAGCGGCGCGATGTTCAGGGTCAGCCCGAACACGCGGGTGTTGTTCACGCCCCGCAGCAGGAGAGCCACCGTATACGCTCCCAGCCCGAAGAACAGGGCGTGCCCAAAGCTCAGGATGCCGCTGTAGCCCATGAGCAGGTCATAACTCAGGGCAAAGACCGCCAGCACAAAGACCTGGATCAGCAACCCCAGCTCGAACTTGTTGAGCCAGGCCGGCAGCACGGCCAGGAGGGCGACGACCACGAACCAGCCCCAGTTGTCCTTGAGCAAGCTCCTCAACCAGTTCATCAGTGTCCTCCCTCCTTCTTCCGACCCAAAAGACCCTGCGGTCGCACCAACAGCACGAGGGCCATCATGCCCACCACGATGCCCTGGGCGATGATCGGCGACAACTGATAATCGGCAAAGGCGCGAGCCAGCCCTACCAACAAGGCCCCCACAAAGGCCCCCGGGAAACTACCCATCCCGCCGATGACCACCACCACGAACGCGCTCAACTGGAAGGCCATGCCGTACTCTGGGGCCATCCCCCCCAGGAAGGGCACCGCAGCCGCGCCGCCCAGGGCAGCCAGCCCGGCCCCCAGGGCAAAGACCCCGGTGAACACCCGTTGTACATTGATCCCCAACGCCTGTACCATCTCCCGGTCTTCCACCCCGGCCCGGATGATGATCCCGATGCGCGTGCGCCGCAGGATAGCATAGACCACGACCATGACCACGCATCCCAGCAGGATGATAAAGATGTTATAGATGGGAAAGGCCCGGCCCAGGATGTCCACCGTGCCGGTCAGCAGCGCCGGCTTGGCCATGCCCAGCGGGGCCGGCCCCCAGATGAGCTTGACGACCTCGGCGATGACATAGACCAGGCCCAGGGTCAGCAGGATCTGAAAGATGGGTCGTTTGTACAGGGGGCGGATCAGGCCCCGTTCCACGAGCGTCCCCACCAGCAGGCCGGTCATTGTGCCGACGATCACGGCGCTGAGGAAACGCAGATTGGTATCTGCCACCAACACCGGGGCCGTGTTAAAGCCCAGCACCCCCAATTGCTGCGCCGGGATCGCGCTCAGCGGGTAGCCGCCCAGGAGCCAGAAGGTGGTCAGCGCCACGTAGGCCCCCACCATGAACAACGAGCCGTGGGCAAAGTTCAGCACGTCCATCAACCCGAAGATGAGCGACAGCCCGGCCGCGATGAGGAAAAACAGCATCCCCATGGTCAGCCCTTGCAAGGTGATGTTGATGATGCGGGCGAGTAACTCTTCAATCGGCATAGTGCCTACCTCCGTAATACGTAAAACGTAATGCGTAAAACGTAAACCGCGATTCGTGAATTTTGCTGCGAATTACGTTTCACGTTTTACGTTTCACTTTTTACGTCGCCCCCAGATACCGTTCCACGATCTCCGGGTGGGTCTTTAGTTCCGCCATCGTGCCCGTGCTCACGGTGCGGCCCACGTCAATGATGGTATAATACTCCCCCACGTCTGAGGCCACCAGGTAGTTTTGCTCCACCAGCAGCACCGTGATGGTCTCCCGCAACTGGTGGATGGCCTCCATGACGGCTTCCACCACCACCGGGGCCAGACCCTTGGTCGGCTCGTCAATGAGGAGCAGTTTGTTATCTGGCACCAAGGCCCGGGCCACCGCCAGCATCTGCTGCTGGCCGCCGGACAGGTTGCGTCCCCCCAGCTTGATGAGCCGCTTGAGGTCTGGGAACAGGCCAAAGATGAGATCGGCCTTGCGCTCCAGGTCGCCCTTCTTGCGCTCGGCCAGCTTGAGATTCTCGGCCACCGACAGATCGGCAAAGATGCCCCGGTGCTCCGGCACATAGCCGACCCCCAACTGGGCCATTTGATGGGGAGCCAGTCCCTGGACCTCGCGTCCCGCCAGGACGATACGCCCGCTACGTGGCGGGATGAGGCCCATGATGGTGCGGAGGGTAGTGGTCTTGCCGGCTCCGTTGCGTCCCAGCATCACCGTCACCGCGCCAGCCGGCACCGTCAACGAGACGCCCTCCAGGATGTGGAACTGCCCAATATACGTGTTTACCTCGTGCAATTCCAGCAATGGCTCCATGTTACCACCTGCCCCCTGCCTGCTGACCGCTGACCGCTGACCGCTGACCGCTCCCCACATTCTTCGCCAGCGCATCCCGCATGGCTTCCTTGTACAACCCCCCCAGATAGGCGTTTTGCACCGCTTCGTTGCTGGCGATCGCGGCCGGCGTGCCCTCAGCGATGACGTTGCCCAGGTGCATCACCGTGACCACGTCGGAGGTGCCCATCACGATGTCCATCTTGTGCTCCACCAGCATGATGGTCTTGTCACCGCGCGCCCGGATGCGGCCGATGACCTCCAGGATGGCCGGCACCTCCTCGCGGGAAATGCCGGAGGTCGGCTCATCCAGGAGCAACAGTTCTGGCTCGGTGGCCAGCAGGATGGCGATCTCTAGCTTGCGCTGGTCACCGTGGGGCAGCAGGCCGGCGATCAGCAGCTCTTTGCCGGCCAGGCCCACCTCGGCCAGGATCGCCCTGGCCCGCTCCTCGTAGCGGTGATAGTGCCGGTAGTGCCGCCACAGCTTGAGGCTATCGTGGCCGCGGGACTGGGCAGCGATACGCACGTTCTCCAACGCCGTCAGGTTGGGAAAGATGTTGGTGATCTGGAAGGAGCGGCCGATACCCAGGTGCGAACGGCGGGTGTCGGAAAGGCGAGTGATGTCCTGGCCCTTAAAAAAGACCTGCCCGGCCGTGGGCTTGAGGGTGCCGCTGAGCAGGTTGAACAGGGTGGTCTTGCCGGCCCCGTTCGGCCCGATGATGGAGTGCAGGGTGCCCTGGCGAACCTGGATGCTCACGTCATCCACGGCCCGCAGGGCCGCAAAGTCTTTGCGCAGATGGCGCGTCTCCAGGATGATGCCGGTCTCTGTCATACGGTGTCCTCTCGGTGCGTGATGCGTGAAAAGTCAAACGTCAGGCGTCAAACGTCGGGCGTCAAACGTGAGACATTGTGATGCGTGAGATGGGGAGCGGAGAGCGCATATTACCAAGAAGCCTGGTTCGCGGTGGACAAGCCCTTGCCGCAGGCTTGCTGGACTGTGGTCCAGCGGGAGCACTACCAGGAAACACTTACGTGGTTCCTGCGGAGAAGGCCAGGCTCCTCTGCCCCTCCGCTCCCTTGCTCCTCCGCTTCCCTGCTCCTCCGCTCCCCCGCCTGGTTATCTACTACCGCTTGGCCGTGATCGCCGGGGCGCAATCCTCTGGCGATAGCTCGGCCACCAGCTTGATGGTGGGCTTGCCATCTACCAGGATCACCTCGGCGGTGTACATGGGCTGGAGGGCCTGATGGTCTTCCTTGCGGAAGGTGAACTTGCCCTTGGGCGCGTCCCAGCTCATGCCTTCCAACACCTTGATCATGTCCTCGGCCTTGGTGCTGCCGTTGGTCTTTTGCAGGGCCAGGACCAGGGCCTGGGCGGCGGCAAAGCTCGTGTCCGTGAACAGGTCCGGCGGCTCGTTGTACCTGGCCTGGTGTTCCTTGACCAGCCAGTCGTTCACCGGGTTCTTGGGGAAGGTATAGTGGTACTTGATCATCCCCTTGTTGCCCACCAGGGCCGTGCCCAGGGCGGCGAAGGTCTTGTTATCCACGATGCCGGTGGTAAGCTTGAGCTTCTCCGGGATCTTTTGCTCTTGCATCTGGCTGAAGAGCTGGACGCCCCCGGCGCCGGCCCAGGCCACGAACAGCACCTCCGCGCCGCTATCCAGACACTTCTGGAAGTAGGGAGTGAACTCGGTGGTATCGGCCGGGGCAAAGACCTCGGCCACGAACGTGCCGCCTTCCTTCTCCACGATCTCCTTCCAGACCTTGATCTGGTCATGGCCCCAGGAATAGTCCGGGGCCAGGCCCACGAACTTTTTGCCCAGGGAGCGGACCGCATACTTGGCCCCGGCCAGGGCGTCCTGGGCCGCCGAAGAGGCGGTGCGGAAGACGTAGGGGTTAAAGTTCTCGCCGGTGATCTGGTCGGCGGCGGCCGGAGTGACAAAGATGATGGTCTTGTACTCCTTGGCCACCTCGATGATGCCCAGGGTCACGGCGCTGGAAGAGGCGCCCACCAGGATCTCGCACCCTTCCTTCTCGATCAGCTCGCGGGCGCGGCTCACGCCCACGTCCGGCTTGCCCTCCGTATCCTTGACGATGACCTCGATCTTGCGGCCAGCCACGATGCCGGTGCCGTTGGTGGCATATTGGATGCCCAGGTTGAACCCGCGCTCCTCCATCTCGCCATAGATGACCAGGCCCGCGCTTATCGGACGCAACAGACCCACCTTGAGGGGTTTAGGCTCCGGTGTATTGGTGGGCACGGGAGGCTTGGTCGGCTCCGGGGCTTTGGTCGGCTCGGCGGCCTTGGTCGGCTCCGGGGCCTTGGTCGGCTCGGCCGGCGGCGGACACTGGGCGGCCAACAGGCTCAGCACGGTGAGCAGGGCCACGATGACGAAAACAACTGGCTTGTTCATTCGTTCTCCTCCTGTCTGGTATGTTGGTAAACTGGTACACCGGTAAATTGTTGGTTGGGTGAGCATCACCTCCTTCCAATGCGCATGATGTTTGACGCATGACGTTTGACGGATGACGTTTGACGCATGACGTTTGACGCATGACGTTTGACGGATGTACAGGCATTACTCCCTGGGCCGCTCCACCAGCAGCACAGCCTGACCGGTGGCCACCAGCTTTTCGTCCTGGTTATAGCAATCGGTTTTCAAAGTGATGATCCGCTTGTCGGGCCGCCAGGCCGTCACCTCAACGACGGCGGTGACGGTGTCGCCCAGGTAGACCGGGGCCTTGAACTGGATCTCCTGGCTGAGATAGATGGCCCCCGGGCCGGGCAGCTCGTTGCCCAGGGCGGCCGAGATCAGCCCGGCCGTGAACACCCCGTGGGCGATGCGCCGGCCAAAGCGGGTCTGGGCCGCAAACGCCTCGTCCATGTGGACCGGGTTATGGTCACCGATGAGATCGGCCAGGGCGTTCACGTCAGCCCCGGTGATGGTCTTGGTGAAGGTGGCACGCTCGCCAATCTGGAAATCCTGGCGGATGGTTACGGTGGTCATGTTCTCTCCTGTGGAAGAATGGACGAATGGACGAATGGACGAATGGACGAGGAGCATTCGTAGATTCGTCAATTCGTAGATTCGTCGTAACTACCTACCCTCCCGCAGGTTTGGGCGCAATGACCAGGCCAGAAGCCGCAGACGCACCCAGATGATCGGCTGCATCGGTTGCCAGCCCCTTTCTAACCTGCGGGAGGGTTCAGGGTAGGCAGTTACGATTCGTCAATTCGTAGATTCGCACTGCCTGGCAAGAAAACCCAAAATCAATGTGTTGAACTCGCCGGGCCGCTCCCAGCAGACGGCGTGGCCGGCGTGAGGGATGACGAGCAGTTCTGCGCCGGGGATGTGGCTGGCGATGTATTCGGCATAGTCCCGGCCCTTCAGGTGGTCATCCTCACCCACCATCACCAGCGTGGGGGCTTTGATCTGCCCCAGGGAAGCGCGGATGTCGTAGGCCAGGAAGCACTCACAGAGGCGGGCCACGGCCTCAAAATCCAGCGTGGCGTAGCGTTGCCGGGCCGCCTCCAGGAGCGGCCGGTTGGCCGCGATCCAGGCCGCGCTAAAGTTGTCGGTGGCCGTGACCTCGAAGAACAGGTCCGGGTCGTGCAGGCGTGCGGCGCGCAGCCAGCCCGCGATGATGAGCCGCAACGCCGGCTCGCTATGGCTCACGGTGGAGCTGAGCACCAGGCTCCGCACCCGGGCCGGGTACTTGAGGGCGAAGGTCATGGCGATCTCGCCGCCATAGGAGATGCCCATGATGTGCGCGCGCTGGATGTCCAGGGCATCCAACAGGGCCGCCAGGTCGTCGGCGTGCAGTTCCATCGTGTACGGCCCCTCTGGATGGGCCGATTGCCACTGGCCCCGGCAGTCGTGCAGGAGCAGGCGGTAGTGTTGCGACAGGACCGGCACCTGATAGGGCCAGCTCGCCGTGCCCATAAGGATGCCGTTCAGCAGGACCAGCACCGGGGCGCCGGTCGGGCCGTGTAGCTCATAGTAGAGGTCGGTGCCGTTGACGACGATGTGGGGCATGGGAGTTTTCCTTCGTGTGGCGTGATGCGTGACAGACCGCCGACCGCGGACCGTGCATCAGTGACTACCCCTCCCGCAGGTTTTAACAACCAAACAACCTGCGGGAGGGTAGGCTTTACGACTCACGCCTGACCCAAAAAAGCCTGGAAGATGGCGTTGAACTCGGCCGGCTTTTCAATGTGCGGGCTGTGGGCGGTGTCCGGGATAACGTGCTCCTGGTAACGCCCGCCCTGGGCCGCGTACTGCTCCAACACGGCCCGCGTCTGGCCGATCATGGGCTGGGGCGGGAAGACCTCATCGCCGGGCCAGCCGGGGACGAACCCCAGCTTACCCAGGGTCGCCAGATCGAACATGGAGGTGTCGCTCACCACCTGGTCATCGGAGCCACGGACCCACAGGATGGGCGGCTTGGGTGTCACCCCCACGATGCCGCTGACGTTAAAGTGCCTGGGTGCGGTGGCGTTGATCGGTCCGAAATTGCCCGGGGCCACGTTGGGCCAGTTGGGCGAGGGGACCATGTCGCCGGGGTATTTCTGGGGGCCGGTCTTTTCCAGCAACGAGGCGCTGAGGAAATCCTCCTCGCGGGCGGCGCGGAAGGGCGGCTTGTAGTAAAAGGCGTTGATGATGTTGCGCGGCGAGTTGGGGTCCTCGGCGCCCCGGTCGTTCTCCTGGATGCGCCGGATGAACTCCGGGGCCACCACGCCGCCGCCGGAACCGGCATAGTCTGGGAAACACGGCTGGCCGTCCAGCCCCTTGGTCGCGCCGAAACCGTAGGGCGAGATGGGGGCCAGCAGGGTGATGCTGGCAACCCGGGCCGGATGGTCGAGCAGGTATTGCAGGACCGGCCCCGCGCCCAGGGACCAGCCCACCAGGTGGACCCGCTCCAGCCCCAGGGTCGTGAACAGGGCGGCCAGGTCATCGCTCCAGTCGCGCGCACCCCGGGTCGCGTCAATCAATTTGTCCTCGGTCAGGCCATAACCGCGCAGGTCTGGGGCCAGGCAGCGGTAGCGCGGCGGCATGGCCAGCATGGTCTCCTCATAGTACGTGCTGGCCGAAAAGTTGCCGTGGATAAAGACCACCGGCTCACCATCCACCGGGCCGGAAGAGAGCACGTGCAGCCGGATGCGGGGCGTGTCCACCATTTGCGAGGTGATGCCAGGTAGCACCTGGGGGATCTGTCTGTCCATGGAAGCCTCCTATCTCAGGTCGCAGGTCGCAGGTCGCAGGTCGCAGGTCACAGGTCGCAGGTCGCAGGTCACAGGTCACAGGTCACAGGTCGCAGGTCACAGGTCGCAGGTCGCAAGTCACAGGTCGCAAGTCACAGGTCGCAAGTCACAGGTCGCAAGTTACAGGTCATGTGCATACTTTTGACGTTTCACGTTTGACGTTTGACGCTTGACGCTTGACGTTTGACGCTTGACGTTTGACGTTATGGCATCCGCAACGCCGCGCCGGCCTGGTTGTAGCCCACGCCGGACCCCACCAGCACCAGCAAATCACCGGACTTGATCTTACCTTTCTGAACGGCGTCGTCCAGGCACATGGGGATACAGGCGGACCCAGTGTAGCCCCAGTCCTCCATGATCCAGTGGGTCTTCTCCAGGGGCAACCCCAGCGTCTCCATCACCAGCTTGATGGAGGGAAGCCGCACCTGGGTAAAGAGAGCCATATCAATGTCCTGTAACTCAAAGCCGCCGCGCTCGGCCAGCATCCGCACCAGCCGGGGCCAGTTGTCGTGGTTCACCTCCGGCGGGTAGCGTTGGAGCAGGCGCACCTGAGTACGCCCGGCCTGGACTGCCTCCACGGTGGCCGGCTCGAAGGTGCCGCCGGCGTAGATGCCCCAGTGCCGATGGTAGGAGCCGTCGGCGATGTAGGCGGAGGTGATGAACCCGGGCTTGGAATCGGCGGTCAACACGGCGGCCCCGGCCCCGTCGCCGTAAAAGAACACCGTTGGGTCGTGGGGGTCGGCCAGCTTGCTCATCATGTAGACGCCGACGACCAGGACGTATCTCATCCAGGTGTTGGTGGCGAGCAGCCCGGCGGCGGCGGCGACGCCGGTGGGGAAAGAGGCGCAGGCGCAGCCGATGTCGTAGGTGCCGGCGTTCACCGCGCCGATCTTGTGTTGCAGCACCACCGAGGTGGCCGGGGTGATGTAATCCGGCGTGTCCGTGCCCAGCAGGATCATGTCCAGTTGCTCCGGCCGGATCCCGGCGGCCTTCAGGGCCGCCTGCGCCGCCGGCACCGCAATGTCCGACGTGACCCACTCGCGGGGGGCGTACCAGCGCTGCCGGATGCCGCTGGACTCGTAGAACCTGTCAATCACGTCCGGCAGGGCCGGGTTGACCTCTGCCATCCACTCTTTGATCTTGTCGTTGGTAACTTGAATCTCCGGCAGATAGTGTCCCGTACCGATGATCGTGCCATAGCGAGCCATGTGTCCTCCTGTCGCGTATTTCGTAAAATGTAATGCTTAATTATCGCATACTGCACATTACGTTTCACGCTTTACGTTTTACGTTTCACGTTTTATTCTCGCAGTTTGAGCAATCCCCTCTCCACCAGCCATTGGCCGTGGCGCGCCCGGAGCAGGGCCAGAGCCGTCAACCCCCGGTGGTCAGTGGCGCTGTAGGAGATGGGGGGCAGCAATCCGCCGGTCCAATCGGTGATGGTTTCCAGGGCGGCGATGAAACTATCGCGCGTCAGGTGCGGCCCGGCGCGGCGCAGGCCCTCTACCACCAGTTGGGCTGCCGCGTAGCCGATGCGACTGTGAGTGCCCGGCGTCTGGTTCGCGTCGCCGGTTTCGCGGGCCAGGAGCCGGCGGAAAAGGGTCTCGCCGCGATGGTGGCGCGGCCCGGCCGGGTAGCCGGCCGCGCGCAGGCCGTGGGTGGCCTCCGACCCGGCGAGCTGGAACAGGTCCGGCCCGGAGAGCACATAGCTGCCCAGCCAGGCCGGCCGGAACCCGGCGGCCTGGGCCGCCCGCAGCAGATCAGCCGCCGGCTTGACGTAGGTGTAGAGCAATACCAGGTCCGGCTCGTGAGCCGCCAGCTCCGCCACCCACTCAGCCGGCCGGGACTCGCCGGCCGGATGCGTCACCGTGACGACCGGCCGCACCCCAACCCGCGCCAGCTCGCCCAAGAACGCCGTCGTGCCCTCCTGCCCAAACCGGTCATTCACCGCGAACACGGCGATACGTGATGGTCGCAGCTCGTCCAGGACGTACTGGGCCAGGATCTGCCCCTCCACGTGATACGAGGGCTGAAGGGCGAAATAGGTGCGTTTGAGCGGCGCCGACCAGATGGAGAGGCCGCTGTGCGGCGAGATGACCGGGACCTGCTTTTCCAGCAAATACTCCAGCACGGCCAGATTGGTGGGCGTGCCCAGCGGGTTGACGATGGCAAACACCTCGTCTTGCGTGACCAGTTCCATCACCGCCAGCCGGGTGCGCGTGGGGTCAAAGGCGTCATCCTTGACGATGAGTTCGAGCCGGCGACCGTGCACGCCGCCCCAGCGATTGACGTGCTCGTAGCAGGCTGAGTAACCCCGGAGCACGGCCAGGCCGATGGCGGCGTTCGGCCCGGACAGGTCGCAGAACGTGCCCAGCTTGATGGTCTGCGGGGTGACGCCGGGGGCAGTGGCTTTCAGGGCCGGCCGGGTCAGCTCATAGCCCGGCACCACCAGGCGCGGCACGATCTGGAGCCGGGCGGCCTCCTCGCGGAGCCAGGGGCGAAAGTCCGGGTGCGCCACCTGGATCAGGGCCTCCAGGCGATCCTTGACCGCGCGGCCTTTGAGTTCCGCCACGCCCCACTCGGTGACGATGGTATCCACGTCCTGGCTGGGCACGGTGACCTCGGCCCCTTCGGTCAGCAGGGGCACGATGGTGGAGACAGTGCCACCTTTGGCCGTGGCGCGCAGGGCGATGATCCCGCGCCCGCCGGGGGCCATCTGCGCGCCCCGGTGGGTATCCAACTGGCCGCCGGTGCCGCTATAGTGCCGCGCCCCGATGCTCTGGGAGCAGACCTGACCGTAGAGGTCCACCTGCAAGGCCGTGTTCACGCTCACCATCTTGTGGTTGCGGGCGATGACGTAGGGGTCGTTGGTAACGCAACCCTGCTGGAACTCAACGACCAGGTTGTTGTCCAGGAAATCATACAGCTTCCTGGTCCCCAGGGCAAAGGCCCCCACCATCTTGCCTTTCCAGAGGGTCTTGCGCCGGCCGGTGATGACGCCGGCCTCATACAGGTCCACCATGCCATCGGTGAACATCTCGGTGTGGATGCCCAAATCTCGCCGCTCCATCAGGAACGCGGCGATGGCGTTGGGGATACCGCCGATGCCCAGTTGGAGCGTGGCCCCGTCCTCGATGAGTTCCGCGATATAGCCGCCGATGGCGCGTTCCCAATCGGTGGGCGGCGCGGGGGGCAACTCGAACAGGGGCACGTGGTTCTCC
The DNA here is from genome assembly GCA_034435155.1 of Anaerolineae bacterium. GTDB lineage: Bacteria > Chloroflexota > JAHJIN01 > JAHJIN01 > JAHJIN01 > DAOTYG01. Next base: position 3,549 of record DAOTYG010000030.1, on the reverse strand, counting down.
ACCACGTAATCCACCTCCGAGATGTGGACCTGGGTATCACCCAACGTCCAGGGCAGGTTCTCGTTGATCTCCAGGACCACCAGGTCGGCGGCTTCCATGAGCTGCTTCTCGATGACCAGGCCCAGGGAGAGGGACATAAAGCCGTGCCTGTCCGGCGGGGTGGCCGTACCCCAGAAGATGTCCAGGCGCTGGCCCAGGGCCGCCAGTTTGCTGCGCGCGGCCTGGTGGAGGTTATTGGGGATATAGGAGGTGCGGCCCTGGGGATGAACCTCGCGGTCCGGCGCGCCGTAGAACCAGTTTTCCACGAAGAAATGGCCGGCCATCTCTGGTCGGAGCACAAAGTCGTACAGGCGCAGGGGCAGGCAGACGCAGACCGTCACGTCTTCCAGGCGGTCTTTGTGCCGGCCCAGCTCGCCCAGCAGCCCCGGCGGCTCGGAGGCGGCCATCGCCGCCACGATGGTCTGATGCGATTGCACCAGCGACACAGCGTCGGGGATGGCGAGCAGTTTCTGTTTGTATAACTCTTGTGGATTCATGTAGCTTCCTCAAACGGGATAGAGACGGGAGATAGAGACGGGAGATAGAGAGGTGTCTCTATCATCATCTCTCGTCTCTATCTCTATCCCTCGTCTCTATCTCTATCCCTCGTCTCTATCTCTATCCTGAGCGTGCATAAGACCGGTGATCATGGAGGCGAGTTCGTCGGCGTTGGCGTAATGTTGCCGATACGCCTCACGCTCCAGGTATCCGCGTTTGCCGATCATCACCAGCAAGCTTACGCACTCATACACCGAGCCTTTGCTGATGCGGTAGAAGTAATGGGATTCCCTGGGGTTGTCCCGGCCGGACCCCTCGGCAACGTTGGTAGATATGCTCAAGGCGGCCCGCCGCAATTGCTCTCCCAGCGAGAACTGGTATCGTTGGGGCAGCGCATCGGCGATGTCAAACATCGCGTTGGCAAAGTCGATCGCCCGCTGCCACGTCTCCAGCCGCTCGAACTTGAACCCCATCTCTATCCCCCCTCTCTATCTCTATCTCCATCTCTCTATCTCTATCTCTATCTCCATCTCTCTATCTCTATCTCTATCTCTATCTCTATCTCACGCCCCCCATGATACCCCAAGGCCGTTACGGAGGTGTTACAGGGGAGTTACAACGCGCGGGAATTCGGTTTCGACCCCCGTCGTGGCCTTGGCTTACCACTTGTGTTTTTGCCAGCAAAGTAGTACAATCGCAATAAAACAGTTGCGTAACTGCTCACCCTCCCGCAGGTTCGTGCGTTTTCGCGGACACGCCCGTGGACGGCGCGCAGACAGGAAACACGGTTCCCAGCAACCTGCGGGAGGGTAGGCTGAGCAATTACACAGTTGCTATCATTAGCCTGAACCTGAAGCCCGTGCCGAGGCCGGGCCGACAGGAGAAGAGAAGCCATGAAACAATTGTTATCCGGCAATGAGGCCGTGGCTTTGGGAGCCTACCACGCCGGGGTGCGCGTGGCCGCCGCCTATCCGGGCACACCATCTACGGAGATATTGGAACATTATGCCCGATATCCGGGCGTCTATGCGGAATGGAGTCCCAACGAGAAGGTAGCCCTGGACGTGGCCATCGGCGCGGCATACGTGGGGGTCAGTGCGCTCTGCGCCATGAAGCACGTGGGCCTGAACGTGGCCGCCGACCCCCTGTTCTACGCCAGCATGACCGGCGTCCCTGGTGCCCTGGTCATCGTCACCGCTGATGACCCGGGGATGCACTCGTCGCAGAATGAACAGGACAATCGCCATTATGCCAGATTTGCCAAACTGCCCATGCTGGAGCCGTCAGACAGCCAGGAGGCGTATGATTTCGTCCGGCAAGCGGTGCACCTGAGCCACCAGTTTGAGACGCCGGTGCTGTTGCGTCTCACCACTCGCGTCTGCCACTCGTACACCGTGGTGAACGTACCGACTGGGGAGACAGCCCTGCCGCCAGCACCGCCGACCGAGCCGCCCCACTGGACCCGCGACATCCCTCGCTATGTCATGGTTCCCGGCAATGCCCGCCGTCGGCATCCCCTCATCGAGCAGCGGATCCAGGACCTGGCGGCATGGGCCGAGATCGCCGGTGTGAACCGCGTCGAGCCGGGGAACCCGGCCGTGGGCATCATCACCGGCGGCATCGCCTATCAGTACGCCAAAGAGGTGTTGCCGGAGGCCAGCTATCTCAAGCTGGGCCTGAGCTATCCAGTGCCGCGCCGCCAGATTCGAGAGTTCGCGGCCAGTGTGGATCAGGTGGTGGTCATCGAGGACCTGGACCCCTTCTGGGAGGAGCAGGTCCGGCTGCTGGGCGTAAACTGCCGGGGCAAGCTGGATGAGGGGCTATTCCCGCTATGGGGCGAGTTCAATCCAGACGTGGTGCGGGCCGGGCTGGCGAAGGCCGGGCTGATACCGGCACCGGCCCCGCTGCCCAACGTGATGGCCCAACTCCCCCCGTTGCCGCCGCGCCCGCCCGTCCTATGCCCTGGCTGTCCCCATCGGGGCGTGTTCCACGTCCTGAAAAAACTCAAGCTGGTCGTCTTTGGCGACATCGGCTGTTATACCCTGGGTGTGACCCCACCGTTATCCACCATAGACACCTGCGGCTGCATGGGGGCCGGCATTGGCCAACTCCACGGCGCGGACAAGGCCGGTCTGGCCGACCGGGCTGTGGCTGTCATCGGCGATTCGACATTCTTCCACACCGGCCTGCCCGCCCTCCTCAACACGGCCTATAACCGGGGCGCCTGCCTGGTCATCATCATGGACAATCGGATCACGGCTATGACCGGCCATCAGGATCACCCCGGCACTGGTCGCACCTTACAGGGGGCCGAGACCACCGCCATTGACCCGGCCGATATGGCCCGGTCTATGGGTATCCAGCACGTGACGGTGGTCAACCCTCACGACATCAAGGCCACAGAGGCAGCCATCCGCGCCGGCCTGGAGGCCAGTGAGCCGGCCGTGGTCATCACCCAGGCCCCGTGCGCCCTGCGGATCCCACCCCAACCGGCTCTGACCATCAACCCGGAGCGGTGCAATGGCTGCGGGCTATGCCTGCGGATCGGCTGCCCGGCCCTATACCGGGTCAGCCCCGACGAGGTGCGCATCAACCACCTGCTCTGTACCGGCTGTACCGTCTGCCAGCAGGTCTGTGCCCGGCAGGCTATCACACAGCTCCAGGAGGCTGGCGGTTGAAACTGAAGGACCTTGGCACACCAGGCTCGCGGCGGGTCTATGATCTCGTGCTCCTCGGCGGTCTGCCCGGCCCACCCGCCGCGAGTCAGGCGGGGCGCACCCCGTAGAACGAAAATCTGCTGCGCGACCGTGCTCGCGTGGGGTGTGCCACCCCGCGCCGGCGGCTATCTTGTGCTCGCGTGGGGTGTGCCACCCCGCGCCGGCGCTATCTTGTGCTCGCGTGGGGTGTGCCACCCCGCGCCGGCGGCTATCTTGTGCTCGCGCGGGGTGTGCCACCCCGCGCCGGCGGCTATCTTGTGCTCGCGCGGGGTGTGCCACCCCGCGCCGGCGGCTA